>JACQJQ010000075.1 GCA_016204945.1 Elusimicrobiota bacterium
GGCGGCGCGGCCGCCGGCGCGGGGGGAAGCGGGATGCCGCGCTCGCGCGGCGGGGGTGCGGCGAAGGATGGGGGGCGAGCTTCGGGCGGACGCGCCTCGGGGCGGGGCGCCGCGGGCAATATTTTGAACGGAGAGCCGCTCGTGTCCGTATCGAGGAGCATGCCGACCGAAAGCATTTCCCTCAAGAGGGCGCGCGCGTCGGCGGGACGCTCCTCGACCTTTTTGGCCATGAGGCGGCGCAGGAGGCTCGCCGCGCGCTCGGTGACCTCCGGACGCAGGAGACGCACCTCGGGGGGCGGCTCGTCGCGATGGCGCGCGAGCGCGTCCATGGCCGAACCCGGGTACGGGGGCTGGGCGGTCAAAGCGTAGTACCAGGTCGTTCCGAGCGCGTACAGGTCCGACCGGGGATCGGGCGGGCCTCCAAAAGCCTGCTCCGGCGCCATGAAATGAAAGGATCCGGCGACCGCTTCTGTCGCGGCGGAGGCGACGCCGGCCGGCCGCGCAATGCCGAAGTCGGCCAGCTTCACGGTTCCCCGCGCGTCCACGAGGATGTTCCCGGGCTTGATATCGCGGTGCACGAGCCCGGCCCTATGCGCCGCGTCCAGCGCCGTCGCCGTCTCCCGGATGATCTCGAGCGCCTCCGGAAGAGGCAGGCGGCCCTGCCGGTTGACTCGCGCTTCCAGGGACTCCCCGTCCACCCACTGCATCACGATATATGGGATGCCCCGATCCTCGCCGACCTCGTGGATCGCGACGATGCGCGGATCCTCGAGCTTGGCGGCGCTGCGGGCCTCCGCCAGTATCTGCTCGCGCACGGCGTCGCCGGTCGTTCCGGCCGCGGCGCCGCCCACGTCGACGAGCTTGACCGCCACGACGCGATCAAGCGCCAGGTGACGGGCCCGATAGACCCTGCCCATGCCTCCGCGCCCGATGAGCGCGTCAAGACGGCAGGGCCCGAGGGTCTGCCCGATAAGAGGATCGGCCGTGGACATGTCCGGCCGAATGATAACAGGCTCGCGGAAGCCCCGCAAGGTGCTAAAATACGCGTCATGGCTTGGCGCAGGCCGCCGGCGGCCGTGGGCGCGTTCCTCCTGGCGGGGGCGTTCGTTTCCGCGCTCCTGGGCCCGAAGGACGAGGCGCGCATGCCGCGATTCGCGGCCGCCGGCCAAACCCTGTTCGGGCAAGACGCCGGCGATGACGATGGCTCCGGCGGAGGCCCCCGGACATACCAGCGCGTCCACAAAACGTCCTCCTCCAGGACCGCGACCTACGGTTTTCAGAACTTCAAAAAGGACAGGCTGGAGATCTCCTACAGCGTCCCGGAAAGCGCGTTCCGCCCCTACAACGACTCCTTCGGCTACACGAAGGAGGGCATCGCCGAGGTGAAAGCTTGGCGCGAAGCCTCGCGTCGGAGCGCGCACCAGCTTGCGGTCAAGCAGGGGAAGTCCCAGGCCCAGCTTGACAGGGCGATTGCCGCTCTCGATGAGGAATACGACCGGCGCCTGGGCGACTATCTCTCGTCGCGCGGTTTTCGCTTGACGAGCGACAACACGGTCACGGTGGACATGCCGGGCGTCGTCCAACAAAACGCGCCCTTGATCAAGCCCCTGGCGCTCTCCTTCGAGAGGATAGCGGCCGCGCGCCGCTATCGTTCCGACGACATCATCGGATCCGTGCTCTCCTTCGTGCAGACCGCGATGCGCTACAAGCAGCCCGATCCCGTCTACAAAGACAAGCACACGGGCGGCGTCCTGCCCCCGATCACCGCCGTCGTCACTGGCTGGGGCGACTGCGACACGAAAACGGCCCTGCTCGCCTCGATCCTATCCAACTGGGCGCAGATGCGGATGGTGGGCGTCTCCGTGCCCGGGCATTACTTGATGGGGGTGCTGCTGATCCCCGAGAAAGGGGACCTGTTCCTCGAGCACGAAGGCCTTCAGTACGTCCTCGTCGAGCCGGCGGGTCCGGCTTGGCTGCCGCCCGGCCGGGTCGGGGAGGAAACCGCCCATCTGCTCAACGGCCGGGAAGGCTACAAAATCGAACCGTTCTACCGGGAGCCCTCATGATCGCGACACGCGTTATCGTCAGCTTGATGCACTTCTTCCTCATGGTCCTGATGGCCTGCATCGTCATCTTCTGGACCTATCGAATCTTCATCAAGGCCAACCCCGACTTCGACATGGAGAAGAAGATCAAGGAGGGCAACGTCGCCGTCGGCCTCCTGGTCGGCACGATCCTATTCTGCGCCTCCCAGATCTTGATGGCGGGCACCGACTCCTCCATCCAGATGATCCGCATGCACATGCTGGCGCCGACCGAGGAGAACGCGAACGTCCTGGAACTGCTCGCGCGCATGGCGGGGCACCTGGCGGTCTCGATGGCGCTGGCCGTGTTTTCAATCTCGGTGACGCTGCGCCTGTTTGGGCGCCTCACCAGGCATATGGAGGAGGGCAAGGAGCTCGAGAAGGGCAACGTCGCGGTCGCGCTCCTGCTGTCCTCCGTGGTGCTCATCTCGTCCATGTACGTCAAGGACGGCGTGAGCTCCATCATGAAGGCGCTGACGCCCCAACCGTCCATGGGGCGCATTCAGGTTCTCAAGTAGTACAATAGCGGCATGGCCCGATCTCATGGAGGCCCGGCGGCAGAGGCCTTCGCCGAGCTGAAAGGACCGATGTCGCGCGAGGAGGCGCGGATCGAGTCGTCCCGCTGCCTCTACTGCTACGACGCGCCCTGCGTCGCCGCCTGCCCGACGCACATCGACGTGCCGCGGTTCATCCGCCAAATAGCGTCCGCCGATCCGCTCGGTTCGGGGGAAACCATCCTCGAGGCCAACGCGCTCGGCCACTCCTGCGCCCGCGTCTGCCCCGTCGAAGTGCTGTGCGAGGGCGCCTGCGTCTACCACGACTGGCACGAGAAGCCCATCGAGATCGCGCGCCTTCAGCGCCACGCGACCGACGCCGTGTACGCGGCGGGAGAGCCTCCGTTCCGCGCGGGCGAGGACAACGGCAAGAGGGTCGCGATCATCGGCGCCGGCCCCGCCGGCGCCTCATGCGCGGCCTACCTGCGCCGCCTCGGCTTCGCGGTCACGATTTTCGAGAAGCGCCGCCTGCCCGGCGGCCTCAACACCTACGGCGTCGCCGAATACAAGATGTCCCAGCCCACCGCGCTCGAGGAGATGCGGTTTCTCTTCAAGCTCGGCTGCGACCTCGTCACCGGCAAGGAGGTGGGCAAGGACGTGCCGGCTGCCGACGTGCTTCGCCGCTTCGACGCCCTGTTCATCGGCATCGGCCTTTCGGATACCCGCTCGCTCGGCATCCCGGGCGAGGAGCTCCCCGGCGTCATGGACGCCCTCTCCTTCATCGAGCGGGTCAAGGCCAAAGGCGGCAGGGGCGTGCCCCCGAGCGCCGACACCGTCGTCATCGGCGGCGGCAACACCGCCATCGACGCGGCGACGCAGTCCCTGCGCGCGGGCGCGGGCTCGGTCGTGCTCGCCTACCGCCGCGGCGCGGAGGACTTGTCCGCCTACGATTTCGAGATCGTACACGCGAAAAAGGACGGCGTGCGGATACTGACCCACGCCGCTCCCGTGCGCATCCTCGGCAAGAAAAAAGCCGAGGGGGTTCAGTTCAAGAACGCCCGGGGCGCCAAGTTCGCCCTGCCTGCCGATCGAGTCATCAAGGCGATCGGCCAGACCAAGCACATCGCGCTCGCCAAGGCCTTCGGCCTCGCTCTGCGCGAGGACGGCCGGCTCAAGGTCGACGCCGACACGCTCGCGACCTCGAAACCGTCGATCTTCGCGGGCGGAGACGCGGTCAACGGCGGCAAGGAAGTCGTCAACGCCGCCGCCGACGGCAAGCGCGCCGCCTGGGGCATTCAGCGGGCGTTGTTTCCGGATCGGCCGGCGCCGGCGGAAAACCAATATTGGATTTCCACCATCACTGGACGCAAAGTAGCCCCCATCATGCCTAGAAGCCATTCATGATGAAGCCTCGCGCCAAGCCCGACCTCTCCTCGGACTGCGCCGGAATCAGGTCCCCCAACCCGTTCTGGCTCGCCTCGGCTCCGCCCACGAACTCCGGCGCGCAGGTCATGCGCGCCTTCGAGTACGGCTGGGGTGGCGCCGTCTGGAAGACGCTCGGCCAGGACCCGCCTGTCGTCAACGTCTCCTCCCGCTACGGCGCAATGGACCTCGGCGGCCAAAAGATCGCCGGCTTCAACAACATCGAGCTGATCACGGACCGTCCGCTCGAGACGAATCTCAAGGAGATCTACGAGGTCAAAAAACGATTTCCGGGCAACGCCGTCGTCGCGTCCTTGATGGTGCCGTGCGAAAGGCAAGCCTGGCACGAGATCACCAAAAAGGTGCTGGCCGCGGGCTCCGACGGCATCGAGCTCAACTTCGGCTGCCCGCACGGCATGTCCGAACGCGGCATGGGCGCGGCCGTGGGACAGGTGCCCGAGTACGTCAAGATGGTCACTGAATTCGTCAAGGAAGTCTCGACGGTCCCCGTGCTCGTCAAGCTCACGCCGAACGTCGCCGACGTGCGCTTCGCCGCGCGCGCGGCGAAGCAGGGCGGCGCGGATGGCGTCTCCCTCATCAACACGATCAACTCCATCATGGGGATCGACGTCGAGACCATGGTCCCGAAATTCGCCGTCGAGGGCAAGATATCCCACGGCGGATACTGCGGGCCGGCGGTCAAGCCGATCGCGCTCAACATGGTCAGCCAGATCGCGACGGACCCGGAGACCGCGGGCCTGCCGATGTCCGGCATCGGCGGCATCTCGACCTGGTCGGACGCGGTCGAATTCATGCTGCTGGGAGCGTCCTCCGTGCAGCTCTGCACGGCAGTGATGCACCACGGCTTCCGCATCATCGAAGACTTGAACGCGGGCCTCGAGGGCTGGATGCGCCGCCGAAAATTCGCCAAGACGGCCGACTTCATCGGAAAGTCCGCGCCGAATATCGTCGACTGGAAAAAACTGAACCTTCACTACAAGAGCGTCGCCGCGATAAACCCCGCGAAGTGCATCGGCTGCGACGTGTGCTACGTCGCCTGCAACGACACGACGCACCAGTGCATCGACATCGACCGCAAGAGGGGCAACCGCAAGCCGCATGTGCTGCAAGCCGACTGCGTCGGCTGCAATTTATGCTCGCTCGTCTGCCCCGTGGACGGCTGCATCACGATGAAGCCCGTGGACACCGGCCTGAAGCCGCTCACCTGGGAAGACTACGCGCAAAACGGAATGAAGGGCTACGGCGAAGTCTATCGCCGGCATTAGGAACCAGCGGACAGCGATGCCACCGGAAACCGGCAATCTCCGCCTCGACGAGTTGTACGCGGCCGATCAAAAAGACCGCGAAGCGGTCTACCGATCCACCGCGGACGTCGAAGCGCTCAAGCAGCGCGACGCGGCGCGCCGCCGAGAACTCGTCGAGATGATCGAGCAGGGCGGCGTCAACACCTCGAACGATCTCTACCACGCCGCCGTGCTTTTCCTGCACGGCGCGGAGCCGAAAGAATTCCTCAGCGCGCATCGCTTCGCGACCATGGCCTCCATCAACGGCCACCGGCCCGCGCGCTGGCTGTGCGCGGCCGCGCTCGACCGTTTTTTAATGGCCATCGGCCTGCCGCAGACCTACGGGACTCAGTTCGAACACGGCGAGGACGATAATCGCTACCAGCTGCGCCTCCCGATCGATGATTCGACCGTGCTTCATTTCGAGAAACGCTTCTTCGGCGTGCCGCCGGTGGTCGAGCGGCTGGCCCAGCTCAACAGACGCATCCAGCAATAGAGAGGTTCACATGTCCCGAATCGTAAAATGCGGTCTCATCCAGACGTCATGCGACTGGCAGGCGCCCAAATACACCATGCGGCAGATCAAGGCGAAGATGATCGACAAGCATGTCGCCCTGATCGAGAAGGCGGCCAAGCAGGGCGTGCAGATGCTGAGCCTCCAAGAAATATTCTACGGCCCTTATTTCTGCGCCGAGCAGGACGCGAAGTGGTACGACACCGCCGAACCCATTCCCGGACCGACGACGACGATTATGCAGGACCTCGCCAAAAAGCATCAGATGGTCATCGTCTCCCCGATCTACGAGACGCCGTCCACCGGCACCTACTACAACACCGCCGCCGTCATCGACGCCGATGGGACGATCGCGGGCATCTACCGGAAGAACCATATTCCGCACTGCGCGCCGGGCTTCTGGGAAAAATTCTATTTCAAGCCGGGGAACCTGGGATATCCGGTCTTCCAAACGAGATACGCCAAGGTCGGCGTGTACATCTGCTACGACCGGCATTTCCCGGATGGTGCCCGTATTTTGGGCCTTAACGGCGCCGAGATCGTCTTCAACCCGTCGGCCACGGTCAAAGGGCTGTCGGAGTATCTCTGGAAGCTAGAGCAGCCGGCGCACGCCGTCGCCAATCAATACTTCGTCGGCGCCAGCAATCGCGTGGGCCGGGAAGGTCCCTGGAATATCGGCGAATTCTACGGGCAGTCCTACTTCTGCGATCCTCGCGGCCAGATGCTCAAGGTCGGCCCGCACGACAAGGACGCGATCGTCGTCGCCGACCTCGACTTCGACCAAATCCTCGAGGTCCGCAAGGTTTGGCAGTTCTTCCGCGATCGCCGGCCCGAAACCTACGGCGCGCTCACGCAGCAGCTGCCGTGAGAAAGAAAATCGTCGCGGCGCTGCTGGACGAGGAGATTCACGACCACTCCGAGCCCGTCACGAAGTCGCCGTATTGGAATAAGGACATCGCCCCCACTCGCAAGTCGGACCGTACCTGGGGCACCAAGGACATCGCGGTCCTGTGGATCAGCATGAGCGCGTGCATACCGACCTATATGCTCGCCTCATCTCTGATCTCCGAGGGAATGAATTGGTGGCAGGCCGTGCTGACCATTTTCCTCGGCAACTGCATCGTCCTCCTGCCCATGATCCTCAACGCGCACGCCGGCACGAAGTACGGCATCCCGTATCCGGTCTACTGCCGGCCCGCGTTCGGCGTTCTGGGCGCCAATGTTCCGGCGGTCCTGCGAGCGCTCGTCGCCTGCGGCTGGTTCGGCATCCAGGCCTGGATCGGCGGCGCCGCGATCTACAAGCTCGTCGGCATCTGGTTTCCGTCCATCATGGGAGGGACTCCGATCCTGCAGGGCCTCAACGCAGGCCAATGGAGCTGCTTCCTCTTCTTTTGGGCGATCAATATGTTCGTGATCTACAAGGGCGTAGAGTCGATCCGCGTCCTTTTGAACATCAAGGCGCCGCTGCTGATCGCCCTCGGCCTGGCGCTGCTCGGGTGGGCGTATGTTCAAGCGGGCGGCTTCGGCCCCATGCTGTCCGCCCCCTCGGCCTTCGAGCCGGGCCAGCCCAAGGCCGGCCTGTTCTGGCCGTTCTTCTTTCCGGCCCTGACCGCGATGATCGGCTTCTGGGCGACCCTCTCGCTCAATATCCCCGACTTCTCGCGCTACGCCAAGACGCAGAAGGATCAAATGTTGGGGCAGGCCTTGGGCCTTCCGACCACGATGGGTCTATACTCCTTTATCGGCGTGGCCGTCACCTCGGCCACCGTCGTCATCTACGGACAATCCATCTGGGATCCCGTTGACCTCATCGCCAGGTTTCAAAACCCGCTCGTGCTCGCCATCGCGCTGGTCTCCCTGTGCATCGCCACCCTCGCGACCAACATCGCCGCCAATGTCGTGGGTCCCGCCAACGACTTCTCGCACATCTGGCCCGAGAAAATAAACTTTCGCATGGGCGGCTACATCACTGGCGTCATCGGCATCGTGATCCAGCCGTGGAAGCTGATCTCCGACCCGTCCGGCTACATCTTCACTTGGCTCGTCGCCTACTCCTCCCTCTTGGGCTCTATCGGCGGCATTCTCATCTGCGACTACTACATCCTGCGCGGAGCCAAGCTCGACGTGCGCGAGCTGTATGAGAAAAACGGGGAATATTGGTACGCTGGCGGCGTGAACGGCCGCGCGCTCATCGCCCTCGTTCTGTCCTGCCTGCCCATGCTCCCCGGCTTTCTCGGCACGGTCAAACTCGCGGCGGTGGCGCCCTTCTGGATCTCGCTGTACCACTACGCGTGGTTCATCAGCTTCGGCCTCGCGTTCTTGCTGTACTGGCTGCTGATGCGCTGGGAAAAAGAGGAACCCTATGCCATATGACCTGATCGTCAAAGGCGGCACCGTCGTCTCCGCGTCGGATACTTTTATCGGTGACCTCGGCGTCGTCGACGGAAGGATCGTCTCCGTCGGCAAGATAGCCGAGCCCGGCAGGCGCGTCGTGAACGCGCGCGGGATGGTCGTGATCCCAGGCGGCATCGACGCGCACACGCACTTCGACATGCCTTTCATGGGCGCCACGACGATCGACGACTTCACGACCGGTTCGACCTCGGCCATTTTCGGAGGCACCACCTCGATCGTAGACTTCGCCATCCAAAAGAAGGGCGAGACGTTTCGCGGCGCTCTCGACGACTGGCATATACGCGCCGACGGCAAATGCGCCGTGGACTACGGTTTCCACATGATCGTCACGGATTTCCCGGAAAAACAGCAAAAAGAAATGGACAAGCTCGTCGACGAGGGCGTCTCATCCTTCAAGCTGTTCATGGCCTACCCGGGCATTTTCATGTCGGACGACACGACGATTTTCCGCGCCCTGATGCGCACGCGCGACAATGGCGGCATGATCTGCATGCATGCGGAAAACGGATCGGTGATCGATGTGTTGATTCAAAAGGCCGTCGCCGAGGGCAGGACCGCTCCCGAGTGGCACGCGCTGACGCGCCCGATGACCGCCGAGGCGGAGGCAACTCACCGGGCGATCGCGCTGGCCGAGATGGCCGGCGTGCCGATCTATTTCGTGCACCTCTCCGCCGGCGACGCGATGGAGGAGGTCCGCGCCGCGCGCGCGCGGGGCTTGCCGGTATTCGCCGAGACGTGCCCCCAGTATCTCTATCTGTCCGAGGATGACTACCGTCGTCCGGGCTTCGAGGGCGCCAAGTTCGTCATGTCGCCGCCCCTTCGGCCCGCCGGCAATTCGGAGCGTTTATGGAACGGGCTTGTCCGCGATGATCTCCAAGTCGTTTCGACCGACCATTGCTCTTTCTGCATGAAGGCCGGCACCGATCAGCCGGGCAAAGAGCTGGGGAAGAAAGATTTTTCAAAAATTCCCAACGGCGCTCCCGGGGTCGAGTATCGCATGCTTCTTCTATGGGACGCCGTTCAAAAGGGCCGGATCACCGAAAATCGCTTCGTCGAGATCACCTCGGCCAACCCCGCGAGGATATTCGGCCTCTATCCGCGCAAAGGCCATCTTAATCCCGGCGCCGACGCGGACTTCGTGGTCCTCGATCCGAATAAATCCCATACCTTTTCAAAGAAGAACCACCACTCCGCGGCCGACTACAACCCTTACGAGGGCGTCACGGTCAAAGGGTCCATCCGCGACGTCTTTTCGCGCGGGGACGCGATGGTGCTGAACGGCAGGTGGGTGGGAAGGACATCGCACGGAACCTTCCTCAAGCGGATGCCGCGGACATTCAACTGATAAACGTCGTTGATCGCTAAGCCGCGCGAAATCATGCTCTCCTCGCCTTCGCCGCGTGGCGTCGAGCTTTTCTCTCCGCGGCCTTTGCGCTCTTGAGTCCCATATCTTTTTCTTCGATCAGCAGTTTGAGCGCGTCCCGGAATATGCCCTCCAATCGTCCATCAGGATACTTGTGGCGCATGAGTTGTTGAGAGCGGCGCACCATGTTGTAGAGCTCCTCGTCGGCCGTAAACGCGAATCGGACGAGCTTTTTAACACCGTCGCCCGCCTCCGCGGCAACCCGAACGCCTGCAAGCGCCGTTTGCTCGTTGCGGGATCCCGTGCCATACGCTGACTGAGCCGTGCCCATGAGAGAAGTTGCTGTCTCCATGCCCACGAATCTCATGACATCCTGCGTCCTGACGGCAGGCTGATATTCGGCGACAATCATCTCCACCTCGCGCGTCGTGCGTCCCTTGGCCCGAAGCAACAAGTCGTCGAAATGAGGCGCATCGAGATGCGGATGCAGGAGAGTCAACGTCTCCAGGCTGATCGAGCCGCTGATGAGTTCATTGAGAAGCTCCGGACGCTTGATGACCGCTCGCGCGGCCCTGATGCGCCGATACGCGGCCCCTTCCGGGTATTTCAGCGAATAAACGCAGTAATCATAAAGCGAACGGTAGCCTCGATCGGTATAGAGCGCCCGCCGATCCACCTCCGCCAGATGTTCGACCACGATTGCGACGACCGGCCGCTCCTCCGCCGCAAGAACCCTCATCGCTTCCCACAACTCGTCATCCTTCATCTCTCTCGGTTTCATTTTATCCTCGACTGTTGGCGCCAACAGTTGCGCATTCCCCGGCGCACATCTATCAGACGATTGACCACCCCGAAAAGTTGCATCGCGAAGCGAAAAACCGCCCCATCCGCCCGTCGAGGAATTGATATAATCCCGGCATGACCCCCACCGCGACGAAATCGACCCCGGCAATCGCTGTTTTGAAGCAGTACATCGGCGGAAAATGGATGGAGGGCTCATCCTCCCGCGAGATCATCTCGACGAATCCGGCCGACTCGCGCCAGATTTTGGCCAAGATCAAGGGCGCCGACAAGAGCGACGTCCTGCGCGCGATCGACGCGGCGCAGAAGGCCTTCCCGGGTTGGAAAGCGACCACGCCGCCCGTCCGCGGCCGCATCCTGATGAAGGCGGCTCTTCTGCTGCGCGAGCGCAAGGAGGAGTTGGCCCGCCTGATGACGCGCGAGCAGGGTAAGATCCTGCCCGAGGCGCTCGGCGAGATGGAAAAGGGCATCACGCTCATTGAGTGGTTCGCGGGCGAGGGCCTGCGTCTGGGGGGGATCACCCAGCCCTCGGAGCTGCCCAAGAATCTGCTCTACACCGTGCGTCAGCCGCTCGGCGTCGTCTCGGTCATCACCCCGTGGAATTTCCCGTTCGCGATCCCCGCTTGGAAGATCGCCCCGGCGCTCGTTTCGGGAAACTGCGTGATCTTCAAGCCCGCCTCGCTCGTCCCGGCCATGGCCGTCGAGCTCGTCAAGATCTTCGAGCAAGCCGGTCTCCCCGCGGGCGTGCTCAATCTCGTGCTCGGCGCGGGCTCCGCGATGGGAGACATTCTCGTCGAAGAGCCGCGCATCAAGGCGGTCTCTTTTACGGGCTCCAACGAGATCGGCAAGCGCGTCCATACCATCGGCGGAGCGCGCGGCATCAAGGTCACCTGCGAGATGGGCGGCAAGAATCCGGCCGTGATCTGGGAGGACGCCGATCTGGAATTGGCGCTCGGCGGGGTGATGAAGGGCGCCTTCGGTTCGACGGGCCAGCGCTGCACGGCCACCTCGCGGCTCATCCTCCATGACGCGATCGCCGACAAGTTTCTCAAGATGCTCCTCGCCGAGACCGCCAAGATCAAGGTCGGCGACGGCCTGGACAAGACGGTCACGATGGGCCCGGCCGTCGATGAAAGCCAGCTCAAGACGGATTTGGACTACATAGAGATCGGCAAGAAGGAGGGCGCCAAGCTTCTATGCGGCGGCAAGCGCCTGACATCCGGCGATTGCGCTCACGGCTGGTTCGTGGAACCGACGATCTTCGACGCGGTCCAGCCTAAGTCGCGCCTGTGGCAGGAGGAGGTCTTCGGCCCGGTGTTGGCCGTCGCGCGCACCGCCGACTTCGATAAAGCGGTGGAGCTCGCCAACGACTGCCCATTCGGCTTGACGTGCGCGTTCTACTCGCGGGATCTCACGCTGGCGATGCGCTTCACCGAGGAGGTCGAGGCCGGCATGGTGCACCTGAACAGCCCGACCATCGGCGGAGAGGCCCAGGTCCCCTTCGGCGGCGTGAAGGGCTCCGGCGTCGGCGAGCGCGAGATGGCGAAGGAAGGCATGCACTTCTTCACCGAGCAGAAGACCGTGTTCCTGGACTACACCGGCCAGCGCCGCGCCTCGAACCTGTACTAAGGTGAGCCCGTTCGCCGCGATCGTGGGTGGAGGCGCCGCTGGCTTCTTCGGCTCGGCCCTGGCCCACGTCTTGAGCGTGTGCGCCGACCGCGCGGGGGCCGAGGATTTCCTGCGCGGGCCCTACGGCCCGCAGTTCTTCCTGATCGCGCTCTACACCGCCGTGTTCTACGCCGCCATCGGCGCCGCGGCCGGACGGCGCGCCGCGACGGCTCTCGCGGGGTTTTTCGGCCCCCTGCTCGGCATCGCGCTGACCATGGCCGCGCTGACTCGCCGCTCCGGCTGGGGCATGCCCCGCGGCCTGGGCGGCACGCCGCAATGGCAGCTCGCGGTCGTCCTCGTCTACACCGCGGCCGTCTGGGGCACGATCGCCGCGCTCGGCGCCCTCAGCTCCGGGACTACCCGCGTTCGCGGCGCGTTCGCGGCGGTGCTGGGCTCCCTGGCCGGCTACGGCAGTCTCGTCATGCTGCTGCGCGCCGCGCCCTCCTACGCGGCGGTCCGTTGGAACCCCGTCTCCTTTCTTCCGTCTCCCGTCAACCTGATGGACGGGCTGTTGTCGGGAGCCGGGCTCTGCCTCGCCCTCTCCCTCGACGCTAAACTTTGGAGGAACGCCCATGAGTCCTAAAATCGCCGCCGCGCCCAAATCTCCGAAGGCTCCGTCGGCCTCCGAGACGGCCGCCCTGCGCGCCGCCCACCTGATGCCCCTGCCTGGGCCCATGTTCGCCAAGCCCGTCCAGATCGTCTCGGGCAAGATGCAGTTCCTCTACGACGAGAACGGCAAGGAGTATCTCGATGGCTTCGCGGGCGTCGCCACGGTCTCGATCGGACACTCGCATCCGCTCTTCGTTTCCCAGCTGAAGGAACAGATCGACCGGCTCCAGCATAATCCGCCCCTCTACCTTCATCCCTCCGTCGGCGCCTTCGCCGCGCGCCTCGCCGAGAAGGCGAAGACCGTCAACCCCGACATGGAGGTCTGCTTCTTCACGAACTCCGGGTCCGAGGCCAATGAGATGGCCGCCTTCGTGGCCAAGGCCTACACCGGCCGCCACGAGTTCATCGCGGTGCAGCGCTCCTACCATGGCCGGACCCTGCTGACGACGGCGCTGACCGGCCAGCATAACTGGCGCAACCAGCAGCCCTACCCCGCCGGCGTCTCCTTCACGCCCACCGACTATGCCTATCGTTTCGAGGGTACGCCCGAACAGAGCACCGCGGCCGCCCTGCGCGGCCTGGAGATGACGCTCAAGAGCTCCACGCAGGGGAAGATCGCCGGCTTCTACGCCGAGACGATCATGGGCGTGGGCGGGCTGATCACGCCGGGCCGATCGTACTTCACGCAGGCCGCGGAGATGGTCCGCAAGCACGGCGGCCTGTTCATCTGCGACGAGGTCCAAGCCGGCGTCGGACGCACCGGCGAGCACTATTTCGGCATCAAGCATTGGGGCGCCATGCCCGATATCCTCGTCATGGCCAAGGGACTCGGCAACGGCTATCCGATCGGCGCGATCATCACGACCCGCCGGATCGCCGAGGCGATGAAGGGCCTGCTCCACTACAACACCTTCGGCGGCGGCCCCATGGCGATGGCCGCGGCGGGTGCGGTGATGGACGTCGTCGAGAGCGAGAATCTGGCGGCGAACGCCGCCAAGGTCGGCGCCCGCCTCATCGCCGGCCTGCGCAAGCTCCAGCTCAAGGACGAGCGCGTGGGCGACGTGCGCGGCATGGGGCTCATGGTCGGCGTGGAGCTCGTCAAGGACGGGAAGTCCAAGGAGTTCGCGCCCGAGCTCACGCTGCGGGTCGTGGAGTCCATGAAGGATCAGGGCGTTCTCGTGGGCAAGGGCGGCCTCGAGGGCAACACTTTGCGCATCCAGCCGCCGCTGTGCTGGACCGCCGCGGACGCGGACCGGACCGCGGCCGCTCTCGAACGGGCCCTCAAGGATGTCTAGTCCGCCGCGGCAGCGCTTCCGCCTCGGCCTCCTGTGCGCGGCCTTCGGCATGCTCTCGCTCTCCCCGCTCGCGCTCGCGTGGCTTTCGGCGTACGGACCGAAGCCGCTCGTCTTCTCCGCTGCGACCTGGAGCCGCCTGTATTTCGGCCAGTTCGTCGCTCTTGTCGCGCTCGGCTACGGCTACATCCTGCTCTCAGCGGCAAAAAGGCATGTCTTTCACGGCGGCCCGATGCTCGACTTCACGATCGGCCTGGGCCTGCTCGTCGTCGCCTCAAGCCTCGGCCCCGCATGGATTCCGGGCGCATTCCTGCTCGCCTTCGGCCTGCGCCTGGCCTCCGGACGGCCCCTTCTCGCGTGAACGCCGCAGCGGCCCGCCTGATCGCCCTCGTCGAAAAATACGGCGCGCACAACTACCACCCCCTGCCCGTCGTCATCGCGCGGGCCAAGGGGCCCTTCGTCTGGGACGCGCAGGGCAGGAAGTACTTCGATTTCCTGTCCGCCTATTCGGCCATCAACCAGGGGCACAATCACCCCAAAATCGTCGCCGCGGCCAAGAAGCAATTGGGGAAGGTCGCCCTGACCTCCCGCGCCTTCCACCACGAGCTGCTCGGCCCCTTCCTGGAGCTTCTTTGCCGGATCAGCGGCAAGGAGCGCGCGCTGCCGATGAACTCGGGCGCGGAAGCCGTCGAGACCGCGATCAAGGCCATGCGCCTGTGGGGCTACCGCCGCAAGGGCGTGCCCGAGAACAAGGCCGAGATCATCGTCTGCGCCGGAAACTTCCACGGCCGCACCACGACGATCGTCGGATTCTCCAGCGATCGCCTCTCGACCGAGAACTTCGGCCCCGCGACGCCGGGCTTCCGCGCGATCCCCTACGGCGACGCCTCCGCGCTCGAGCGCGCGATCCGGCCGGAGACGGTCGGTTTCCTTTTCGAGCCCATCCAGGGCGAAGCCGGGGTCATCATCCCGCCCGAGGGCTGGCTCGCCGCCGCGCGCGCGATCTGCTCGGAGAACCGCGTGCTCATGTGCGCCGACGAAATTCAGACGGGCCTGGGGCGCACCGGGAAGATGTTCGCCTGCGAGCACGAATCCGTGATTCCCGACCTCTACATCCTGGGCAAGGCGCTTTCGGGGGGGCTGTACCCGATCTCGGCCGTGTGCGCCGACGACGAGATTCTGGGCCTCTTCACGCCGGGAACGCACGGCTCGACCTTCGGCGGCAGCCCCATGGCCTGCGCGATCGGCATGGCCGCGTTGAAGGTGATCGTCGATGAGCGCCTGCCCCAAAAAGCCGCCCAGACCGGCGCCTATTTGAAGGGACTGTTCGATACGCTCGAGCATCCTCTCCTCAAGGAGGTCCGGGGCAGAGGCTTGATGCTCGCCCTCGAGTTCAAGACGCGGGTGCGGCCGCTGGTCGAGAGGCTGCTCGCGCTGGGGCTCCTGGCCAAGGACACGCACGAGAACACGATCCGCCTGGCGCCCCCGCTCACCTTGACGCGAGCCCAGGCCAAGGCGGCGTTCCTCCTCGTCAAGAAGGCCGTCGCGGCCTTTCCCGCGTAGTATAATGTCGACCGTGTCCGACGACGCCCTTCTCGAAGTTGGCCCGCTCAACAAGGCCTTCGGGACCACCCCGGTCCTGCGCGACGTCTCCCTGACCGTCCGGAAGGGGGAGTTCATGACCTTGCTCGGCCCCTCGGGCTGCGGCAAGACGACGACCTTGCGCATCATCGCGGGCTTCGAGGCGCCCGACGGCGGCCGCGTGCGCCTCAGCGGCGTCGACGTCACCGACACGCCCGCCTACGAGCGCGACGTGCACACCGTCTTCCAGCATTACGCGCTGTTTCCGCACCTGAGCGTGGCCGACAACATCGCCTTCGGCATGCGCATGGATAAGGTGCCGGAGGACGAGATCCGCAGACGCGTGCCCGAGGCGCTGTCCATGGTCAAGCTGTCCGGCTTCGAGGCGCGCCGCATTCAGTCTCTCTCCGGCGGCCAGATGCAGCGCGTGGCGCTCGCCCGCGCGATCGCGGGGCGCCCCGCCGTGCTCCTCCTCGATGAGCCTCTCGGCGCGCTCGACCTCAAGCTCCGCAAGGAGATGCAGCTCGAGCTCAAGAACCTGCAGCGGCGCCTGGGCTTGGCCTTCATCTACGTGACCCACGACCAGGAGGAGGCGATGACGATGTCCGACCGCATCGCCGTCTTCAACGCGGGCCGCATCGAACAGGTCGGCACTCCCGGGGAAATCTACGAGATGCCCAAGACCTCCTTCGTCGCCGACTTCATCGGCGGCGCCAATATCTTCTCGGCCAAGGTCCTCCCCGGCGCGGCCGGGCGCGCGCATCTCATGCTCGAGGACGAGTACGAGCTCGACGTGCCTCTCGATCCCTACGAGACCCTGCCCGAGGCCGGCGCGCGCGTCAAGATCGCGATCCGGCCCGAGCGCGTGAAGGTGTTCTACAAGGACGAGCTCCCCTTCGGCCTGATCCGCTTCGACGCGATCCTCAAGGACACGGTCTTCCTCGGCGACGCCTGCCAGATCTACCTGCAGATGTTCAAGAAGGCCCCCGAGCGCCTGGCCATCGCCTGGGCCGGCGGCGACCGCTACGCGGTCCACGACGACATGGACGTGCCCGTCATCGCGGCCGTGCAGCCCGAGGACGTCTACATCCTCGAACGAGACGATGCCTGAGCCGATCTCGCGCCGCGGCTTTCTAAAGGCCGCGATCCTGGCTCCGCTGATGCCCGCGCTGCTGGCCGCCTGCCGCCGCGCCGGCGATCAGCGCGTCGTCAACTTCTTCAATTGGTCGAACTACATCGGCAAGGACACCTTGCCCGAGTTCACACGGCGCACCGGCATCGCCGTGCGCTACGACCTCTTCGCCGACGAGGACGAGATGTTCACGAAGCTGCGCGCCGGCGCGCGCGGCTACGACCTGATCGTCGTCGGCGACTACCTGATCCCGCGCTTCAAGTCGCTCAACCTCATCGACCCCGTGCCCGCCGGCACGCTCAAGAACCTCGGCAACCTGGCCCCGCGCTTTCGCCGCCCGATTTACGACCCCGAGGAAACCACCGTGCCCTACCTGTGGGGCACGACCGGCATCGCCTACAACAAGAAGAAGCTCAAGAAGGCGCCGACCTCGTGGTGGGACCTGTGGGACGAGAAATACAAGGACCGCGTCTCCATGCTCGACAACGTGCGCGACTGCATCTCGGTCGCGATGCAGCTGCTGGGCATCCCCCAGACGACGCGCGACCCCGAGGACTTCCGCAGGATTCGAGAGCTCCTCGTGAGGCAGAAGCCGCTCGTCAAGCAGTACTCGAGCTCCTCCTACCTTAACAGCCTCGTCGCCGGCGAGATCGACCTGGCCATGACCTGGTCCGGAGACCTGTTCCAGACCGCGCGCGAGAACCCCGACCTCGATTATGTGCTCCCCAAGGAAGGGACCTACATGTGGGTGGACTGCATGGCGATCCTGCGCGGCGCGCGCCACCGCGCGGACACCTTGCGCCTCATCGACTATCTGCTCGAACCCGACGTCGCCGCCGGCATCGCCAACTCCATGCGCTATGCCACGCCGAACCTGGCCGCCGATCCCCTGGTGGACCAGTCCCTGCGCCGCGACCCGCGCGTCTATCCGACCCCCGGCGTCGCGAAGCGGCTTCAGCTCCACCACGTGCTGGACAGCGAGCAATCCGAGCTCTGGAGCCAGACCTGGGCGGACGTGAAGGTGGCCTGATGGATCGCGCTCTCTCCTGGCTGCTGGGCGGCCGCAAGCCCGCCGCCAGCCACCTCCTGCTGGCCCCGGCCTCGCTGTGGCTGATCTTCTTCCTCATCATACCGGCCGGCGGGCTCGTGCTCCTCTCCTTCGCCAAAACCGGCCCGTACGGAGCGATCGTCTGGGAATTCGGCTTCCAGAACTACCGCCGCGCCTTCGACACCAAGTACCTGCCGGTCTTCGCGCGGACCTTGGCCTTCGCCGGCGGAACGACCGCCCTGTGCCTCGTGCTCGGCTATCCCCTCGCCTATTACCTCACTTTCCGCGCCGGCCGTTGGCGCAACGCCCTGCTCGTCGGCCTCATGGTCCCCTTCTGGAGCTCGTGCCTGGTCGCCTACTACTCCTGGATGATCGTCCTGGGCAAGGAGGGCCTCCTCAACACGGCCCTGATCCGCGCCGGCTTCCTGTCCGCGCCGATCGGGTTTCTGTACACGCCTTTCGCCATCCTGCTGGGCCTCGTCTACTTCTATCTGCCCTTCACCGTCCTGCCCCTGTACGCGTCGCTGGAAAAGGTGCCGCGCTCGGTCATCGAGGCGGCCTACGACCTCGGCGCCGGGCGCTGGACGGCGTTCTTCAAGGTCACTTTGCCGCTTTCCCTTCCGGGGGTGGTCGCCGGCTGCGTGCTGACCTTCATCCCGTGCCTCGGGGACTTTTTGACCGTCGAGATCCTGGGCGGCCCGCGCTATTACCTGCTCGGCAACCTGATCTCCAATCAGTTCATGATGGCCCAGGACTGGCCCTTCGGCTCCGCCTTGACCTCGATCCTCCTCGCCGGCCTCGTCGGCGGCCTGTGGCTTTACCAGCGCTGGGAGAAGGCGTGAGCGCCAAGCGCCGGGGAATGGGCCTGTATTGCGCCGGGCTCTTCTCGTTCCTCTACCTGCCGCTCGTCGTCATGTTCGTCTTTTCCTTCAACGACGCCCGGCGCAACGTGGTTTGGCGCGGCTTCACGCTCAAGTGGTACAAGGCCCTGTTCCACAACACCGAGCTCATGAGCGCCATGCTGACCTCGCTCGAGCTGGCCGCGACCGCCGCCGCCATCGCGGCCGTCCTGGGCATGCTCGCCTCCTACGCCATGGTCAAGCACAAGCCCTTCCGCGGACGCGGCGCCTACGACGCGCTGCTCAACGTGCCCCTGATGATGCCCGAGGTAGCCTTGGGCGTCGGCGTCCTGACCTTCCTGGTGCGCGCGGGCTACGAGCTCGACTTCATGGCGCTGGCCTGCTCCCACGCGCTGATCTGCCTGCCCTACACGGTCGCGGCCGTGCGCGCGCGCCTGATCTCGCTCCAGGAGTCCTCGCTGGAGGACGCCGCGATGGATCTGGGCGCCACCGAGTGGCAGGCCTTCGCCAAGGTGACCTTGCCGCTGGCCATGCCCGCGATCTTCTCCGGCGCCCTCCTGTCCTTCACCGTGAGCTTCCAGGACTTCGTGACGTCCTTCTTCGTCGCCGGCATCGGCATCGTGACCATGCCCATCAAGGTCTACTCGATGATGAAGTTCGGCGTGACGCCCGAGATCAACGCGCTCTCGGTCTGCCTGCTCCTGGCGACCTTTCTCCTCATCGGCCTCAACGCCGCCTTCGCCGTGCGCCCCGACGAAAGCTCGCGGCATTAAATTCCAGGTTGATAATCGCCCTTTCCGGAAACAGCGATCAATCGAGCGCTTGTCCCTCGACGATCCCGACTATTTTTCGGGAACGGAGAGAACGGGCGCGGGAGCGGCCGTGGACGCCGCCTGTTTTCCCTGGCCCCCGGCACAACATGAATCCGTCTTTATGACCGGGCACATCGCGCCGATTCCAAGACGGCGAAGGCCGAACCCCGCGGCGATCAGCAGCGCGACGGCCGCGACGCGCCCCACGACATTGCCGTCGTCGTTGAATCGGTTCATGCGTCAAGTGTAGCGCGCTTGGATTTGCGGGTCAAGGACGCCACGTCTTTTCGGATCTGCGCCTTGAGCGCGTTCAAGGAGGGGAAGCGCCGCTCCGAGCGGATCTTGGAGACGAAGCGCAGGCTCAAGATCCGGCCGTAGAGATTGCCGCGAAAACCGGGGATATGCACCTCGATGACGAGGCGCCTGCCGCCGAAAGTAGGGCGCATCCCCACGTTGCAGGCCCCGACGCGCACGCCGAGCGTCGTGCCGCCAACGAGAACCTTCCAGACGCCGCGCGGAGGACGGGAGACGGGGGGAACTTTTAAATTCGCCGTCGGGAAGCCGAGCGTGCGGCCCATCCCGTCGCCGCGCACGACCCGGCCGCGGACGGTCCTCACGGCCCGGCCCGGAAGGCGGCCTCGAGCGCCGGCAAGGAGTCCGCCAGGCGCCGGGCCAGCTCAACGGGCGCCAAGGCGCGGACGACGTCGAGCGGCAGGGCGTCGGCCAGGAGAAAGGGCCCCACGGACTCCCGCCGCAGGGAAGACACCGTGCCCCCGCAGCCGAGGCGGTCGCCGAGCACCTCGGCCAAGGTCCGCACGTAGGTCCCGCTCGCGCAGCGCAGGCGGTGTGTCAGCTCCGGCGCGTCCCAAGAGAGCGCCTCCCAGGAGCGCACGACGGCCGAACGCGCCTTGACCGGAACCTCGAGGCCCCTGCGCGCGTACTCATAGAGCGGGCGGCCCTGGTGCTTGACCGCGGAGTAGGCGGGGGCGGCGGACTCGACGGTGCCGACGAGCGCCGCCAACTCGGAGGAAAGCCGGGCGAGGTCCAGCGCCGGCACCGGGCGCTCCGCGGTGATCTTGCCCGTGACGTCGCCGGTGTCGGTCTTGACGCCCAGGCGGATCGCGCCGGAGTAGGTCTTGTCCATGCCCTGCAGGCGCGCCTGGAGCTTGGTGCAGGGGCCGACGAGGACGACGAGCAGGCCCGTGGCGAGCGGATCGAGAGTTCCGGTGTGGCCGACCTTGGTGTCGCGGGGGAAGCGCTTGCGCAGGACGGCGACGCAGTCGTGCGAGGTCCAGCCGGCGGGCTTGTCGAGGAGGAGCATCCCCGCGGCCGGGGGCCCCGAGGCGGTCACTGCCTCTTTTCCTTTTCGAGCTTATGGAGAAGCTCGTCGATGCGAGAGGCCTTCTTGGGCGTCTCGTCGTAGGCGAAGAGGAACTTGGGGATGGTCTTGACCGCCACCTTTTTCTTGATGAGCTCGCGCAGATACGGGGCCGCGCGCTCCAGGGCGGCGGCGGCGCGCGAGCGCTCGGCGTCGGTGCCCAAGATCGAGTAGAAGATCTTCAGCGTCTTGCGGTCCTGGGAGAGGTCCACGTCCGTGACCGTGATGAAGCCGACGAGGCCGGGATCCTTGACCTGGCTGAGGTGAGTGGAGACGAGCTCCTTGTAAAGCTCCCGCAGACGGTCGTTGCGCTCGTACATGGCTTGCTCCGCTCAGCGCGGGGACTGGGAAAGACGCCGCGTGCGCGACTCCTTGACGAAAAACTCCAGGAGGTCGCCGACCTGCACGTCGTTGAAGCCCTCGATGCCGATGCCGCACTCCTTGCCCTTCTCCACTTCCTTGACGTCGTCCTTGAAGTGCCGCAGGGTGACGACCTTCCCGGCGTGGACGGACACGCCGCCGCGGATCACGCGGATGTGGCCGCCGCGCGAGACCTTGCCGTCGCGGATCGCCGAACCGGCGATGACGCCGGTCTTGACTTTGAAAAGGGCCTTGACCTCGCCCTTGCCGACGACGACGTCGACGATCTCGGGCGCCAGCAGGCCCTCCAGGGCCGCCTTGACGTCCTCGATAAGGTCGTAGATGACCTTGTAGGAGCGGACCTCGACGCCCTCGCGCTCGGCGAGCTCGGCGGCGCGCGGCTCGACCTCGGCGTTGAAGAGCAACGTGACCGCGTCGGAGGCCGAGGCAAGGAGGATATCGGACTCGTTGGCGTTGCCGATGGCGCCGTGGATGATGCGCACGCGGCACTCGGTCGTGGACAGGCCCTCGAGGGAGTCGCGCAGGGCCTGCAGCGAGCCCTGCACGTCGGCCTTGAGCAGGATGTTGAGGTCCTTGGCCTTGGACGCGCCGGTGTTGAGCGCGGAGCGCAGGCCCACGAGCGTCATATGCTTCTGGTGGGCCATCGTCTGCTCGCGGTGGATGAGGCGGCGCTTTTCGGCGATGTCGCGCGCGGCCCGCTCGTCCTCGACGACGGTGAAGGCGTCGCCGGCCTGGGGCGTGCCCATGATGCCCAGGATCTCGACCGGCGTGGCGGGACCGGCCACGTCGATGCGCTTGCCGGTCTCGTCGTTGAGCGCCTTGATCTTGCCGTGCGCCAGGCCCGCGACGAAGGCGTCGCCGAGGCGCAGGGTGCCGGCCTGGACGAGAACGGTCGAGACGGCGCCGCGCTTGGGGTCCATCTTGGCCTCGAGCACCGTGCCGTACGCGGGGCGATCCGGGTTGGCCTTGAGCTCGAGGATCTCCGCCTGAAGGGCCAGGCTTTCCAGCAGTTTGTCCAGATTGAGCCGCTTTTTCGCGGAAACGTCGACGAAGATGTTCTTGCCGCCCCACTCCTCGGGCTGAAGGCCGTGGTTGGCGAGGTCTTGGCGGATCTTCTGCGGGTTGGCGCCGGGCAGGTCGATCTTGTTGACCGCGACCACGATCGGCACCCCGGCCGCCTTGGCGTGGTCGATGGCCTCGATCGTCTGCGGCATGATGCCGTCGGTCGCGGAC
>JACQJQ010000082.1 GCA_016204945.1 Elusimicrobiota bacterium
GAGGAGGACTCCGCCAGGGGCGAGGCCTCGGAGATGTGGACGAGGTGGATGGGGCGGTCGGCGCGCGCGTGGCGCGCGACGCGGACGACGAAGCCGTCGCGCGCGGCGCCGGCCGCCTGCGCCAGCGGCAGGTCCGCGGGCGCCGGACGGCCGAGCAGCTCGCCGACGCCGGAGGCCCGGGACAACGGCTCGACCGCCACGCCCGCGGGCAAGTTGAGCACCGCGTGCTTGGCCTCCCAGCGGCCGTTGACGAGGGCCGCGCGATGAAAGCCGACGGGGCACAGCACGCGGCCGGCGAGGGGCAGGAAGCGCGCGGGCACGCCCGCGGGCTTGAAATCCGGGCCCGTGAGGGCCGCGGCGGGGGTGAACCGCCAGCTTTCCTTCTGGGCGGCGAGGGCTTGCGCGATCAAGGAGCCGCCCTCGGCGCGGCCGCGGAGTCCTCGATCCAGCCGTAGCCTTTCTTCTCGAGCTCGAGCGCCAGCTCCTTGCCGCCGGACTTGATGATTCGGCCGCCGGAAAGGACGTGCACGTAGTCGGGGACGATGTAGTCGAGCAGGCGCTGATAGTGCGTGACCACGATGAAGGCGCGCTTGGCGTCGCGCATGCGGTTGACGCCCGCGGCGACGACCTTGAGCGCGTCGATGTCGAGGCCCGAGTCGGTCTCGTCGAGCAGCGCCAGCCTCGGCTCGAGCACCGCCAGCTGCAGGATCTCGTTGCGCTTCTTCTCGCCGCCGGAGAAGCCCTCGTTGACAGAGCGGTTGAGGAAGGCGGGGTCCATTTCCACGGACTTCGCCTTTTCCTTGATGAATTTAAGGAACGCGCCCGCGTCCATCTCGGGCTCGCCGCGGTGCTTGCGCTGGGCGTTGTAGGCGGCCTTGAGGAAATATTTGTTCGACACGCCGGGAATCTCGACCGGGTACTGGAAGGCGAGAAACACCCCCTCGCGGGCGCGGATTTCCGGGTCCATGCCCAGAAGATCTTTGCCCTCGTATTCCGCCTTGCCCTCGGTGACGGCGTAGCCGGGGCGGCCGGCGAGGACGTAGGAGAGGGTGCTCTTGCCCGAGCCGTTCGGCCCCATGATCGCATGGACTTCGCCCGGCTTGACCTCTAGGCTCAAGCCCTTGAGGATGGCCTTGTCGCCGACTTTCGCGTGCAGATTCGTGATTTTCAGCATGTCAGCCGACGCTCCCTTCCAGAGAAATATTCATGAGCTTGTGCGCCTCGACGGCGAACTCCAGCGGGAGTTCGTTGAAGACCTGCTTGCAGAAGCCGTTGACGATCATGCCGACGGCGTCCTCGACCGAGAGGCCGCGCTGACGCAGGTAGAACAGCTGATCCTCGCCGATCTTCGAGGTCGAGGCCTCGTGCTCGAGGGTCGCGCTCGTGTTGCCGACCTCGATGGAGGGGAAGGTGTGCGCGCCGCACCGGTCTCCGAGAAGGAGGCTGTCGCACTGGGAGTAGTTGCGGGCCCCGGCGGCGGACTTGGCGATCTTCACCTGCCCGCGATAGGCGTTTTGGCCGTGACCCGCCGATATGCCCTTCGAAATGATCGTCGACTTGGTGTTCCTGCCGATGTGGATCATCTTGGTCCCGGTGTCGGCCTGCTGATGATGATTGGCCAAGGCCACGGAATAAAACTCTCCCACCGAATCGTCGCCGAGCAAAATGCATGACGGGTACTTCCACGTGATCGCGGAGCCGGTTTCGACCTGCGTCCAGGAAATCTTCGAGCGCTTGCCCGCGCATTTGCCGCGCTTGGTCACGAAGTTGTAGATGCCGCCCTTGCCGTTCTTGTCGCCGGGATACCAGTTCTGGATCGTCGAGTACTTGATCGACGCGTCATCGTGCGCCACGAGCTCGACGACGGCCGCGTGCAGCTGGTTCTCGTCGCGCATGGGCGCGGTGCAGCCCTCGAGGTACGAGACGCTCGCGCCCTCCTCGGCCACGATCAAAGTCCTTTCGAATTGCCCCGTGTCCTTGGCGTTGATGCGGAAGTACGTGGAAAGCTCCATCGGGCACTTGACACCTTGGGGTATGTAGCAAAAGGAGCCATCCGAGAAAACGGCGGAGTTCAGCGTCGCGAAGAAGTTGTCGGTGTACGGCACGACGCTGCCGAGGTACTTCTCGATGAGCTCGGGATGATCCTTGACCGCCTCGCTGAACGAGCAAAAGATGACGCCCGCCTCGGCGAGCGTTTTCCTGAACGTGGTCGCCACCGAGACGCTGTCGAACACCGCGTCGACGGCCACGTTGGAGAGCATCTTCTGCTCATCGAGCGGAATGCCGAGCTTGTCGAAGGTCGCCCGGATCTCGGGGTCCACCTCCTCCAGCGAGTTCAGCTTCTTCTTGGGCTTGGGCGCCGAGTAATAGATGACGTTCTGGTAGTCGATCTTGGGATAGCGGACATGGGCCCAGGTCGGCTCGACCATGCCCAGCCAATGCTTATAGGCCTTCAGACGCCACGCGAGCATGAAGGCGGGCTCGCCTTTTTTCCGGGAGATCAGCCGGACGATGTCCTCGCTGAGCCCGCGGGGGACCTGGTCGGACTCGATATCCGACTGAAAACCGTATTTATACTCGCGGTCGGCGAGGTCCTTCAGGTCCTGGTTAGCCACGCCTCAGTATAATATACATGACTATTTTAGTCAAGAATGAGCGGCGATCCCTAGTGCGCCGGATTTGGTACTTTCTTCCCCGTGCTGACGACCTGGGTTCTTTTTCCCGCGCTTTGCGCCCCATCATTCTCCTTCGCCCAGGCCCCCGCCCCGACCGCCGCCTCCACCTCGCCTTACGTCTCGGTCGCGTCCTTCAAAGGCGTGCACTTCACCGGCTGGGCCGCCGGCTCGACCAAAGCCCGCCGCCGCTTCATCGCCGACATGAAGGGAGCGGGCTTCAACGCCGTGGTCGTCGCGCTCAAGGACTACGACGGCTACGTGTTCGTGCGCGACGTGCCGCTCGCCGTGAAAAGCGGGGCGTTCACGAACGCGATCCCCGACCTTCCCGGCGCGGTCAAAGACTTCAAGGAAGCGGGGATATACGCGATCGCGCGCGTCGCGATCTTCAAGGACGACCGCCTCGCCCGCGCGCGGCCCGACCTCGCCGTGCATTTCCCCGATGGGCGCATCTGGACAAACGACAAGGGCACGGCCTGGGTGGACCCCTACAAAAAGGAGGTCTGGGATTACGCGCTCGACATCGCCTCGCGCGCCGCGATCGCGGGCTTCGACGAGATCCAGTTCGACTACATCCGCTTCCCCTCCGACGGCAAGACCCGCCAATGCCGCTACTCCCGCGTGGACCATTCCTCCGCGACGGCGTCCGCGGCCCTGCGCGAGCTGCTCAAGCTCGCCGCGGCGCGGCTTGGGCCCCTCGGCGTCAAGCTCTCGATTGACACCTTCGGCATGACCACGAGCGTCGACAGCGGCATGGGCATCGGCCAGACCCTGGATCAGATGGCGGACCTCGTCGACTACGTCTCGCCGATGATGTACCCGTCGCACTACGCCCGCGGCGAGTACGGCCTCAAATATCCGAACCGCGCGCCGTACGAGACGATCCGCCGCGGCGTCGCCGACGCCCTCGGCCGCCTCGGTCCGCGGTCGAGTTCCCTGAGGCCGTATCTGCAGGACTTTTCGATGGGCGTGCGCTACACGCCCGCCCACGTGCGCGCCCAGATTCTCGCCGCCGAGGAGCTGGGGGTCCGGGGCTGGATCCTGTGGAACGCGCAGAACAATTACTCGTGGTCGGCCGCCTCGGCCGGGCCGGTCGTCAAACTCCCGCCCGAGACGCCCGCTCCCGCAGCCAAGCCGCCGCTCCCCCCGGAGAAGCCATGAAAAAGACCGCCCTGCTGATCCTCGCCGTCTCCCTCGCCGTTCCGGCCGCGGCCAAGCCGAGGCGCGCCTCCCTGGCGCCCTCCGTGCCGACGGCGCTGGAAACGCCGCTCCCGGACGACGCGCTGGGGGTCACCATCCACCGCCTCCCCAACGGGCTCACGGTGTACTTGAGTCCCAACAAAGGCGAGCCTCGGATCTCGGCCCACATCGCCGTGCGCGCCGGCTCCAAGAACGATCCCGCCGACAGCACCGGCATGGCCCACTATCTCGAGCACATGCTCTTCAAGGGAACCTCGCGCCTGGGAACGCTCGATTACGAAAAGGAGCGTCCGCAGCTGGAGCGCATCCGCGCGCTGTACGAAGAGCTGTTCCAGACCAAGGACGAGGGCGAACGGGCGCGCATCTACAAGGAGATCGACGCGGCGAACGGGCGCGCCTCCGCGTTCGCGGTGCCCAACGAATTCGACCGCTTCTATCGGAGCATCGGAGCCGAGGGCCTCAACGCGTACACCTCCGACGAGCAGACGGTGTATGTCGTGAGCATTCCCGCCAACCGGCTCGAAGCCTGGGCCAAGGTCGAGGCCGAACGATTCAAGAATCCGGTGTTCCGGCTGTTCCAGACCGAGCTCGAGACCGTCTACGAGGAAAAGAACCGCGCGATGGACAACGCCGAGAGGATTCTCGATGACGAGATGGAAAACCGCCTCTTCAAGAATCACCCCTACGGCCAGCAGCCGACGCTGGGCAGCATCGAGCACCTGAAAAACCCGTCGCTCGCGAAAATGCACGCGTTCTACAACCGCTGGTACGCCCCCAACAACATGGCGATCGCGCTCTCCGGCGATTTCGACCGCGCGAAGACGCTCGAACTCATCCAGAGGCATTTCGGGACATGGACGCCCCGTCCGTTGCCCGAATTGCCCAAATGGGGGCTGCCCAAGCCCAAAGGCGCGGAGAAGTACGAGGTCAGGTACGAGGCCGAGCAGAAGGTCATGCTCGCTTGGCTGACCGCGCCGCACTCGCACCCCGACGCAGACGTTCTCGACGTCATGGACATGATCGTCGACAACGCGGCGGCCGGCCTCCTGAACCTGCGCCTGAACCAGGCGCAGAAGGTGAGGGCTTCCGGCTCATACCGATCCCTGCGCAACGACGCCGGCTCATGGTACGTTTGGGCCGTGCCCAAGAAAGGCCAGACGCCGGAGGAAGCCGAAGCCCTTCTGCTGGAGACGATCGACGCCCTCAAGGCCGGGGACTTCAGCGACGACGACGTCGCCTCCGTCATCACCAGTTTCGAGCTGGATGAGAAAGCCCGGCTCGAGTCCAACGACGCGCGGGTCGGCCTCATGGCCGGCTCTTTCGTCGCCGCCGAGCCGTGGGAGCGCGCGATCGGCCGCCTCAACCGCATCCGAGGCGTCACGAAAGCCGACGTCGTGCGCGCGGCCAACAAATACCTCGGCCCCGACCGGATCGCCGTCTACCGCCGCGACGCCAAGCCCGAGGTGCCGAAGATCGTCAAACCGGCCTTCACGAACGTCGCCATCGACCCGTCCAGGGAGTCGGCGTTCATGAAGGAAATCCTCGCGATTCCGGCTCCGGCGCTCGAGCCCCGCTGGCTCGTCGCCGGACGCGACTACCAGATCACGGCGACCTCCGGCGGCCGCCTCTATTCGGCTCGAAATCCTTACAACGATCTTTTCGCCCTCTCATTCCGCTACGAGCGCGGCTCGCGGACGGAACGCGAGCTTTGCGCCGCGACCAACCTTCTGGACCTGGCCGGCGCCGGTCCCTGGTCGGCCGATGAATTCAAGAAAAAACTGTTCGCTTTGGGGACCACGCTGTCCTACTCCTGCGGAGAACAGAGCTCATCGATACATCTCTCCGGCCTCGACCGGAACCTCTGGCCTTCGCTGGAGCTGATGACCCAGCGCTTCGATTGGCCCAACATCGAACCGGGCACGCTGCGAAAGATGATCGAAGTCGAGCTCGGCGCCCGCGAGGACGAAAAAAAGAACCCCGGCGCGGTTCACTACGCCCTCGGGCAGATCGCCTCCCGCGGCCGCGAGAGCGGCGTGCTCAAACGCCTGACCAACGCCGAGCTGAAGGCGCTGAGCGAAGCTCGTCTCAAGGAAATCATCCGCGATTTTCCCCTCCATCCCGCGCGCATCGCCTACGTGGGCAACCGCGCGCCCCGCGAGATCGGCAAGCTCCTCGAGACCGGCCGCCGCCTTCGCCCGGTTCCTCCCCGCGTCCCGCTCAAGCTCCTGCGCCCGGCCGCGCCGCGCGTGCTGTTCACCCACCGCGACATGGTCCAGGCCCAGGTCGGCCTCTTCGCCGCCGACGAGACCTTCGACCCCGAGCGCGTCGTGGACTACCAGTTCTATTCCGCGTACATGGGAGGCGACATGAGTTCGGTGATATTCCAGGAAGTGCGCGAGTCCCGCGCCCTGGCCTACTCCGCCTCCGGGGGGCACACCGTAGCGGCCGATAAAGGCGACGACACCCAGCTCTGGGGCCGCCTCGGCTGCCAGGCCGACAAGACCGTCGAGGCAGCGACGCTCATGAGGTCCCTCTTTCAGGATTTTCCAAGCTCCGAGAAGCGCTTCCGCGAAACGGCGAAGTCGATCGAGGAATCCTACCGCACGAGCCCGGTGCCCTTCCGCTCGATTCCCACGGCGGTGATCGACTGGGAGGACCAGGGCATCGAGGGGGGCGACCCGGGGCCGAGGCGTTTCGAACGCTCGCTGAAATACTCCCTGCCCGAGCTTGAGTCCTTCGCTCGACGCTTCACGGCCGCGCCGCTGACCGTCTGGATTCTCGGCCATCGCGACCGCGTCGGCCTCGACGGGCTCAAAACTCTCGGAGAAGTGGAGGAGAAGCCGCTGGACGCGCTCTTCCCTTACTAATACTAAGCGGCCGCGGCGGGGACGAGCTTGGCGCGCAGGCCCGCCAGCACCGCGTCGCCGGGGAAGCGCCGAACGGCCGCCGCCGCGTACCGGGAGGCCTCCTCAAGCCGCCCGACGGCCGTCAAGGCGCGGACCCCGTTGACGTGGAATGAGCGCTCCTCCGGGTACTTCGCCAAGCCCCGCACGCACAGCTCCGCGCACTCGTCCATGCGCCCGCAGCGTCCATAGATCGCCGACAGCCCGACCCAGGCGTACGCCTCGTGGCCGCGGCGCTCAAGCCACTCGCACAGCGCCTCCGCCTCGCCGTACATCTCGAAGGCGAGCAAGGACGCGAACATATCCTCGAGGTAGCGGCCGCCCGCGCCGCCGGACGTCCGCAGGCGGCGCAGCATCTGGAGAAAATGGCGGACCGGCATCCACGCGTGCTTCTTGCCGAGGGGCAGGCGCACCAGCCGGCGCAGGTCCTCGGGCGCGAAGCGCCCCGCGCCGGGCATCAGCATCAGCACGGGCTTTTCCTCCCCCTCCCACGGCCGCATCTTCCCGAAGGAAAGGCGCGCACCGGCCGGGATCACGAGGCGCTCCAAAGGCAGTTCGTAGCGTTTCGGGCCGGCGTCGAGAACCTTCCCCTCGGAGAGGGCCCGCACTTCGCCCCAAGAAAGCGACACGGAGAGCTCGGGGTCGAGGAAGAGCCTGACGCCCGCGAAACGGGGAACGCCGCGCAGCAGGCCGAACACCTGGCCGGGCATGTGCCCCATCCACAGGAATTCCTTGCCGGCCGGCGTCCCAAGGCCGCGAGCCTCGACGAACTCGCGCACGCGGTCGCGCGCGGGGAACACCGGCACCCAAACGCCTCCAAGCTCGTGATCCTTGTCGGCCCAAATCGGAAACGAGGCGTCAGGCTTCACGACGCGCTTGACCTCGCCGCTTTCAAGCGGCGCGTCGACGGTCAGCAGGTAGGTCTCGGAGCGCAGCAGCTCCTTATATAGGGCCGTGCGCGGCAGGCGCGGATCCAGCGCCGCGCGGCGTATGAGGTGCTCGAGATTCTCGACCATCTTACCCTCACTTTAGCCCCGAATCCTGGGGGCGTCAAGGCCCAAAAACTCAGGGCTTACCGAGGGGGCGGGACGAGCGGCAATTCAACGTAGAACGAGCTCCCCTGTCCGGGCACGCTGTCCGCGCGGATTTTTCCGCCGTGAAGCTCGACGAGATCCTTGGCGATGCGCAGGCCGAGGCCGAGGCCCTTCGTCGCCTTGGAGAGCGACGTGTCGACCTGGTAGAAGCGGTCGAAAATCCGCGGCAGATGCTCGGCCGCGATGCCGGGTCCCGTGTCGGCGACGCGAAACAAGACGCCTTCCTCCGCCTTTCGCGCGGACAGGGAAATCCGGCCGCCGCGCGGCGTGAACTTGCAGGCGTTGCCGAGCAGGTTGCCCAGGATCTGAAGCACCCGCCCGCGGTCGGCCGTGAGCATGAGGGTCGGCTCGCTCTGGACGTCCAGCGCGACGCCGGCGCCGTCGGCCTGAACGCGCGCGGCGTCCGCGCACTCCTTAACGAGCTCCGGGACGGAAAAGGAGGAGCAGTCGAGCCGAAGCGTTCCCGACGTCAGCCTCGCGGCCTCGAGAAGCTGGGCGACGAGGTATTCCATGTGCGTCGCCGACTTGCTGACCATGAGAAGGAAATTCTTGACCTCGGCGCTCAGCGCTCCGGTCTCTCCCTCCAGGATGCAGGCGAGGTAGCCCTTGATGGTCGTCAGCGGGTTCTTAAGATCGTGCGATACGTTGTTGAGAAACGCCGTCTTGAGCTCGTCGACCTCGCGCAGGCTGGCCATCTCGGTCAGCATGCGGTGGTTGAGGGTCCGCAGCTCCTCGGTCGCCGCCTGCACGCGCGAGTCGAGCTCGCGGTTGATCGTCTCCAGTTCCTTATTGCGCTGACGCAGCTCCTTGACCAGCCGCTGCTTCTCCAGGCCCTTGAGCACGCAATGCCGGAAAGCCTGCTCGTCGCACGGCTTGAGCAGGTAGCTGTAGGCGCCGAAATTGAGCGCGTCGACGGCCGAATCGACGGAGCCGAAGCTGGTCATCGCGATGCTGATGGTGTCCGGGTCCGCGCGGCGGGCGGCCTGCAGGACCTCGAATCCCGAGACCGGCCGCATGACGATGTCGGTGACGATCAGGTCGAAGACTTCCTTCGCGATCAGCCGGCAAGCGGCCTCGCCGCCGGAGGCGGTCTGCACCTCGCAGCCTTCCGCGCGCAGGAGCTCGGCGTGCAGGCGAAGGTCCGCTTCCTCGTCGTCGACGACGAGAGCTTTGATGGCGGCGCTCACTCGGCGAGTGTACTAAAAATATTTCGCCCCGACCCGCAGCAGCCGGGACACGCCCCGGTCTACGGCGTTGATGGTCGTCTCCGCGAGCAGCCTGTTGCGGCGGCAGAAACCCGCCATGGCCTTGAGCGCGCGCATCCCCCCGCCGAACGAGTGCTGACGCCCGAACTGATGCTCGTACTGACTGAATTCCTTCCCGCAGACCCTGGCGCAGGTCGGGATCCGGCCCTCGGCCGCGGACTTCTTCCCCCAACTCTCCGGCACGCGCCTCTGGAACAGGGGCCCCTCGACGATCTCCTGGATGGAATGGAGCTTGGCGTTGATCGCGTCCATGCCGCCGGCCTCCCCGATCAGCACCCCTAAGCGGCTCTGTTTGAACTTTTCTCGATAAAGGTCGGATCCCAGCCAGCAGCAGGGAAGCACGTGTCCTTCCGCGGAGACATAGATCGAACCCGCGGCCGCCGCCTTGCATGAGATCTCCGTCATGTCGAGGTAGTTGGGCATGCCGCCGTGCTTCCGGTCGATCGATTCCGCCTCGAGCCAAGCCTCGTTGATCCACTCCGAACTCAAAGGGCTCTCGATATGATACTCGACTTCGCCCTTCGAGTCCTTGACCGGACTTCGAGTGATGGGCCGCAAGTTCCCGTCGAAAAATCTCCCGGTTTTCTTGGGAGTGAACGAGTAAAAACCCATCTCCGCGGCCAAACGCCCGGCCTGCGCGACCTGGTGTTCGTTATGCTTGAAGACGAGATAGGCCCATTCGGCGCGGCCCCCCGCCTCGATGAATGCCCGCGCGTTGCGCATGATCAGGCTCCAACTCGTGCGGCGCCGATAGAGATAATTCGTGTCCTCGAGTCCGTCGATGCCGAAACGAACATAGCCGCCGCGGCCGAGAACCTTCCCCAAGTCCGCCCACCAACCGGCGGACCTGGCGCTGCCGTTGGTGTGCAGGCCGAGCAGCGTCTTGTCGTTGGCTTGCCGCAGATACCGGAAGATCTCCAAAGTTTCCTGGGCCATGATGGCGTCGCCGTGATTGCCGCAGACGACGATATGGTCGATCCGTCGGAGCAGGTCCTCCGGCAGGATCTTCCGAACGTCCGCCAGCGAAAGCTCCACCAACGGCAAGGCAGGGTTCACGACGCCCCCGAAATCGCTCCGCGAACACTGCGGACACGCGGCATTGCACTTGTCCGTCAGCTCCAAATGAATCTTTCTTAATTCGTCGTATGCGTACATTGTTTTACTTGTCGGCGATCCGATGCCACCCGGCCCGGCAGGCCGCATCGAGGAAGAACCTCAGCGGGTCGGCCAGCGGCGCCGAACTCACTTCAGGAGTCCAAGACAGGGCCGGCGCCCCCAAAAGAAGCCGGTCCGGGAGGCGCCGATGCGCCTGGAATTTTCTGCGGCTTGCGAGTATTTCCGGAAGACGGCGAAACAGATCGATGAAGGCCGATCCGTATTGGCCGATCGTCCCGCAACGCAGCGCCAAAGCAAGGTTCAGCAGTTCGTAGCCGGCCTGCCACGGCAGGCTGAGCAGGATCGTCCGCGCTTCGAAAATTTTCAGGATGATCCGCCACCGGTTGCGCGTCTGATAAAAAGTCCGGCGCCGATGAAGAACGCCCCGCACGCCGTCTGAACGGCCATGATGAACGATCGCGGCGGAGCAGTGCCGAATGCCCCAGCCGGCCGCCCTCAGCCGCAGGCTGAAGTCCAAGTCCTCCCGGAAAAACACGAGATCCTCGTCGAAAAGTCCGGCATCCAAAGCCCGCTCGCGATGGATCAGCAGCGCGGTCGTGGCGACGGCCGTCGGACGGGAGGAAGGCGGCGAAGCCCCTTCGACGAGCCGGTGGGCGTTGTCCAAACACAGTTCGGCCAGGAAATGGGCGTGGCCGCCGTCATAATGGATCCGTCGCGGATCCGAAGCCCGCAACACGCGCGGCGAGATGATCGCCGCCGCCGGATCGGCGGCCGCGACCTCCAAAAGGCGATCGAGACAGCCCGCGGCCGGATAAGCGTCCTCATCGAGCAAAAAAACCCAGGGCGCGGAGGCCGCCCTGAGCGCGGAGTTGCGCGCGCGGCAGGGGCCGGCCGCGCCCTGGTCGCATATGCGCGCCACCGCCGCAAGAGAGATCGTCGCTTTAATCCGCATCAGTGTGCACGGTGGATTGACGCTGAACGGCATCCCGCATCAAGATACAGCTTCTGCAGATAAAATCATCGGCCGCCCAATCCAATCCGAATACGCGGCGACGAAGACGCACGGCCTCCGGGCCGGAAAGCAGGTCTTCCAAGCTTCCATCGCGGATATTCCCGAAGGCGGTCCGTTGATGGTAGTCCTCGCAGCAGAGATAGATAGCGCCATGAATGCCGATGACGACAACGCGCAACGGCAAGCGGCATCCCGCCAAACGGCCCCGAATGCGGACATCCTTCCGGTACGGCTCACGCGCCACCTCGGCGCAGCGATCCGTGGTCACGCTCCGGCCACGCATGGCCGCATATTCCTTCTCGGCGATCGCGCCATATCGTTTTATGAGGCCGGAGCGGTTGCGCGCCACTTCCTCGTCGCCGCCTTGTATGGATAATTCGACCGGGAGCCCGCGCGCTATGGCGTAATCGATATGACGTAAAGTTTTATCGAAAGACGTCGACCCGGTCATTTTCCGGAAAGTCTCCTTGTCGGCCGCCGGAAGGTTGAAACGCACCGCCTTCAGAACGCCCGTTTTTTGAAGTAGGTCTATCTTTCCTTCATCGAGCAGGCTCCCGTTCGTGTAGAGCTTCAGCATAAGCCGCGTTTTAGACACCAAGCGCACGCGCTCCTCGAAACGCACATCCAAAGCAGGCTCGTTATAGGCTTCGAATTGGACTGTATCGACGCTCGAATGTCCCGCGGCCTTGTCGAGTATCTCCTGGAACAAGTCCATCTCCATGGATGCCGGAAGTTTAGGAGACACGCTGACAGGGCAATAGCGGCATCTCCAGTTGCAGTGGGTGCTTATCTCTATTTCCACGGTTGTGACGCGGGTCTCCCGCCATGCGCCGGAGGCTTCCACCAGCACTCCTCGTTCCAGCAGGTCCCGAATAGCGTCTGCGGACAGCGCATGAAGCCTTTGGACCTCCGCGCTTGGTCGCGGATTGCGGCAATACCGGATCAACCGCAGCATGTTCGCATCGATGGATTCCACTTGCCCGCTCAGGAGATTACGAGCGCGTTCACGGCGCCGCGATAAGCCAAGTCTTCGCAGAAAAAGCGACCACGCTCCGCGCGATTTCTCGATCGCCAGGTACGGCGACGTCTGGATCAGATCGGGACAGGCCCATCCGCTCGATTCGGAATGCGCGTCTTCGGTGATCGGAAGAATTCTCGTTTCCTGGGCCGGCCGCGGTCGGACGATTCTTATGGGCCGGCGGGTACTATACAATAAGCTGTACAATCCCATCCCGTGATCATGGATCCGATCAAATTATCCGTCATAGGCCACGGTCGCTGGGGGCAAAATCTGGTCCGCTGCTTCCGCGACGACCCGAACAGCTCGATCGTCTCCATCTCCGATCTGAATCCGGCGCGGCTCCATCCGGTCCGGGAACGATTCCCCGAGATTGAAACCTCGACCGATCCTCTTGCGACGCTGAAAGACGAAAGAGTCCGGGCGGTGGCGATAGCCACGCCCTGCGCCAGCCACTTTGTCCTCGCTGAGGAGGCCCTGAAACGGGGCAAAGACGTCTTTCTTGAAAAGCCGATGGCGAGCCGTCTGGACCATGCGCTGGAGCTCTGCGCCCTGGCCGAAAAAAACGGCTGCATACTGATGGTGGGCCATGTCTACCTGTTCAACGAGGCCGTTCGCGCCGTGAAACGGAGCATCGAGACCGGCTTGATCGGACGAGTTCGTTATTTGACCATGACCCGGGCTCAGTTGGGCCCGGTGCGCGAAGACGTCAACGCGGCATGGGATCTGGCGGCTCACGATATTTCCATCGCCGACTATTGGCTGGGACACGGCGCTCTCAGCGCATCGGCAACCGGCGGCCCGCGGCTGCGCGAAGGCCGGGAAGACGCCGTGTTCGCCGCCCTTCGCTATCCCGGCGATATCCTCGTCAATATTCAATCGTCCTGGATCACACCGCGGAAAATGCGGGAGGCGACGGCGGTCGGGACCGAAAAAACGCTGGCCTTCGACGACCAGAATGTCGAGGAGCCCGTCCGCATCTACGACGATCGCGGAAGGATATCTTCGGCGGGCCTCAAGATCGCTCCGGCGGAACCGCTCGCGGCCGAATGCCGCCACTTCATCGAGAGCGTTCGATCCCGGCGTGCGCCGATCAGCGGCGGACGCGAGGGCACAGCCGTGGTGCGCACCCTCGAGGCGATCTCCCGCTCTCTGGGCAACAACGGGCGGGAGGAAAAGGTCGGCTGAAAAAATACCGGAGCGTCAGTCCAGGGGATTGACGAATAACATCAGCCAAGGCGCTCGGCACGACAACTTGCGCAAGTCCTCGTTTTGAGGCGCTTACATCGGTCCAGTATAGACCACCATGTGAAGGACGGGCTCATCGCGATGAACGCACGGCGTCTCCAAGAAGAGACGCGTCCACGAACTCATTCGGATCGTAGCGGACGTCGATCCAACCGCGGCGCAAAGCCTCGTCGCAGTATTCCCGGATGAACCCCATATCGACTTTCCCATCCCGAGAAATATGGAGAGATGCGAGCTCATCCCGGCCGACCGGGACGCCCCAATGC
>JACQJQ010000016.1 GCA_016204945.1 Elusimicrobiota bacterium
CCCTGAAGGCGATCGTGGAGGAGGACAAGGGTCTGAAGACTCGCGCGGCGCTGGTCGCGCAGCGCGACGGCCTGCGCCTGGCGCTTGACGAGGCCCGGAAGGCGGGCGCGGAGGCGGCGCTGCGCGCGCAGGAACTGGAGCGCCGTTTGACGGAGGCGCTGGCCCGTCCGGCCGCGCCCGCCGCCGCCTCGGTCGAATATCCCGGCATCGAATACGCGCTCGAGTCGGGCTGGGGCAGGCTGCTGCGCCTGGTGAAGCCGCCGATCGAGGCCGCCTACGGCCATTTGCGCCGGCTTTCCACGGGGCCCATGTCGGCGGGGCAGCGGGCCGTCCTGCGCCTGACCGGATCCAGCCTCAGCCAGGCCGCGGACGCGCTCGCCACCATCGAGCTGGCGCTCGCCGACGGCGCCGCGGCGACGGAGGCGGCCCCGATTCTCCCGGTTCTCGAATCGGCGTTGGCGGCCTGGGACGCCGTGTTCCGGCGCCGGGGGATCTCGCTGCTGCGCGAGAATTTCTCCGTCAAACAGCCGGATGCCCCCCATGACCCGGCGCAGCTGCGCCTGGCGCTGCACCACGTTCTGCGCAACGCGTTGGAGGCCCTCCCGCAGGGCGCGACCGTGCGCGTGCGCCTGGGCCGGTCCGCCGCCGACTCCTCCGCGAGGCTCGAGTTCCTCGACGACGGCCCGGGCTACCCGCCCGCCTGGCTCGAGCGCCGCTTCGAGCCCTTCGTCTCGCCCCGTCCGGGGCACGCCGGGCTGGGCCTGGCCGCCGTGCGGCGCGCGCTGCGCCGCTGGGGCGGCGACGCTTCGGCGGCGAACGCGGAGAAGGGCTCAGGCGCCTGCCTGACCTTGACCTTCGCGGCGTCCCCGCCGCGGCCCGCGGAAAAATCGTGAAGCTGTTTCCCCGGCTGTTCCTCATCTTGATGCTTTTCGCGACGCTTCCGCTCGCCGGGCTCGGCGCGTGGATGATGTTCGGGCGCAAGGCCGTGCGCGACAACGCCCGCGTCATGCACGGGCGCTTGGCGGCGCTGACGGGCGAGCAGGCCGAGCGCACCCTCGAGCAGCTCAACCGCGCGTTGGGCGTCGTCGAGGAGATCGATCGGGCCCGCGGGTTGGCGCGCCTCGAGGAAAGCGCGGTGCGCCGCGCGGCGGTCGCGGACACGGCGGTCGCCCTGATGTCGATCGTGGACGCGGCCGGTCGGGAAGTCGCGCGCGCCGCCGACCCCGACATCTTCACGACGGCGCTCGAGGATCGCTCGTCCGATCCCGCCGTTCTTCAGGCCAGAAAAACGGGCTTGGTGTCTTTGGGCGCCCCGCGCTCGGCCGGAGGCCGGACCTTGGTTCCGGCGGCTCATCCCCTGGCCGACGGCCGCTGTCTGTACCTGCTCTATTCGTTGGACGGGCTGGCCCGGCGCATGAAGCGCATCACCGCCTCCGCCGGGCGCCTGCTGTTCGTCGACGGGGAGGGCCGTCCCATCCCCGGCGTCGGCGGTCTTCCGCCGGCCGCGGACTGGCGCTGGCCCGCGGGCGCCTCCGATGAGCCGTGGCTCGACGACATCGCCGGCCCCGAGGGCGCCTGGGTCGCGGCGGCAGCACCCGTCCCCGCCTTGGGCTGGCGCGCGGTCAGCCTTCAGTTGAGGCGGGAGGCCTACGCGGAGGAGTCGGCGGGCGCCGCGCGCGCGGCGGCGTTCTTTCTCGCGGTGTGCGTCTTGGTCGCCCTGGGCGCCTACTCCCTCAGCCGCCGCTTGATCAGGCCGGTCGAACTCCTGCTGGCCGCGGCCGAGCGCGTGTCCGCCGGCGATTTCTCCCGCCCGGTGCCGCCCTTGGGCTGGGGCGAGTTCGAGCGCCTGCGCGCGACCTTCAACGCGATGACCGAGAAGGTCCGCCACTATCAGGGCCTCCAGGTCGAGAAGATCATGGAGGAGAAGGCCAAGATCGACGCTTTGGTCAAGAACATCCCCGACGGCGTCATGCTGGTCGGGCACGACTCCCAAGTGCTCTTCATCAACGCCATCGCGGCCCGGATCCTGACCGGCAACGCCGCCGGAAAGCTCGAGGGCGTCTCCCTGCGGGTGCGCTCCCCGCAGCTGAAGGGCCTCATCGAGTCCGCCCGTCCCGGGGCCGGCGCCGCCCAGAGGCCGGCCGTCGAGATTCAGACGACGGAGGGCGAGAGGACCTTGGTCCATTCGTGCCAGGCCCTGGCCGTGTCCCGCGACGCGACGCGCATCGGCGTGCTCGTGCTCATGCGCGACGTGACGGCGGAGCGGGAGCTGGACCGCATGAAGGAGGAGTTCTTCCACTCCCTCGTGCACGACCTGCGCGGGCCGCTGATGGTGCTCGACTCCATCGTGAGCATGATGAAGTCGATGCCCAACACGGGAGAGCGCGAGAAGCGCTACGCCCAGTTCGGCGAGGAGGCCTCCAAGCGCCTGGCCGGCCTGATCACGAACATCCTCGACATCGCCAAGATCGAGTCCGGGACGATGACGATCAACGCGACGGCGACGCAGGCGGACGCCCTGCTCGAGGCGGTGCGCAAGCTCTACCAGATCCCCGCCGACGGCAAGGGCATCGCGCTCTCGGCCGTTCCCGCCCCGGGCGTGGCGCTGACCTGCGACGCGCCGCTGGTGGAGCGCGTGATCATGAACCTGACCGGAAACGCGCTGAAGTTCACGCCGGCGGGAGGGCGCATCGAGCTGGCGGCCCGCCTGGTCGGCCCGGACGTGGAGTTCTCGATCCACGACAGCGGGCCGGGCATCCCCCCCGACAAGCTCGACGCCGTCTTCGAGAAATTCAAGCAGCTCGATCGCGACACCGCGGCGCGCGCCGGCTACGGGCTGGGCCTGTCGATCTGCCGCAAGATCGTGCAGCTGCACGGCGGGCGCATCTGGGTGGAATCGGCTCCCGGCCAAGGCAGCCGCTTCGCCTTCCTGCTGCCGCGCGCGGGGCCGCCGCCCGCCGTCAGCTCTCGCGTCTGAGGATGTTGATCTCGATGCGGCGGTTAGCCGCGCGCCCCTCGGCGGTCTCGTTGGTCTGCTGGGGGCGGAACTCGCCGTAGCCGATCGCCGAGAGGCGCTGCTGGGCCACGCCGTTGATCTCGAGAAAGCGCAGGACGGCGAAGGCGCGCGCGGCCGAGAGCTCCCAGTTGCTGTCGAACTTGCTGCTTTTTCCCAGGGGCCGGTCGTCCGTGTGCCCCTCGACCTGGATCGCATTGGGGAGCTCGTTGAGGGTCTGGATGATCTCCTGGAGAATCGGCAGGGAGTCGCTCTTGAGAAACGCCGCGCCCGGATCGAAGAGCACGGGCGCCAGGAACACGATGCGGATCTTGTTCTCGCCGATCTCCAGGCGCGCGATCTTCTGCGTGCCGTAGCGGGTGAACATCTGCTCGATGGTCTTGGCGTCGCTGGAAAAACGCTGTTCGGCGGCCTTCATGCTCATCTGCATCCCGACGCTGCGCGTCGCGGTGGCGACGTAGAGGAGCAGGAAGAAGATCATGAGGTAGCTCATCAGGTCGCCGTAGGTGATGGCCCAGAGGGCGCCCCGGTTGAGCTGGTTCTCGAGGTCCTCCTCGCGCTCGTCCCAGCCGGCGCTAGGGCGCTTCACGTGCCGCCTCCGCCTCCGCGTCGGCGCCGCGCTTCAGGTCCTGGTAGGCTGCCAACTTGAGCTCCACCTGGAAGGTCGGCCGGTTGATCGAGATCTCGAGAATCCCCTCGACGATCATCTCCAGGATCTGCGTCTCCCGCATCGACTGGGAGCGGACGTGGCCCGCGAGAGGGACGCAGACGAAGTTGGCGATGCCGATGCCGATGAAGGCGGAGGACAGCGCCAGGGCCATGGCCGGGCCCAGGCGGGTCGGCTCGGACATGGAATTGAGGACCTGCAGCATGCCCACGAGGGTGCCCAGCAGGCCGAACATGGGAGCGAGGGTCGCCATGGTCCGAATGACGTTGGCGTCCTCCTGGCGCTGGATGCGCTTGCGCCGGATGGCGATGTCGAGGATCTCCCGGGCGCCGCTGGTTTCCCCGCACGCGGCGACGGTCTCCAGCGCGTATTTGAGGAAGCCGTTCGCGAAGTTTCCCCCCTCACCCCTCAAGGCGAGGATGCCGCCCTCGGTCCGGGCCCGCCGCGACAGGCGCGCCAATTCGTCCGCGGTGTCGGCCGGCGAGGGCAGGCTCGCGGGAAACAGCACCCAGAGGAGGGTGCGCAGGGAGCTCAGGATCTGGGGCAACGAGGTGTTGATGAGCATCGCCGACGCCAGCCCGCCGAAGACGATGAGCAGGCCGTGCAGATCGAAGATGTTGCGGCCCGTGCCCGGGCGCATCAGGATCCAGGCCAGGACGCCCCCGGACGAGAAGAGCCCGAACCACACGCTGATGTTCACCATAGCGGCTAGGATAGCCTCTATGCGTTACGATTTCAAGACGCAGACCCTCCCCCCGGTTCACGGGGTTTAAAATTCCAACTGTTTCCGGAAACAGTTGGAATTTCAAGCCGGATCAATCTTCCTTGGACATCTCGCGCAGGCGCTTGAGGACCGCCTCCCGGCCGCAGGGCGCCGCGAGGCAGGCGCGCGCGATCTCGCGCGATTGGCCCAACGGCGGCAGGAACTCGACCGTCTGGTATTCCGCGACGGCGTCGTCGCGGCGGCCCGATATGTCGAGCGCCAGCCCGCGCAGGAGGCGCAGCCCCGTCTTGAAGCCGTCCGGCCGCTCCTTGGCGGTCGCTTCGAGCGCGAGATCGAGCCAGGCGATCGCGCGCGCGACGTCTTCGGCGGCGAGGCAGTCGGGGCCGGAGAGGCCGCAGACCAAGGTCAGATACTTGGGGCGGAAGGCTTCCGGGTCGGCGGCGACGGCCGCATGAAGCCGGCGGGCGAGCGCCAACGAGGCGTCCTCATCGCCGAGCCGGTGGCGGAGCAGGGCCTCGAGAAAGACGAAGTAAGGGCTGTCGGGGAAATCTCCGCGGAGCTGCAGGACGACGGCCAGCGCGCGCGCGTCGTCGCGCCGGTCGACGAGATAGATCGAGGAGAGGAACTGCGCCGCCTGGCGCCGCGCGAAGCGGGATTTGTCCGCCGCGCGCCGGATGCGCTCGAGCCCGCGCCGCTCATCGCCGCGCAGGCCGAACAAGACGCCGAGCCTCGCGATTCCGGAGAGGCGGGCGGACTGGTAGTCGAAAACGCCGAGGCCGAGATAGGCGTCCTCGTACTCCTCGTCTATCTTCACGCACTTCTTGAGATGCTTGACGGCCTTCTTGCCGTCGAAGTAGGCGTCGAGCCATTTGCCCTTCATCAGGTTCCATTGGCCGCGGATGCCGAGGGCCATGCCGGAGACGAAGTGGCCGTCGGCCCTCGACTGCTTGTCCGAGGAATCGATGAAGGCTTGCGACTTGCGCACGGCGGCCTCGACGTCTTGCTCGAAGAGGCCCTGCAAAGTCGGCGTGTCCCGGAACAGTCCGTACTCTTGGGACGCCTGCCACCAGACGGCGCCGGCCTCGAAGAGATAGCCGAAGGGATTGTCGGGCTCGAGCTCGACGAGCTTGCGGGAGGCGCGGCGGGCCCTGGCGTAGTCGAGGCCGTACAGCGCGCTCAGTCCCTCGTCGAGATGGGCGTCCACCGTCGGCGACGTGCGGGCGCCTCCGGCGAAGGCGGAAACGGGCGCCAAGACGAGGATCAGGGCGAGAACGTTAATTGGCATAGATTCGGTCGCCCGGGTCGCCCTTCGGATTCTTTCGGCGCGGCGTCTTTTTCGGCTGGTGCGGCGGGGCCGTCGGAGCCGCCTTTTCAAGCGCCTTGACGCGCGCGCAGGCCGGCGCCAGGCCGAGGCCGCAGGCCGCGCGGTGGTCGGCGAGCGCCTCGTTTGCCGCCCGCAAGGCCTCGTAGGCCAGGCCCCGACGGAAATACGCGTCCGCGAGCGCTCGATGAGCGGCGTCTTGTCCGCGCCGAGCCGCGCTCGCGCGGCGGAGCTCCTCGAGGGCTCGCTCCAGGCCGGGGAGCGCCGCGCTCAGATCATCCCGGGCGGCGCTCCAGTCGCCGAGCGCGGAATGGGCGCGCGCGCGCCAGGACAGGATCTCGGCTTCGCGCGCGCGGGGGCGCTCGGCGGCGGCGGAGAGGCAAGCCAGCGCTTCCCGGTAGCGCCGCGCCGACAGGTGCGCGCGGCCTTCGCCCAGCCTCGGACGCGGGTCCTCGCCGCCGAGCAGGGCCGCGGCCTTGGCGAACGCGGCGCGCGCTCCCCGGTCCGCCTTCGGCGGGCCTTGGAGGAGGCGCGCCTCGCCGAGGACCAGCCAGCCCTCCGCGTCCTCGGGCTTGCCCGCGAGGTATTCGACGGCGTCGCTTTCGGCCTGCGCGCCGCGTCCCAGCGCGGCGCGGGCGGCGGCGCGCATCCGCCGGGCGCGTGCGTTATCCGGATCGATTTCGAGGACCTTCGTCAGATCCTCCTCGGCCGCGGCGTCGTCGAGCAGGGCCGCTTCGCCCTCCGCGCGCAGGAAGCGGGCGTGGGCCAGGAGGGCGTTGCCGTCGGAGACCCGCCAGGCGCGCAGCGCGCGCGAGGCGAACTCGACGCGCTCGGGGTCCGACGCGGCGCGCGCCTCGGCTTTTTTCAGCTGCAGGAGAAACGGCGAGAGCGCGGACGCGGCAGCGGCAAGAAAAAGAATCGTCCCGCCGAGCGCGAGGCGGAGCATCAGGCGCGGAGCGTTTCCTTGTGGGACTTCCAGAACTTGCGGATGTGGTCCCAGCCCTCCTCGGCGGTGTCCACCATCTTGAAGAGCTTGTTGTCCTCCCAGTTGGTCATGCCCTGCTCGGCGAGGTAGTCGAAGTCGACGAGCCGCTTCCAGAACGTCTTGCCCACCAGGATGATCGGCAAGGGGCGCTTCTTGCCCGTCTGCACGAGCGTCAGCGTCTCGAAAAGCTCGTCGAGGGTGCCGAAGCCGCCCGGGAACGCGACGAGCGCCTTGGCGCGCATCAGGAAGTGCATCTTGCGCAGAGAGAAGTAGTGAAACTGGAAGCAGAGCTCCGGCGTGATGTACGGGTTGGGATCCTGCTCGTGGGGGAGCGTGATGTTCAGGCCGATGGATTTCGCCCCGCACTCCCAGGCGCCGCGGTTGGCGGCCTCCATGATGCCGGGGCCGCCGCCGGTCACGATCACGTGCTCGAGGTCCTGGCCGGCCTGCTGGGCCTTCGACAGCAGGGCGGAGAAGCGCCGGGCCTCCTCGTACCAGTGGGAGAGCTCGACCTTCTTTTCCGCGAGGACGACGAAGCGCTTGAGCTCCACGTCGCGCGGGTGAAGAGCCAGGTTTTCCTGCGCGCTCTTGAGCCGGCGCCGCGCTTCCTCTCCGGAGAGGATGCGCGCGGAGCCGAAGACCACGATCGTCGAGCGGATCTTGTTCTCCCGGAGGATGAGCTCCGGCTTGAGCAGCTCGAGCTGGAGGCGCACGGCCCGGAGGTCCTTGCGGCCCATGAAGTCCATGTCGGCGTAGGCCTTCAGGTACGCGTGCGACTCGCGGATCTTTCTCAGCAGGGCGTCCTTCTGTTCGGGGAGGAGTTCGCGGGTGGTCTTGGGGTTCATGGGAGTTTGAGCAGGCGCGGCAGCCACAGGCTCAGGCCCGGGCAGTAGGTGACGACCATCAGGGCCCCGACAAGCAGGACCCAGAAGGGAAGGACGGCGCGGTAGAGAGCCGGAAGCGGCCTTTCGAAGCGCCGTGAGGACAGGAACAGGTTCAGCCCGAGCGGCGGGGTCATGTAGCCGATCTCGAGGTTGAGCAGGAAAAGCGCCCCGAGATGCACGGGGTCGATGCCGTACTGCGCCGCGACCGGCGCGATGATCGGCACGATGATGACGATGGCGGAGAAGATCTCGACCATGTTCACGATCAGCAGGAAGGCGTTGAGCAGGGCCAGGAAGCCCCACCGGCTCGCCACGTGCTCGTGAAGGAACGCGAATATCCGTCCGGGAATGTCCGCGTCGATCATGTAGCTGGTCAGCCCCAGCGCGCAGCCGAGCACGATCAGGATGGCGCCCACGAGCGTCATGCTTTCGCGCGCGACCCCCGGAAGCTTGCGCCACGGCACGTCTCGATAAACGAGCGTTTCGACGATCAACACGTACAGGGC
>JACQJQ010000065.1 GCA_016204945.1 Elusimicrobiota bacterium
GGAAAGCATCATGAAGCATTTCGCGGCGGATCACGACCGGCTCGACGCTCTGTTCACGGAGTTCCAGGCTTTAAAGCGCGCGAATCCCGCCGCGGCGAAGGAGAAGTTCAAGGGATTTCTCAAAGGCCTGACGCGGCACATCGTCTGGGAGGAGGACGTGCTTTTCCCCGCCTTCGAGGAAAAAACCGGAATGAGGGACTCCGGCCCGACCGCCGTCATGCGCGCGGAGCACCGCGAGATCAAGGGCCATCTCGACGCGATCCACGAAAAGGTCCGCGTCGCCGACCCCGACAGCGACGCCTCGGAAAACGCCCTGCTCTCGGTCCTGAAAAACCACAACATGAAGGAAGAGCAGATCCTCTATCCCGCCATCGACATGGGGCTCGATGCCGCCGGGCTCGACGCGATCCGCAAGGCGATGGACGCCATCCCCGAGGAGCGCTACGCCTGCTGCTGCCACGCCCACTAACCCGGAACTGATCTGGTCGCTACTTCAGTTTGCACTCCAGCGCTTTCGGAGGCGTTGAGCCCCCCTAGCCCCGCTCGTTTCCGAACGCAAGGGCCTCAATGCTCCAAGTTTCCGGACTGTGGGGGGGGGCGCCATCATCATGGCATCCAAACCCGACGACCTTGGAAGAAATCTGAAGCGAAAACCCCGACGTATCTAGGCGCCATTCCGTTCAAAACGCCGTTGTCCCGGCTGTTTCCGGAAACAGTTGGCCCAGCAGCCGCGGCGCTGAGGGGGCGCGCCCTGCCCCGCCGCTCGCGAACGAACTACTCACTATTTCCGCGAATTATTCGACCGAACGCCGCCGGCTGTCCGTACCTATGCTAAAATCTCGCATCAATCGCTAAATAATTTCTGATTGTACCCGTACACGGAAGGGTGACCGAGCGGTTGAAGGTAGCAGTCTCGAAAACTGCCAGGGATGCAAGTCCCTCGAGGGTTCGAATCCCTCCCCTTCCGCCGTTTTTAAGACCATGTCCTGGCTCCCGAAACTGAGGAATCCGTTCAAAAAAGAGGAAGCGCCCGCCGCGGGCGCCTCCGGCGCGCCCGCGGGCATGCCGCCCCTCCCTCCCGAAATCGCCAACGACCCCAAGATGAAGGGCATGATGGGCACCTTTTTCCGCAAGTGGAAGGACCCGGCGTTCCTCAAACAGATGCGCATGCTCGCGGGGCACATGCAGCGCGAGGGCGTGGACATCAAGGACATGAAGGCCGTTCAGGCGTGGCTCGAGAAGAACAAGGAGCGCGTCGAGAAGGGCGACTTCAAGGAAGAGGCGCAGAAGCCCGGGGAGACCTTCGTGAAGACCGGACCCGAGGTCGGCCGCAACGACCCCTGCCACTGCGGCTCCGGAAAGAAGTTCAAGAAGTGCCACGGGGCCTAGCGGCCCCGTCGCCCCTCAGACCTCGAGGACTTGAAGCTGGAGGCGCCGGTTGAGAGCCTCGGCGCGCTCCTTGATGACGTCGAGCTCGGCCTCAAGGGTCTGGTCCAGCCAGCGGCGGACCAGGGGGCGAAACGGCTTGAGGAAGAAGGGCAACTCGTACTCCTCGGCGTGATCGAGGATCGTGCCGCCGTTGACCGGACGCAGCAGGACGCGGCACTCCATGCGCTTCAGCGGGCCGGAGAGCATCACGCCGCGGTAGCCGCCGTCCGGCGCGAACTCGAAGCGGAAGGTGCCGCGCCACGGCATCCCGAAAAAGCGGCCCGAGGCCTCGGCCGACTCCCCGGCGGGAGAAACCGCGATGGAGTCGACCTTCGGCTCGTAGCGCGCGATCTCGCCGAGGTCGCGCAGGTAGGCGCGGACGGACTCATAGGGAGCGCTGATCAGGATCCGGCGATTGACGTTGAGCATTTTCAGGGGAGGGAAACTGGAGCGGGCGAAGGGAATCGAACCCTCGTCTGATCCTTGGCAAGGACCCGTTCTACCATTGAACCACGCCCGCAGTTCACGACCATCTTAGCAAGAATCGCCGGAGATCGGCAAGATGACCCGTCCGGCGCGCCCGCGGATTCAGGCCGGCTTGGGCGCCTCGGACGGCGGGAAGTGCCGCTGAAGGGAGGCGGCCTCGTCCTCGACCATGCGCCGGTTTTCCTCGTCGCGCGCCTCGAGGATATCGGCGAACTTCTCGACGAGCGCGGCGACCACTTTCGGGTCGAACTGCGTCCCCTCGCGCTCGCGGATGTAGCGGAGAGCGTCGTTGACGGTCCACTCGCCCTTGTACACGCGCTTCGACGACAGCGCGTCGAAGACGTCGGCGACGGTGACGATGCGCGCCTCCAGCGGGATCGCGTCGCCCCTGAGCGCGTGCGGATAACCGGTGCCGTCCCACCATTCATGGTGGCCGACGGCGATCTTGGCCGCCAGGCGCAGGAGGCGGCTCTCGGCGTTGGCCAGCATCTTCGCGCCGTAGACCGTGTGCTTCTTCATCTCCTCGAATTCCTCCGGCGTGAGCTTGCCCGGCTTGCGGAGGATCGAGTCCGGGATCGCCACCTTGCCGATGTCGTGGAGGGGCGCCGCGTAGCGGATGTCCTCGGCCTCGGCGAACGGGAGCCCGATCCCCTGCGCGAGGATGCCGGAGAAGCGGCTCATGCGGCGCAGGTGGCGCCCGGTGTCCTCCTGATCGCGGTACTCGGCCACGAGCGCCATGCGGTAGATCGTCTCGAGGTGGGAGCGGCGCAGGTCGTCGTAGAGCGTCGCGTTCTCGATGAACGTCGCCGCCATCGTGGCGAGAATGCGCAGCAGCCCCTCGTCCTCCTCGGTGAAGGAGCCCTTGGCCTTGTTCAACACCTCGAAGACGCCGAGCGCCTTGCCGTCCCGGCCGCGCAGCGGCACGGCGAGCACGGTGCGCGTCTGATAGCCCGTGATGCGGTCGAGGTCTTGCGCGAAGCGGGTGTCCTTGTAGGCGTCGCGGATGTTGACCGCGGAGCCGGTGCGCGCCACGAAGCCCGCGATGCCCTGGCCCATCGGAATGCGCAGGACCTTCTCCTCCATGCCGAGGGCGATCTTCGTCCATAGCTCGCCCTTGTAGAAGTCGGCGAGGAACACCGAGCAGCGGTCCGCGGAAAGGATGTTGCGGACCTCCTCGGCGATGATCGTCAGGAGGGTGTCGAGGCTCGTCTCGGCGGCGACCATGCGTCCGAAACGGGCCAGAAGCGATTGGCGCTGCTCGAGTTCTTGTCTACGCCCCATGGTCTTTTCTGAGGGCCCCGGCGACGAACTCGGAGAGGTGGAGCGCCTTCGCGTCAGGATAGTATTTACGAAAACCACGGGCAAGTTGGATAAGACAGGAAGTGGAGCTTGTTATAACGACTCCGGCCTGAACCGAAGCGACGTTCCCCACTTTCTTCTTGAGAAGGTCGTCCGAAAGCTCCTCGTGAACGAAGCCGAAGGCGCCGGCCCCTCCGCAGCAGGCGTCGGCGCCCTCCATCTCGCAGTAGGAGGCGCCCGCCGCCTTCTTCGCCGCGCGGCGCGGCTGCTCCTTGAGGCCCTGCGGGTTGATCGCGCGGCACGAATCATGATAGGTCGTCTCGACGCCCTCCGCGATGGCGGGGGGCAGCCGGTCGGCGCATTCGCCGTAGATCTCGATCGCGTCCTGGACTCGTTTCGAGAACGCCGCGGCGCGCTCCCGCCACGCCGCGTCCTCGGGCTTCAGGAAGAGCTGCGGGTACGATTTAAGGAAGGCGACGCACGAGGAGCAATCTCCAACGATCGGCTCCGTTCCGTTCCGCTCGGCATGTTCGATGTTTTTTTTGGCCAGCTCACGGGCGTCGGAAAGCTCCCCGTAGTTGTGGGCCAAGAGACCGCAGCAGGGGTTATTCAGGTACGCGCCCGCGCCTTTCAGCTCATCCAGCGCGGACAAGGTCGCCAACCCGACCCGCGGAAAAAGGTAGCGGGGGCCGCACGCCGCGAAATAGCGATAGGCCGCTTTCACCGGATTCGTTCTATGCCTTGTCGCGTCATCGAGGTTCCAAAGCGGCGTCTCCTCGACGTGCTCATCCATCGCGGCCAGCACGGACAGGCCGGCGGCGCGCAGGAGCGGCCTGGCCGGCCGCGACAAGCCCAGCTTTTTGAGCAGGAACCCGATCTTAAGCAGAACGGCGAAAAATCCCGGACTCGCGATCATGATCCGGCAGATTTTTCTCACCAGCCAATGCGTCTCGCCCCGGAGCAGCCGCCGTCCCTCCAGGACGATGTCGGCGACGGGGACCTTGGCGTAGCACGCCGTCGTGCAGGCCCCGCACGTCAAGCATGTGGACAGCGCCTCCATGGACGATGCTTTGTCATCGAGTTTGCCCTCGAGCATCAGGCGCACGATCTGATTGCGCCCGCGCGGCGATTTGGACTCGTCGCCGGTGGCGACGTAGGTGGGGCAGGCCTGCTCGCAGTAGCCGCAGCGGGAGCACTGGCTGACCGCGTCGTAGAGGGACCGCTCGCCGAGATCGGTGATCAGACGCCCTAGGGATTCGGCCATCGCTCCATTATACGCCTTATCGCCGATAGACTTCGCGGCGGCGGCCTATCCGGTAGACGCGGACCAAGCGCGACGCGGCGTCAACGGTGTACAGCCGCTCCAAGTTCCCGAGGTTTTGAAGGCAACTGTTTCCGGAAACAGCCGGGACAACGGCGTTTTAAACGGAATGGCGCCTCGATGCACCGGGGTTTTCGCTACGCGAAAACCTAAAAACGAAAGGGTAGAATGACTCTCACTCAGGTGCAGGAGGCAATCGCTTCGGATTTCTTCCAAAATCATCAGGTTTGGATGCGATCGGGACGCCCTCGAAAGTCCGGGAACTTGGAGCCAACCAGGGATTCAGGCGGCCCTCGAGGTCGAACGCCCGGCGGACCCGCAGGGCCAAGGGCGAAAACCTCGGCGGCTTCGGCTCGGGCAGGGCCGCGGGAACGGCGACCGCCCGGGCGTGAAGCTTCATCGTGACCTCGAGGATCACGCCGTAAGTCCCCCAGGAACCGAGCAGAAGGCGCGGCAGGTCGTAGCCCGCGACGTTCTTGACCACCTTCCCCCCCAGCTCGACGACCTCCCCGTTGGACAACAGAACCCGCATGCCCAGAATGTCCTCGCGCAGGCCGGCCCACGGCCTCGTCGCGAGCAGGCCGCCGACCGTGCCGCCGCACCGGGGCAGGCGCACGAAGACGCCATGGCCTTCCAGCTCGCGGTGCAGGGCGTGGACCGAGACGCCGGTCTCGACGGTCAGCGTGTAATTGCGCTTGTCGAGGTCCGAAACGCGACCGAGACCCGCGGTCAGGAGCTCGACGGCTCCTTCCGCCGTCGCGTCCCGCCAGCGCGTGGAAGCCCCCCGCACCCGGAAGACGGAGCCCGCGGGCGCCGAGCGGACCTTGTCGACGAGCAGGTTCGCGTACTCCGACGACGCGCCCGCGGGAGGACGCACGAAGCCCTGGCCGGGTTTGGAGCCGGGAATCGGGAATAATTTGTCGGGATTCGCCAGATGACGCGGGTCGACCGCGTCCTTGACCCGGCGGAAGAGCCGCAGCGTCTCGGGGGTGAAAAGCCAGGCCATCGCGTCGCGCTTGTCGAGGCCGATGCCGTGCTCGCCCGACAGAGAGCCGCCGAGCTCGACGCAAGCCTGCAGCATCTCATGTCCCGCGGCCTTGACGCGAGCGGTCTCGGCGGCGTCGCGCTCATCGTAGGCGATGTTCGGATGGATATTGCCGTCGCCCGCATGAAAAAGCAGATAGGCCTTCACTCGATGCTTGGCCGAGATCTCCTGGATGCGGCGCACGATGTCGGGCAGCTTGTCGCGCGGCACGACGCCGTCCTCGACGAGCACGTTGGGCGCCAGGCGCGCGAGCGCCGCGTAGGCGCCGCGCCGGCCTTCCCACAGGCGTTCGCGCTCGACCGGATCGGTCGCGGCGCGCACCGCGGCCGCTCCCGCTTCCCGGCACAGGCGCTCGACCTCGGCGGCCTCGCGCGCGCAGTCGGCACGGGAGCCGTCGAGCTCGATGAGCAGGACGGCGGGATCCTTCGGGTAGCCGAGCGGACGGCCGGCCTCGACGGATTCGACGGTCGGGCGGTCCATCGCCTCGAGAGCCCGGGGCACGATGCCGGCCGCGATGATCGAAGACACGCACGCGACGGCGGCCTCGATGGACGGGAAGCCCGCGAGAATCGTGCGCGTCGCCTCCGGCAGCGGAGTCAGCTTGACCCACAGCTTGGTGAGGATGCCGAGCGTGCCCTCGGCCCCGACGAGCAGGCTGAGCAGTTCGGGGCCCTCGTCGTCCAGGGAAAAACGCCCGAGCGAGCCGTCGGGCAGCACGACTTCGGCCGCGCGGATGTGGTTCGTCGTGACCCCGTATTTGAGGCAGCGCGGGCCGCCCGCGTTCTCGGCCGCGTTTCCGCCGATCGTCGAGACCCGGAAACTCGCGGGGTCGGGCGCGTAGAACAGGCCGACCTTCTCGGCCTCGCGCTGAAGCGCGAGGTTGACGACGCCGGGCTCGACGCAGGCGGCGAGCCCCGCCGCGTCAAGCGACAGGATGCGGTCGAGACGCGCCAGCGAGATCACGAGGCCGCCCTTGACCGGGATGCAGCCTCCGGAGAGGTTGGTCCCCGCGCCGCGCGCGATGAACGGGACTTGCCAGGCCGCGCACCAGGCCACCGCGCGGCGGACATCCTCCGCGCTGCGCGCGATGAGGACGGCGTCGGGACGCGCCCGATCGAGGGCGCCGTCGTAGGAATACGCCGAAAGCTCGGCCGGCGCGCAAAGCAGGGAGCCGGGCGCGACCTGCTCCCTCAACTCGGCGAGACGCATCAAGGCGCGGACGCCTTCGGGATCGGCAGCTTGAAAAAGAAGAGCGAGCCCGTCCCGAGCTCGGACTCGATGCCCATGTCGCCGCCGTGCATCTGCACGATCTCGCGCGAGATCTTCAGGCCGAGGCCGAAGCCGGCCTTGCGCATCGTCTGCGCCTCCTTCGTCTGGAAAAAGCGATCCCAAACGCGCGGCAGGTCCTCCTTCGAGATGCCGATGCCGGTGTCGCGCACGCCGACGACGACCCAGTCGGGCTGGACCGAGACCTCGACGGCGACCTTGCCGCCCTCCCGCGTGTATTGCACGGCGTTCGTGCACAAATTTTGAATGACCTGCCCGATACGGTTGGAATCCCCGCGCAAAGCGGGGATGACCGCGGGCAAGGCCGTCGAGAGCTGAATCTTCTTGCGCGCGGCGACGACGTCCACGCGCGACTTAACCTCGGCCACGACCGAGCCGAGGTCCATCGCGCCGATCTCCACGCGCAGCTTGCCGGATTCGATGGCGGCCAGGTCCACGAGGTCGGAGACGAGCAGGTTCATGGCCTTGGCCGCGTTGTGGATGTGCGAGGCGCACCGGAGCTCCTCCGGCTTGTCCTTGAGGCGCATGCCGAGCACCTCGGCGTATCCCAAGATCGCGGTCAGCGGATTCTTGACGTCATGGGCGACCGTCGCGAAGAACTTGGTCTGGAAGCCGTTCACCTCCGCCAGCTTCTGCGCGGCCACCTCGGCGGCCTTGCGAAGGCGGACGTTCTCCAAAAGCAGGAAGCGGCGCTCGAGCGCCCGCTCGATCGAGAGCACCAGGCGCGAAACGTCGACCGGCTTCAAGACCGCGTCGTCGAGACCGAGCTCGACGGCCCGGCTCACGCCTTTGAGCGCGTCCTGGGCCGGGAACTGGTCGATCATGAGCACGATGCGCAGGTCCTGGTCCTTCTCGCGCATCGCGAGCGCCAGTTTCGCGCCGGCGAGCTTGGTCGCCTCGAGCGCGCTGCCGCCGATGGCCGCGAGCGCGAAGGGCTTCTTCTGCATGAGGCGCAGGCCCTCCTCGCCGTCCGTCGTCGTCTCGATCTCATAGCCGCGGGACAGCAAGGCCTCCGCCAGACGCGCGAGCGTGGTCGTCTCGTTGTCGACGATGAGGATGCGCTCCACCTCGCGAGGACCCGAGCGCACGGCCTCGAGGCCGGCGGTCAGGATCTCGGCGACGCGCACCGCGGCCTCGCGCGGCAGGAAGGCGGGGGCGCCCCCTTTGACGGCGGCCGTCGCGGCGCGAACGGGATCGACGGTCGTCACCGCGTAGGCGACGGCGCCGGGAACCGCCTGGCGAATGCGGACATCAAGCGCGGCGGCGTCGGCCCACGGCTGGCTGAAGCGCACCAGCGCCACTTTGCCGAGCATGGCCTGCGGCGCCGCCTTCTCGCCCTGGCCGGCGAGCCTCCCCCAAAAGCCGGCCGCCCCTGATTTCGAGGCCGCGGCCCTCTGTTCCTCGGCCAGGCGGTTCTGGTCGGCCAGAAGCTCGACGAGGCCCAGCGGCGTTTCCATCTGGATGAACGCGACGCCGGACTGCCGCATGGCGTTCTGCAGGGTCTGCGTGATGTAGAGCGTCTGCTCGACGAGAAATACGACGGGAACCTCGGCGACGCGGACCTGGTCGAGAAAGCCGGCGGGCAACGGCCACGTCAGGCGGCGCAAAGCCGCCGGCCGGGCCGGCGAAAGCTGGACGGCGGGCTCAAGCACGAACAACGCGAAGCCCCCCCTGTCCCGCTGCAGTCCGGACAGCGTCTCTCGATCCGCCGGCGGCACGCGGGAGGCGTCGAGCACGACGGCCGAAAACGCCTCCGTCGCCAGCCGCGCGGCGGCCGCGCGGACGTCGGCCGCCGCGAGCAGCTCGAACTCGCGGCCGGCCATGGAGGGAGCCATCTCCTCGATCAGGACGGGATCCGCGCCGACGGCGAGGACGCGGCCCTTCGGGTTCACGCCGCGGCCTCGGGCGCCAGCTTCGCGGTGAAATGGGCCAGGCGCGGGGGCGCGGACACGAGACGCAGAGGACGGATCGTTCCCGCGCGCGAAGCCACGTCGGCGACGGCCTCGATCAGGAAATCCACGTGGCTCTGGGTGTACACGCGCCGCGGGACCGCGAGGCGCACGAGCTCCATGCGCGCCGGAATGAAGGCCCCGTTCTCGCGGCGGCCGAACATCAGGGACCCTATCTCCACGGAGCGCACCCCCGCGGTCAGGTACAGCTCGCAGGCCAGCGCCTGGGCCGGATAGCCGGCGGCCGGGATATGGGGCAGGAGGCGCGCGGCGTCTATATAGACGGCATGGCCGCCCGGCGGCTCGACGATAGGCACGCCGGCCGATCTCAGACCTTCGCCCAAATATTCGATCGAGCGGATGCGGTAATCGAGGTAGTGCTCATCGAGCACCTCGCGCAGTCCGACCGCCATGGCCTCCAGGTCGCGCCCGGCCAAGCCGCCGTAGGTCGTGAAGCCCTCGCCGAGTATCAGGATTTCCCGCGCCTCCATGGTCCAGCGCTCGTCGTTGAGCGCCAGGAATCCGCCGATATTGACGAACGCGTCCTTCTTGGCGCTCATCCAGCATCCGTCCGCGTACGAGAAAATTTCACGAACGATCTCCCGCACGGAGCGCGCCGCGTAGCCGCTTTCGCGGCGCTTGATGAACCACGCGTTCTCGGCGAAGCGCGCGATGTCGAGGAAAAGCGGGACGCGCTGGCGCCTCGCGATCTCGGACGCCGCGCGCAGATTCGCCATCGAGACGGGCTGGCCGCCGAGGGAATTGTTCGTGAGGGTCATCACGATCATCGCGACGCGTTCGCGGCCGAACTCGCGCAGGCGCGCCTCCAGCGCGCGCAGGTCGATGTTGCCCTTGAAGTCGCCGGGCACGGAGAAGTCGAGCGCCTCGGGCACGGGAAGGTCTATCGCCTCGGCGCCGGACGCCTCGACATTGGCGCGCGTCGTGTCGAAATGAGAGTTGGACAGCACGACCTTGCCCTTGCCGCCGGCGATGGAGAACAGCACGCGCTCGGCCGCGCGGCCCTGATGGACGGGCATGACGAAGCGCAGGCCGGTCAGGTCGCGCACCGTCCTCTCCAGCTCGTAGAAGCTGCGCGCGCCCGCGTAAGACTCGTCGCCGCGCATGATCGCCGACCACTGGTCGGAGGACATCGCCGACGTGCCGGAATCGGTCAGCAGGTCTATAAGGACCTTGTCGGCCGGAATCGCGAAAAGGTTGTAGTCGGCGTCGCGCAGGGCTTTCTCGCGCTCGCCCCTGGTCGTGAACCCCAGCGGCTCCACGCTCTTGATCTTGAACGGCTCGATGATCGTCTTCCAGCCCGATTCCATCAATTGGTCTCGGAACCCGGATGATGCTCGCAGTCCCTGCAGCGGCACAGCCTGCGCAGCATCTCGAAGGTGTAGATGCCGGTGCCGTGACCGTCGCTGAAGGAAAAGCTCAGGGCGTAGTTGCCGACCACGTCCGCCCGGGTCGCGCCGAGCGTCTCGGGAACGGCCGCCGGATCGAGCAGGGACTCTCCCGTCCACTCGTCCTTGCACATGGCGCAGGGGCAATGGCGGCGAAGCACCGTAAAATGCAGTTCGGTCCGGTGCCCGTCGTCCCAGACGATGCGCAGGCGGGCGTCTTCGACTTTCTCGATGGAGCGCGGAGTGAAATTCAGCATGACAAGCGTCCTAGGAATTTTATTATATCATCTCCGCGCTATCTTAAGGAGAGCACCATGTTTTCCGCCGCCCTCATGCTGGCCGCCGTGTTCGTCCCCGCCTGCCGCGCGGCCGTCCCGGGCGATTTCGACGTCGTCCGCGTCAACGGCGTGGCCATCCGGCAATCCGAAGTGCTGGAACGCCTTTGGAAGCGCTACGGCTCGCAGACGCTCGAGGAGATGGTCGATGAGCTTCTCATGCGCCAAGCCGCGGCCTCCAAGAAAATCACGGCCTCCGGCGCCGACGTCGACCGCCGCTTCGCGCGGCTGCAGTCTCAGTTCGGCAGCCGCGAGCTTCTCGTCAGCCAGCTCGAGCAGGCCGGAACCAGCGTCGCCAAGGTCAAGGAGGAGCTCGCCGATGAGATCGTGCGCGAACGCCTTGTCGCGGGCGCGAAAGGCATCAAGGTCGGCGAGGATGAGTTGAAGAAGGCCTTCGACGCCAACAGGGACAAGCTCGGCAAGCCCGAGGCCGTTCATCTGCGCCACATTCTGGCCAAGACCGAGGCCGAGGCCGGCGAGCTTGCCGCCAAGATCAAGGCCGGCGCGGATTTCCTGGCCCTGGCCCGAGAGAGGTCCCTGGCCGCCAGCGGCAAGGCGGCGGGCGGCGACTACGGATTCGTTTCGCGCGGCATGCTGCCCCCTGAAATCGACGAGGTCGCCTTCGCGCTCAAGCCCGGAGAAATCAGGATCATCGCCAGCGCGCGAGGCTGGCACATTCTCCAGGCCGTCGAGAAGCGCGCCGCCCAAAGCGCCTCCTTCGACGAGATAAAGGACGACCTGCGCGAGATGCTCCTCGCCGAAAAACTCAAGGACGCCTCCGCGTCCTTTCTCATCGAACTGCGGCGCAAGGCCGATATCCAGACGCCCGCCCGGCCCCGGCCGGACGCCAGGGGAAAGTAAAAAAACATATATGTTCGCTTCTATCCGCAAAAAGATGATTCTTAACGCTACTTCAATTCGGCATCCAAAAACCGCACGCCTCTAGGCCATCGGGCCTGAGGCATGCCGGGTCCATTGCCTCGACGACTTTGGGCCCTATAACCCCTTCGATTCGGTCGGGACGCAAGCTATACTGAAACCAATGCACGGTTTGTGGCGGCTTGCGCTCGCCCTCATAGTCGCCGGACCAGGACCGGCCGTCGCCGGCGTCGTCGCCCCCGTCACCGGCCGGATCGTTGCCCCCGCCACCACCGCGCCGGCGGCCCGCCCCGGCGCGCTTTCTCCGGCCCTGACCTCGCCTTCACCGGCGATCACGTCCAGCCTATCCGCCCCCCTCGCCGCCGCCGCGCCCGCCGCCGCCGCGCCGCGAACCGCCCTTGAAGGCCTAAGAACCGAGCTCGAGGCGCCTCAACCCGAGGCGGGCGACTTCGAGGGTGGACGCGAACACGCGACGCGCTCCTTCGAGGCCAAGCTTGGCGCGGAATCCTTCGTGCCCGAGGCGCTGGCCGCCTTCACCGAAGGCGCGTTCCATCCCCTCGCCAAGGTCAGGACTCCCCCGTCCGAGCAGTCCGGCGACGACGGCGGAGGCCCGACGCGGCCCCGCTCCATACTCTTCAACGGCGAGACGTTCCCCTCCGTCGCCTTCAGGCCCAACGAACCCGTCGAGTCCCACATCGTCCGCGCGATCGCAACCGCGAGAAAATCGATCCGGATCGCGCTGTACGAATTCACCTCGCGCGGCATCCTCAAGGCCCTGCTCGCCGCCCAGAAGCGCGGCGTCAAGGTCGAGGTCATCCTGTGCGACTCCAGCGTCAACCCCCGCAACGAGCCCGGCGCCGAGTACAAGCGCTATCGCAGCGAGCAGATCTGGGCCCTGATCCGCAACAACGTGGACGTCTCCGTCGTCGGCCGCCCCACCAAGCACGGCATCAACCATCACAAGTTCGCCCTGTTCGACGGCAAGATGCTCGAGTTCGGTTCATACAACTGGACCTATACCTCCGAAAAAAGCCACTACGAGAACGCCCTATTCACCGCCGACGCCGGCCGCGTCGAGGCCTATCAGGACGCCTGGGAGCACCTGCGGTCGCTCAGCGTCTCCGTCGCCGAGTCGGCGGCGAGGGAGTGGCCGCTCGACGTTCCCCCGCCGCCCTCGGACGCGCGCAAGCGCGTTTCCTTCAACGGGACGAAGCTCCCGGCGTGGATTTTCAGCCCCGGCGAGCTGTTGGAGGATTCCATAGCCGCGGCCATCGACGCCTCGAAGGTTTCCGTGGATGCTGCGGCCTTCGTCATGGAGTCGCGCAGGATCGCCGACGCCCTTGGGCGCGCCCTTGAGCGGGGCGTGGCCGTCCGCATCGTCGCCGACAGCAGCCAGGCGCAGTACGACCACGTCCAGTTGTTCCTCGGCTGGCTGCAGCGGCGCGGCGCGAAAGTCCGCCTCCTCAGCGGACCCAACGGCCCGGAGAGCGACTATCCGTTCGCCGAGAAGATGCACAACAAGTACTTCATCTTCGACGGCCGTCTCGTCGAAACCGGCTCCGCCAACGCGACCAAGAACGCCGGCGTCAACAATTTCGAGAACGCGAGCTTCCTGGATGACAAGACGGACGTCGCCGCCTTCGCGGCGACCTACCAGCACATGTTCGACATCGCGGAGACGGCGCCCGCGTATCCCGCCGGCGAGCTCCCGACCGACCAGCAGATGCGCGAAAACGCGCTTCAGCCGCGCGGACCTCCGGAGCCGCCCGAGCCCGGCCACGATCCCCTGCCGGCCGCGCGCCGCATCGCCTTCAACGGCGTGGACTTCCCGGTCAGCGCGATCCGCCCCCACGAGCCGGCCGAGGTCGAGATCATCAAGGCGATCGACTCCGCCGCGAAGACGCTGCGCATCGCGATCTACGAATTCAACCACCAGGGGATATGGGACGCCCTTCAGCGCGCCAAAAAACGCGGCATCCGGATCGAGGTCGTCCTCGATCGCAGTCATGTGTACACGACGGGCCGCGAGGACGACGGCGTGACTCCGCGCAAGCCGAAACAGATGGTCCTGGATCTCCTCAAGGACAAGGGCTTCGACGTGCTCCTGCTCAAGGGCCGCCTCGGCGGCATCATGCACAACAAATTCATCATCGTGGACGAGGGTCTCGTCCAGTTCGGGTCCTACAACTACACCCGGCAATCCGAGGACGACCACTACGAAAACGTCTTCTTCTCCATCGACAAGGCCCGCATCCGCGGCTATCTGAGGTACTTTGAGCACATGCGCGCCCTTGGAGAGGAGCTGGACGCCGAGAAGCTCGAGGAAGTCGTCAGCCGCGCGGACTCCGCGACGACCGAGGCCGACGACGTCGAGTTGGAGACGGCGGGCAAGGGCAGGCCCCTGCCGCCCGATCTTCCGCAGGAGACAGAGTTCCCGATCGAGTTGAACGATATGCGCTTCCCGATCCACATGTTCTCGCCGAACGCCGGCATCGAGAAGGCCCTGATCCGGGCGATCGAGGCATCGAAGGCCACCGTGAAGATCGCCATGTTCAGCTTCTTTTCCCAGCCGATCGCCGAGGCGCTGCTGCGCGCCAAGGACCGGGGCGTGAAGGTTCAGATCATCATGGACCGCAGCCAGACCGGCACCTCGAAGCTCGACCAATGGTTCGCCTGGCACGGCTTCGATCTTCGCCTGCTCGGCGGCCCTGATCGAACCCGCGATCCCCGATATCAGAAAATGCACAATAAGTTCGCCATTTTCGACGAGCTGATGCTGGAGACCGGCTCGTTCAACTATTCGACCCGCGCCGACACCTTGAGCTTTGAAAACGCGAACTTCTTCAATGAGGCCGACGAAATCGCCCGCTTCGCGGCCGCCTTCCTGCAGATGTTCGAACGCGGCTTCGCGCCCAAGGCGCCGCGGCGCGAGCCGACGTTCCTCGTTCCCGATTCGGCGCCCGAAGCATAGCCCGTTCGCGCGATCCGGCCATGGCCAACAACATCTATGTCGGCGGCTTCCCCTACAAGACCACCAAGGAGGATTTGGCCGGGCTTTTCTCCTCCTGCGGCGCCGTCTTGAGCGCCAAGGTCATCCTCGACCGCGAGACCGGCCGGCCGAAGGGCTTCGGATTCGTCGAAATGGCCACGGACGCCGAGGCCAGGGCCGCCGTCGAAAAGCTCAACGGCGCCTTCATGGGCGACCGAAAGATTTTCGTCGTCATGGGCCGCCCGCGGAAAGGCCCCGCCCCGACCCGCTCGGTCAAGCCCGCTCCCCCTCCGCCGCCCGCGGCCAAGCCCGTCTTCGTCGAGCGCCGGTCCGGGAAGGATCGCCGCGGGCAGGGCGGCGCGACCGCCGGGGGCCGCCGCGAGGGCGCCCCGCCTCCCCCCTTCCGGCGCAAGCCGCCCGTCCGCGGGCCTCAATGGCGTCCCAAGAAGGACTGAGCGGACCGCAGAATGCGATAATGCGCGCTCCATGAACCTCGTCCTCCTCGTCCTGCTCTCATGCTCCGCCCCCGCCCGCGCCGCCGACGCCGCCGCCGGCCTCTTCGCGGACTACTGGGCCGAGCAGATGCGCCTCTCGCCGCTTTCAGCCACGTTTTACGGCGAACGCGGGCACGACGACCGCCTCGACGACAACAGCCCGGCGGGCCGCGCCGCGCGCGCGGCCTCCGACAAGGCCCTGCTCAAGCGCCTGGGAGCGCTTGATCGCGGGGCTCTCTCCCCCGAGGAGCGCCTCTCGGCGGCGGTCATGAAGGCCATGCTCGACGACGATCTCCAGGGCTTGGCCCTCCCGTTCCAGGAATTCGAGGTCGACCACATGGACGGAGGCCAATCATGGATCCCGACCGTGATCAAGACCGCCCAGCCGATGAAGGACGCCTCGGACGCCGCCGCGCTCGAGAAGCGCCTGAAGGCCGTCCCCCTGTACTTCAAGCGCCACCGCGAGAACATCGCCTCCGGCCTCGCGACCGGACGCGTCGCCGCGCGCGTGCCGACCGAGAAGCTCATCCGCCAGCTCGACGAGATGCTTGCGGCGCCTCTCGAGAAGTCTCCGTACGCCGACGCGTGCGACCGCCTGCCGGAGCCCCTGCGCGCCGAGTGGAAGCCCCGCCTGCTCCGGGTCGTCGAGACCGAGGTCATGCCCGCCGTCCGGGAATTGTCCGCCTTTCTCAAGAGCGACTATTTGCCGAAGACCCGCTCCGAAAACATCGGCCTCTCCGGGGTGCCGGGCGGCCGCGCCATGTATCGCCACCTGATCCGCTCCTACACCACGGTGGATAAATCCGCGGAGCAGCTGCATCGGATCGGCCTTGAAGAGCTCGCGGGCATCCGCGGGGAGATGTCGCAGATCGCCCGGCGCGCCGGCCACGCCGGCGATCTTGAGAGCTTCCTCGACGGCGTGCGCAAGGACCCGGCGAATTTCTTCGCGACGCGAGAAGAGGTGGTCCAGAACGCGGAGGCGCTCGTCGCAAGGGCCTCCGCGAAGCTCTCCGACTGGTTCGGAACCTTGCCCAGAACCGCGCTCATCGTCAAGCCGGTCGCGGAGTTCCAGGAGAAGAACGAGGCGGCGGCCCGCTACTTCCCGCCTCCAAGCGACCTCTCCCGCCCCGGCGTCTACTACATCAACGCCTACCAGCCCGAGTCGCGTCCGCGTTTTTCGATGACCTCGCTCGCGGCGCATGAGGGCGTGCCCGGCCATCACCTGCAGATCGCGCTCGCGCTCGAGAACGAGGAACTGCCGCGATTCCGCCGCAGCGCCGGCTTCACCTCCTACGTCGAGGGCTGGGCGCTGTACGCCGAGCGCCTGAGCGACGAGATGGGACTCTACCAGGACGACCTGTCCCGGCTCGGGATGCTCTCCGACCAAGCCCTGCGCGCCGCCCGCCTCGTCGTCGACACCGGACTGCATGCCAAGGGTTGGACGCGCGGAAAAGCGATCGCGTTCATGCGGGCCAACACGCCCATGTCCCAGGAGGAAATCGAGGCCGAGGTGGATCGCTACACCGTCTGGCCCGGCCAAGCGCTCGCCTACAAGGTCGGCCAGCGCGAATTGACGGCCCTGCGCGAGGAGGCGAAATCCCGCGCCGGCCGGCGCTTCGACATCAAGGCCTTCCATGACGCCGTCCTGCGCCACGGCCCCCTGCCTCTTCCCGTGCTGCGACGCTCCGTGCTGGAGGCGTTTCCGGAAAAATAGCATGGCGCCGTTCACGGCTCTCGTCTTGGATTGGGCCGTCACCGCTCTGTGGCCTCTGCTCGGCGCGGTCGGCATGAGGCATTACTCGGGCGTCCTGTTCACGACGGCCGGCCTCGCCGTGGGCCTGATCGTTTTGTCGCCCTGGCTGTTGTCCCGGGGCCGCTGGCGGCTTCTGTTCGCGCGCGAGATCGCTCCATCGCTGGCGATGATGGGCCTGTGCAGCGGGGCCGCCACGGTCGTCTACATCTCCGCCCTCGCGCACACGACGCCCGCCAACGCCGCGATCCTGGCCCAGGTCGAGGTCCTCTACTCCGCCGCGCTGACCGCATGGCTGCTGGGGGAGCGTCCGTCGCTCAAGCTCGGCCTCGCGGCGTCGCTGATCGTGAGCGGCACCGCGCTCGTCACGCTCCAGGACCTCTCCTCGCCGCGCTGGAAGGGCGACCTGATGATCCTCTGCACGCCGTGGCTCTACCAGGTCTCGCACATCTTCGCCAAACGCCTGCCCGGCGGCCTCGACGCGCTGACCTTGTCCGGCGGCCGCGTGCTCTACGGCATCGCCGCCATGGCCCCGGTCTGCCTGTGGTCGCTCGCGCACGGCGGCCGCTGGTCCTGCTCGCCGGAAGCGCTCGCCATCCTCATGGCGCAGGGCTTCCTGATGTCGTCCCTGAATTTGGTTCTCTGGTACAAGGCCATCCGCGGCATGGAGCTCTCCACGGCCACGACCTTCATGCTCTCCTACCCCGCGCTGACCCTCGTGTTCTCCCGGGCGCTCGGGCACGACGCGATCCAGGGCGCGCAGATCCTCGGACTCGCGTGCTCGTTTACCGGCGCGGTCTGGACCGCTCGCCTCTCCCGGGAAGCCCGCGAGCGCGCCGCTCTTGATCTCGCCGCCGCGCTATAATTGGAGCATGGACAAGAAGCCCGTCCCATATAAGAAGACCGTCTTCGTCTGCGTGAACGTCCGAGAGGGCGGCCGCGTCGCCTGCGGCAACCCCGGCCGGGGCGGCCTCGAGCTCTGCGAGTCCCTCAAGCGCGCGGCCAAGGAGCGGGGCCTCAAGGGCAAAGTGCGCGTCGCGCGCTCGGGATGCCTCGACCTCTGCGAGCGCGGGCCCAACGCGTTCATCTATCCCGACGGCGACTGGCTCTCGGGCGCGACCGCCGCCGACGCGCCGGCGATCATCGAGAAGCTGGCCGAATGACCGACGGCAACGTCGCGTAACGACGGGCGGCGTGAAGGACGGCCGCGTTCTTGCGCAGCCAACGGCGGTGCGAGCGATGCGCGGGACAGACTCGCTCCACGATTTCCCAGAATCGCCGGGAATGGTTCATCTGCGCGCGGTGAGCCAGCTCGTGCACGATCAGATAGTCGAGAACCGCCTCGGGCGCCAACGCCAGCCGCCAGGAGAAGTTCAGGTGTCCCTCCCGCGTGCACGAGCCCCAAAGCGTGCGCTGATCCTTGACGCTGACGCGGCCGAACGACACGCCCAGCAGCGGCGCCCAATGCTCCGCGCGGGACCGGAACAGAAGCGCGATATCCCCGCCGGGAACGGCCGTTTTAATCGGGACATCCGGGGAGACGGGAGGGATGCGCGGCGGCGGAGGCGGGACGGAGGCCTCGGGCCAATCCCTTCTCAAGGAGGCCAGGAATTCGCGGACTTCGCCGAGAAGAGAGGCCGAGGCGGGCATCCGCCTTACGCGGGAGGCGCCTTCGACGCCGAGGGCACGTTGAAGCGGGCGGCCCAGCGATCGACGACGAGCGCGGCCAGGAAGCGGCTGATCCCCAGCAGCATCGAAAGACCCATGAGGTAGACGAAGCCGATGTGGCTGAGGGCGAGATTGAGCGCGTCGTCCGACGGCGCCGATCCGAAAGCCCACGCGATGAAGAATCCGACCAGGGGCAGGCCGAGGAAGCCGACGGTGCTCAGACGCAGGGGCTCTCCGCGGCGGTGAGCCAGCCGCGCCCGGACGAAGAAAGCCGTCGCGAGCTGGAAGACGGCCAGGCCCAGGAGCAGGGCCACGTCGGCCAAGTTGATCAAGGACCGGCCCAGCGGTATCCAGTCGAGCGCTCCGCCCTGGAGCAGGACGTCGAGCCCGTTTCCGAAAAGGCCCCCGAGCATCATCGCGATGGCGGCGTCGTAGACGCGAACCGCGCCCTTCAGCCAGGGGCGCTCCACGGACATCTCATCGAGGCCGGAGAGTTCCTCGCGATAAAATCCCAACCGGCCCTCGCTCCAACGCCGGAACGACCAGCGCCAGACCGCCCGGCGCGCGCCGAGCGTGCGCCGCGCATGCAGGGCCAGGCCGGTGACGTAAGGAAGGATCCCGAGCATCAGCGGCGCGCGCCACGCGCTCTCGTGGAAGACGGCGAACAGGTGATCGACCGCGAAGGCCTTCGTGGCCATGTCGAGCGCGTAGACCAAGACCGCGAACGCGGCCAACGGCAACGCCCACCCGGAGGCGGATTCTCCCGCGCGCGCCGGAGGGGCGACGACGGGCGCTTGAACCGTCGGCCGGACGGAAGCCGGCGCCAGGGCTAAATCGCGGCCATGGGACGAGGCGGCGATCGGGTCCTCAGGGGAACGGGCGGGACCCCAGCTCGCGACCTCCTCGCGGACGAGCGCGGCGGCCTTCTCGGAGCGGGCGGAAAGGGATGCCGCGGCCCGCGCCGCAAGCGCGGGCTGCGGAGCGGCGGAGGGCGGCGCGGCTTCTCGGACGGGCTGCTCGCTGGAAACCGGCGCGGCGGGAAGAACGGCAAGAGGCGAAACGGCGGCGCGTTCGCCCTCGACGGACGGCGAGAAAGAGGGGCCCGACAACGGCGAGAGAGGCGACGAAACGGAGGCGACGCTTGGCGAGGGGACCGCGCCGGAACGCGAAGGATTCGCCGCCGGACCCGGAACGGCGAGGCGGGTCCCGGCGGGCGCATGGACGCGGACCTGCGCGTGGGACGCCGACGGGCCCAGGGCCAGGAAAGCGGCGGTCAGGATCGGCTTGAATCTCCCCACGACCGCATCATACTTCCTTTCCTCGGGCCGGCCTTGGGCCTTCGGTCCCGTTTTTATCCGGCGAATGGCCCATGCCCCGCTGGGCCCTCTCCAACGAGCCGGAGAGGCCATAAATTCGTAACAGCGATCGGTCAATATTCATCTGCGCGGCGCCGACGCGTCGAACGCCCATGGATAATCGCCCCGATCCCTCCCAGTCTTCCGAGCAGCCCCCCGGTGGTTTTGACGCGTCGGCCGTCAACGACCTGGACACCGCGCGCCTGGCTTTGCGCTGGGCGCTGGAGCGCCTCCACCGCATCGGCGCCGAGCTGGCCCAGGCGCGCGAGGAGGCCGCCAAGTCGAACAAGGCGCGGGATGAGGCGGCGCTGGAATCGCGGCAGAAGGACGAGACGGTCAAGCGCTGGCGCGAGACGGTCAAGCTTTGGGAAGCGTCCATCTCCGACCACAAGAAGATGGAGGATCAGCTTCGCGAGGAGCTCCGCCGCGAGATGGCGCGGGAAGAGGACGCGCACGTCAAGGAGGAGCGCCTCCAGCTCGCGATGCAGATAGACGCGCTCAAGCGCGAGATCGCCGCGCGCGAGGCGTCCATCGGCGGCCTGAGGCGCGAGGTCATCGACGCGGTCAAAGCCGCGCGCCAGGACGCCGAGCGCGAGCTTCAGGCCGCGCTGGCCCACCAGGAGAAGGCGCTCTTCGAGACGAAGGCCTCTCTCCTGGAGCGCCTGAAGATCCAAGCGGATTCCCTGCGCGCGAAGGAGACGGATCTCGAAAGCCAGCAGCGCCTGCTCGACGAGCAGATCAAGACCAAGGAGGGCGAGTTCCGCCGCCGCTACGAACGCGACGTCGAGGACCTGATCAAGCACAACCGCGAGGCGCTGGCCCGGGAGGAGCAGGCGCTCGGCGAGAAGTTCGAGCAGAAGATCGCCCAATTCGAAAACCGCCTGAGGCAGAAGGAGCAGGCGCTCGAGGAGCATCGCCGCCGCCTCGATGAGGACCACGCCAAGCGCCAAGCCGAGCTCGACCGCGTTTACCAGCATAAGAACGAGCAGGAGTGGGGCCGCCTGCAGGAACGCCTGGAAGCCGAACGCCGCTTCCTCGAGGAGCACTACCGCGAGAAGGAGGCCAAGCTCGACGAGTCCCTCCAGGATCGCAACAAGGCCGTCCTCGCCCACTACGAAAAGCAGGAGGCCGGGCTGGTCGCGAAGTATCAGCAGCTGCAGGACCAGCTCGTTCAGCGGGAGAAGGACGCCTGGCAGCAGCAGCAGAAGCGCGTCGAGGACATCCTCTCCAAGAACCGCGCCGAGCTGGCGGCGCAGCAGGCCGCGATGCAGGCCGAATACGCCTCCCGCGACGCCGCTCTCGACGAGCGCCTGCGCGAGATGGAGGCTGCCTATCAGAAGAAGGAGGAGGAGATTTTCCGCCGCCAGCAGGAGCTGCAGGATCACTACCGGGCGAAGGAAGAGGAGCTCGGCCGCCGCTTCCTCCAAATGCAGACCGAATGGACCGAGCGCGAGAAGAAGCAGTGGCAGGAGCACCAGGCCAAGCTGCACGAAAGCATGGCCCAAAGCCGCCAGCATCTCGAGGACGAGCGTCTCGCGCTCGAGGGCGAGCTCGCCCGCCGGCAGGCCGAGCTCGACGCCTCGTTCGCCGGACGCTGGGCCGAGCGCGAGAAGCGCCTCCAGCAGGAGCATCGCGATTCCCTCGAGCGCGCCCGCTCCGAGTTCGGCGAGCAAGCCGCGGCGGAAAGGCGCGTCATGGAAACGGCCGCCGCCAAACGCGAGGAGGAACTCGCCCAATCCTTCAGGCTCCGCGAAAACGAATCTCGCCGCGCGCTGGCGATCGAGCAGGCGCGCTGGAAGAAGACTCATGACGACGCCGCCGAAGCCCTACGCCAGGACATCGTCAACGCGGCGCTCAAAGAGGAAGCCCGAAATCAGGCCCAGCACGAGCAAAAGCTGCAGGCGCTGGAGGAGCTGTTCCGGCGCCGCCTCGCCGACGAGCTCAAGCGCCTGGAGGCCAAGCAGGCGGCCGTCGCCCGCGAGACCGAAGGGCGCGCCCGCGCCGAGAGGGCGCACGCGGAGGAAGCCGCCAAAGCCGAGCTGGACGCCCAGCGCGCGGCCCTGGACGAGGAATTAAAAACCCTGCGACGCCAAGCCGCGGAAACCCAAGCGCGGCTTGAATCCGACTTCGCGGAGAAGGAACGCGCCCTCCGCGACGCCGCCTTCGCCCGCGAGGCCCAGGTCAAGAGCGAGGCCGCCGCCCAGGAGGAGCGCTACCGCAAGGCCTACGAAGACGCCGCCGCGCGGGAGCGCGCCGCGCTCGCGGAGCGGCATGCCGCCGTCGAGGCGTCGCTGAAGGAAAAATACGCGCGCGAGCAGGCCGCGCTCCAGCAGGCGTGGTCGGCGCGCGACAAGGAGTGGGCGGCCCAGCGCGAGTCCGTTTTCCGCTCCGAGCGCGAACGCCTGGAGGCCTCGTTCCAAGAGAAGGAGGCCTCCCTCGCCGCGCTGCGCCAGGAGCTTGAGCAGAGGTTTAGCCTGCGGGTCGAGGAGCTCGACGCCCAGTTCGCGAGGAAAACCGCCGCCCAAGAGGAAGCCTGGAAGCGCCGCCAGCAGGAGCTCGACACCCAACGCCTGCAGCTGCAGATCGAGGCCCGCGACCGCGGAGCGGCCGCGGAGCAGCTGCGCGTCGAGCTCGAGAGCCGCATGCAGAAGGCGATCGACGAGCGCATGGCCGAGCTGGCCCGAGCTGAATCCGCCCTGCAGCAGGCCTGGATACGCAAGGAAAGCGAGATGCAGGAGGAACTCACGCGCCGCGAGGCGGCTTGGCTCAAGGTCCAACGCGACCAGATCGAGCGCGAGCGCAAGCAGTGGGAGGACGAGCGCGACGTGGAGCTGCAGCAGCGCCGCCGCGAGCTCGAGGCCGCGATCGCTCAAAGAGAAAAGCTGGTCGAGGAGGCGCTGCGCGGCCGCATGAAGGAAACCGATGCCGCGCTGCTCGCCAAGGAGCGCGAGCTCATCGTCGCCTACGAGGAGCGCGCCGCGAAGGCGCGCGCCGAGTCCGACCGCACCCTGCGCGAGCGCGAGGAGTCCCTGCGCCTGAAGCTGCGCGAGGCTGCGGAACGGGAATCCGCCGCGCTGCGCGAGGAGTCCGAGCGCCGCGAGGCCGCCGCCGAAAACCGGCGCCGCGAGCTCGAGAAGGCCTTCGCGGAGCGCCGCGCGAAGCTCGAGGACGACTACGAGCGCCGCCGCCGCGAGCTGGAGGCCGGGCTCGGTTCGGAGCGCGAGTCCTTGTTCGCCCAGCATGAGGCCCGGGCCAAGGAACTCGAGGTCGAGAAAACCCGCCAGGGCTCCGTGCTCGCGCAGAAGGAAGCCGAAATCTCCGAGCGCTACGCGGAGCAGGAGCGCCGCCTGCGCCAGGAGCTCAATATGGCGAAAATCGAGCACGCCTCGCAGTTCGACGAGAAATTTCGCAAGCTCGCCGAGGAGCGCGAGGCCCTGCGCAGGGACTACGAACAGAAGCTCCGGGACCTCGAGAACCGCCGCAAGCCGGGCTGACGGGGCTTACAGTCCCCGGTAGGCGTCGTAGAGCCGCCGGTCGGTGCGGGGCGACTTCTCCAGGCTCGCCGCCCTCTTCGCCGCCTCCAGGGCCTGTCGGAACTCCCTTCGCCTCAAGTGGAAGTCCGAGAGGCCCAGCCAGTCGTCCGCGGACCGGGGATTCCTCCTCAGCGCCTCGTCGAACCGCGCCTCCTCGCCCGCATCGCCCAGGTAGCGATGGAGCGCCCAATCGCCGCGTTTTCCGGCGGCGACCGGCCTCAGCC
>JACQJQ010000071.1 GCA_016204945.1 Elusimicrobiota bacterium
ATTTCCATGCCCCCCTGGGCGGAGGCGATGATCGTGGGGCCGGCGTTCTTGCGGTCCATCACGACGGAGAAATAAAGCTCGCGCTCGATCTTGACGCCGCCCTCGATGAGCAGCTCCTTGACCTTGATCGCCTGGCCGTGCGTCTGGTGCGTGACCAGCTCCATGCCGAGCATGGCCTTGGCGAGCTCCTTGGCCGCCTTCGGCGTCTTGGCGAGCTTGATGCCGCCCGCCTTGCCGCGGCCGCCGGCGAGCACCTGGGCCTTGACGACCCAGGGCGCCTTGCCGGCCCTCTTGAGCGCCGCGGCGACCGCCGCGGGCGTCTTGATCAGCCCGCCGAACGGGGGCACCGGAACGCCCCGCGCCTTCAGGATGTCCTTGCCTTCGTGTTCGAGGAGCTTCATGCCCTATTGCGCCGCGACGGTCCAGGTCTCGGGGCCGTTGAGCAGCTTCTGCAGGTCGGCGGGCTTCTCCCTCCTCGCCTGGTCGATCTGCGCGTCCATCAATTCGTGGAGCGACGGCCGCTCCACGGCGCGGAAGACGCCCTGCGGCACCGGCTCGGCCATGTGCCCGAGCAGATTGGCGAGCGTCGCCGTGGGAGCCTTCTCGTCATGGACGAGGATGTTCCTCGGCGGCCGGGCCGGGTCGAAGGAGATCACCTTGGGCTCGAGGCCGTCGAGGACGACGCCCTTGTCCCTCTTCGCGCCGAAAATCATCGGCTTGCCGTGCACGAGCCTCAGCATTTTTTCGTCCCGAATCTCCTTGGCGGCCACCGACTCGAAGGCGCCGTCGTTGAAGACGATGCAGTTCTGGAATATCTCGATGAAAACCGAGCCCTTGTGATGGGCGGCCCGCGTCAGGACCTCTCCCAGAAACGGAAGGTCGGTGTCGACCGCGCGCGCCACGAAGCTCGCCTCGGCGGCGAGCGCCAGCGCCACGGGATTGATGGGCGCGTCGATCGTGCCCATGGGCGAGGACTTCGTCTTCTTGCCGATTTCCGAGGTCGGGGAATACTGGCCTTTCGTCAGCCCGTAGATGCGGTTGTTGAACAGGAGAATCTTGAGGTCCACGTTGCGCCGCAGCGCGTGGATGAGGTGGTTGCCCCCGATGGACAGCCCGTCGCCGTCGCCGGTCACGACCCACACCTGCGTCTCGGGATTCGCGCACTTGATGCCGGTGGCGATCGTCGGCGCGCGGCCGTGAATCGTATGGAACCCGTACGTGTTCATGTAGTACGGGAAGCGCGAGGAGCAGCCGATGCCCGAGACGAACACGTATTTTTCCTTGGGGATGTTCAGCGTGGGCAGCATCTTCTGGACGGTCGCGAGAATCGCGAAGTCGCCGCAGCCGGGGCACCAGCGGACCATCTGATCGGACTTGAAGTCCTTGGCGGTCTGCGCGACGGGGCCCGCCGCGGGCAGCATCTCCAGCTCGTTGTCGGATTCAGCGGCCATCTCAGCGCACCCCCTTGAGCACGGCTTCGACGCCGGCCTCGATCTCGGACACCTTGAACGGCTGGCCCTTGATCTTGTTGATGCCGGTCGCCGGCACCAGGTATTTCGCGCGCAGGACCTTGAGCAGCTGCCCCATGTTCAGCTCGGGCACGATCACGTGCTCGAAGCCGGCCATGATGTCGCCGAGGTCCGCCGGAAGCGGATTGAGGTGGCGCAGGTGGACGGAGGAGACGCTCTTGCCGGCCTCCTGGAGGTTGCGCACCGCGGAGGTGATGGCGCCGTACGTGCCGCCCCAGCCGACCAGCAGGACCTTTCCTTTTTTCTCGCCGAGGATCTCGAGCGGCGGGATGTCCTGGGCGATTTTGTTGACCTTCGCGGCGCGCAGGCGCACCATGCGCTCGTGGTTGTCGGGATCGTAGGAGATATTCCCCGTGATATCCTGTTTTTCGATGCCCCCGAGGCGGTGCTCGTAGCCGGGCGTGCCGGGCGCCGCCCACGGCCGGGCCATCGTCTCGGAATCGCGCTGATACAGCTTGAACTCGCCGACGGGCGGGAGCGGGGACTTCGCGAACGGCGCCAGCTTCGCGGCGTCCGGAATCAGCCACGGCTCGGAGCCGTTGGCGAGATAGCCGTCCGTCAGGAGAAAGACGGGGGTCATGTACTTGACCGCGAGGCGGCAGGCCTCGTAAGCCATCGTGAAGCAGTCTCCGGGCGTGGCGGCGGCGACGACCGCGACCGGGCACTCGCCGTTGCGGCCGTACAGCGCCTGGAGCAGGTCGGCCTGCTCGGTCTTCGTCGGCAGGCCGGTGGAGGGACCGCCGCGCTGGACGTTGAGGATGACGAGCGGAAGCTCCGTCATGACCGCGAGGCCGATGGCCTCGGTCTTCAGCGCGACGCCCGGGCCGGACGTGCCCGTCAGCGCCAAGTGGCCGGCGAAGGCGGCGCCGATGGCGCTGCCGATCGCCGCGATCTCGTCCTCGGCCTGGAA
>JACQJQ010000072.1 GCA_016204945.1 Elusimicrobiota bacterium
GAGCACGGCCGGTCGCAGCCCTCGGAAATCTTGAAGTAGGCGTAGTGGCGCGGCGTCGTGATCATGCGCTCTCCGACGAGCTCGCGCTGATAGTCGGCGTTGAGCGCCTTCAGGAGGCGCGGCAGGTCGCGCGTGCCGAAGTAGGCGTCCACCTCGGGGATGTCTTTTTCGAGATTCTCCTTATACCTCTCGGACAGGCAGCCCGTCACGAAGAGCTTGTCGAGCCCGCCCTTCTTCTTGACCGCCGCGTAGTCCATGATGGCGTCGATGGACTCCTGCTTGGCGTCGTCGATGAAGCCGCAGGTGTTGATCACGACGATCGCGGCGTCGCCGCAGCCGGTCTCGTGCTCGACCTCGAAGCGATTGGCGCGCAGCTGGCCCATCAGCACCTCGGAATCGTAGAGATTCTTCGAGCAGCCGAGCGTGACGACATGAACCTTGTTCTTCTTGAGCGTCTTCGTCTTCATGGGCGCGCCGGCCGACGGGAGGGAACCGCGTCCGTCGAGAGCATTATACCAGACTCGCGCTCAGCGCGGGGAAACGGCCGGCGCGGACGCCCGCGAGCGGGCGCGCAGGTCGGACTGGACGCGCTCGTCCAGCTCGTTGAGCGCGTCGACGTAATACCAGAAAAGCCCCCCGCACCAGATCAGGAGCAGGACGACGGCCGCGACGCGGCCGCGCCGGTTTTTGGCGGCCGCGGACGGCCGCGCCTCCGCCCGCGCCAAAAACTCGGCCGCCTCCTTCCTCTCGCGCTCGCGCTGGGCCAGGAATTTGGCGAAGATGATCCCGCAGCCGGCGCAGTCGGGAGCGTCGGCGGGAGCCTCGATTCCGCAATTCGGGCACTTCACCACGGCCAGTATACAAAAAGTCTTTATATCGTCAATACTTTATTGTCTTGTGGCGCTCCGCGGCAGGTGTTATACTGGGGGTCGCCATGCTCACCGCGACGACCGACGGCGACTGGATCGAGGTCCCCTTCCGCGTGCCCAAAGAGCACGCGGGGCGGCGCCTCGACGCGTTCCTGGCCGCGCGCCTGGGCAAGACATACTCGCGCGTCGCCGTCCAGAAGCTCATCGACGACGGCCTCGTGTCGCGCTCCGGCCGTACGGTCAAGGCGGCGGCGCGCGTCGGCGCGGGCGAGACCGTCTTGATCCGCTACCCCCGCGCCGAGGAGCCTCCGGTCCCGCACGAAACCATGCCCATCCTCTACCGCGACGGGCGCATCGCGGTCATCGCCAAGCCGGGCGGAACCCTCAGCCATCCCACGGACAAGGTCCTGCGCAACACGGTGACGAACCTGCTCTCGAAACAGCTGGGGCAAAAAGTATATCTCGCCCACCGCCTCGACCGGGAGACCAGCGGAGCCATGGTCCTCGCGCTCGACGCGGACGCGGCGCGAAGCCTGTACGAGCAGTTCGTCGCGCGCTCCGTCCGCAAGGAATATCTGGCCGTCGTGTTCGGGGCCGTCGCCTGGGAGCGCAGGGAGGTCGACGCCCCGCTCGGCGCCGAGGGCAAGGCGATACGCGTCAGGCGCGCCGTGGGCGGCGAAAACGGCCAAAGCGCGATCACCGAGTTCCGCCGTCTCGCGACGAACGGGCGCCTTTCGCTCCTCTCGGCGACGCCGCGCACCGGGCGCCTCCACCAGATCCGCGCGCACCTCGCCCACGTCGGCCACCCGCTTGTCGGCGACAAGCTGTACTGCGGGGACGGCGGCGCGTACCTGAAGGCCGTGCGCAAGGAGGTCTCCCGCGCCGACCTCGACGCGCTCGGCGCCGACCGCCAGCTCCTGCACTCGTGGCGCCTGTCGCTCCGGCATCCGGGCGACGGCCGCCCTCTTTCGTTCGAGGCGCCGGTCCCCGGCGATTTCCCCCTGAGGCCCCGATGAAAGGCTACAACCCGGCCATCAAGGACGGCGTCGCCTACGTCCAATTCGCCTACGACGTCGGCCTCGCGATCGGTCTCGACGCCGCCGAGAAAAGCGTCACCGCGATGACCGAGCGCGCGCCGATCCGGCACCAGCGCCGCGCGCCGAAATACTTCGAATTCCAGCCCTATCCGCTGCGCGTGACGCAGACCAGCCCGGTCCAGGAGATCGGAGGCTGGCGGACTCTGCCCGCCGTCGAGACCACGGTCTTCGACTTCGGCGCGATCAGCGTGACTTACCAGATCCCGCTCTCCGGAAAATTCTCCTCGCTGGCGCGGCTCTCCGAGCTGCTCTACGACAACGAAACCCTGCTCGCGGACAGCCGCCGCCTCGTCGAGGAGCTGATCCGGACCATCCATCCGTCCGTGAATCGGCCGCAGATCTCCTCGTTCTACGAGGATTACGTCATCTTCCAGATCCGGGCGTTCGACGACCACGGCGCGCACGCGCGCCTGCTCGCCGAGTCGCCGACCTTGATCGCGCAGGTCCTGCGCTCCGACGAGGACCTGCGCTCCGAGCAGGAGGTGCAGGACGCGCTCTCGGTCCAGGTCTCGTACGGGTCGGAGGACCTCACGCTCGTGGACTGGGTCGCCGCGATCGTCTTCGACGCGGCGGCCGACGACACGCGCGCGGTCCTGGAATTCGCGACGGTCCAGCTGCTCGAGCTCCGCCACCTCGACCACCAGCTCGATTCGGCGCTCGAGCGCTACTACGACGCGCTCACGCTCAGCCCGAAGGGCCCCTTCAGCCTGTTCACCAAGGCCGACGACAAGCTCCGCGAGATAGGCCAGCTGCAGGTCGAAAGCGCGGTCCTTTTCGAGAACATCAACAACGCGCTCAAGCTGCTCGGGGACCAGTACCTCGCGCGCCTGTATCAGCAGGCGGCGCGCCGCTACCACCTGACCTCTTGGGACACGAGCATCCAGCGCAAGCTCAAGACCCTCGAAAGCATCTACGACAAGATGGAGTCCGCGCTTTCCGCCGCGCGCCTTGAGTTCCTCGAGTGGATCGTCATCATCCTCATCGGCATCGAGGTCGTCATGCCCTTCCTGCAAGGGAAGCATTGAGCGCGAAGCGCTATAATCGAAGCTCCATGGCGATCAAGGCCGTCTTCTTCGACATCGGCAACGTGCTCCTGCGCTACTCCAACAAGCGCATCCTGCGCAAGTTCGCGTGGGCCGTCGGCCGCCACCCGGTCACGGTCGCACGGCACATCTGGAGGGGCCGCCTCGTGGACCGCATCGAGCGGGGCGAGGTGTCGGGCGCGGAGATCCACGGCCTGTTCGTCAGCGAGCTCGGCTACAAGGGCGACTTCGCGCGCTTCAAAAGGCTGTGGTGCGACCACTTCACGCTCGACCCAGGCTCCTTCGCGATCCTGAAGAGGCTTTCGCGCCGGATGCCGACCTACCTGCTCTCGAACACGAACGCCCTGCACATCGAGCATATCCGCGAGCGCTACGCGTTCCCGTCCCTGGTGCGGGGCGCGATCCTGTCGCATGAGCTCCGCCTGCGCAAGCCGCAGCGCGAAATCTACGAGGCCGCTCTCGCGCTGTCGGGCACCGCCCCGGGCGAGACCGTCTTCATCGACGACCTCGAGGAAAACTGCGCGGGCGCCCGCAAGGCCGGCCTTCACGCGATCCGCTACCGCGGCGCGAAGGATCTAAAGAGGCGCCTCGCGGCCCTGGGCCTGTAGCGGATCGGATCCCACGACGCGGCGCCGCCGGAGCCAGGCTCCCAACTCCCCCGCGGTCATCGCCGCGACGATCAGGCCGCCCCCGGCCGCGCGCGCGGGCACGAAGGCCTCGCCGCCCAGCGTCCAGGCGAAGAGGGCGGCGAACACGGGCTCCAGCGAGAAGATCAGGCTGACCTTGACCGGCGCGGTCAACTTCTGCGCCCACATCTGGATGAAGAAGGCCGACACGGTCGGGATCGCGGCGAGAAAGGCGATCGTGCCGGCGGCCTTGCTCCCGACGACCGAGAGCGGGCGCCCCGCGAGGATGCAGTACGCCGCGGCCATGGCGCCGGTCATCCAGAACTGATGGAAAGCCAGAACCGCCGCGTCGGCGTCGGCGCGCATGAACTTGTCCGTGGCCAGCAGGTGGCCCGCGTAGGCGGCGGCCGCGACGATGGTAATGGCATCCCCGAAGTTGACGGAAGACACGCCCCCGGTCAGCATCCACAACCCGATCAGGGCGAGGGCCGACGAAGCCCATTGAACGGCGGTCGGGGGCTTGCGGAAGAACAGGAACAGGCACACGGGCACGAAAATCACGAAGAGGCCGGTGATGAAGCCCGAGTTGGACGCGGTGGTATAGGCAAGGCCCACCGTTTGGGTCGCGTACAGAAAAAACAGCAAAATCGAAAGGATAAACGCCTCTTTCAAATGGCGGCCGCGGGACGGGCGGGCCAGGGCCCACGGCGCGAGCAGGAGGGCCGACAGCAAAAAACGGTGGGCGACCATCGCCACCGGGTCCACGCCCGCGAGGGCGTCCTTGACCATGTAGAACGTGACGCCCCAGACGGCGGCGCAGTAGACGAGCCCGAAATCAGCCCAGGCTGGGGACACGGGGGCCGCGGACGGGGGAGTTCTTGGCGCAGTAGACAAGATTGACGAAGGCCATCGCGCGCGTCATCGCGCCGATGCGGTTGTCGGGGGAGGTCAGGAAAGACGCGACGCCCTCGAGCGCCTTCGCGTCGACGTTGCCCTGATAGGAGACGTCCACGACCGCGGCTCCCTTCTTGACCCACTTCGGATCGATCTCGAAGGAAGGATCGGGCACGGCGGTGACGAGCACGTCGGCCCGGCGCACCAGTTCCTCCAGCAGGACGCGCGGGGTCTTGTCGTAGCACTTCACGACGGTCGCCCCGAGATTCTCCAGCATCAGCCCGAGAGGCTTGCCCACGCGCATCGAATTGTTGACGACGACGACGAAGGCGCCCTCGATCGATATCTCCGGACGGCCCTGCAAGACCTTCACGACGGCCTTGGCGGTCGCGGGCACCACGCATTTGATTCCGCGCGCCTCGTCGAGGAAGCGCTTGAACTTGATCAGATAGCCGAGGTTCATCGAGTGCAGGCCCTCGACGTCCTTGGCCGGCGAGACGAGGTCCATGACGTCCTCGTCCTTGAGCGCGCAGCGCAGCGGGTAAAAGAGCATCAGCCCGGAGGTTCCGCGGTCGGCGTTGAGCCTGCGCACGAGCGCCAGCAGGGATTGCTCATCCTCGGCCTCGTGGCCGTCGACGGGAATGCCCAGGCGCTCGGCGTCGCGCAGGATCAGATCGCGGTATTTCAGGGAAGCCGGATTGCTGTTGCCCCGAAACAGGACCGTCGCGAGACGGGGCTTCCGGCGCATCGCCGCCGCCTCGCGCGCGACCCAATCGAAGTAGCGGGCGGCGGTGCCTCGGCAGTCGAGAAAGCGCGTCATCTCCAGCTTATACTATCATACGCGCGAGCCATGGCCAAACGCGCGCGGTTGGATCTCCTCCTCGTCGAGCGCGGCCTGTTCGCGACGAGGACGAAAGCCCAGGCGGCCGTCATGGCGGGGTTGGTCTTGGTCGACGGGAAAGCGGCGGGCAAGACGGGCGACCTGGTCGCCGAAAGCGCAGTCCTGTCGCTCAAGGCCGAACCGTGTCCCTATGTGTCGCGCGGCGGCCTGAAGCTCCAGGCCGCCCTCGACGCCTTCCAACTGTCCGTCAAAGGCCGGGTGTGCCTGGACGTGGGCGCCTCCACGGGAGGCTTCACCGACTGTCTTCTGCGGGCCGGCGCCGCGCGGGTCTACGCGGTCGACGTCGGCACCGCTCAGCTCGCCGATAAGCTGAAAAACGACCCGCGCGTCGTCAGTCGCGAAAAGACCCACGCCAAGAACCTGCGGCCCGAGTGGTTCGCCCCGAAACCGAGCCTGGCCGTCATGGACGTCTCCTTCATCTCCTCGAGCCAGGTCCTGCCGTTCCTCATCCCCTGCCTCGCCGACCCCTGCGAGATCGTCGTCCTCGTCAAGCCTCAGTTCGAGGTGGGGCCGAAATCCGCTCCCAAGGGAGTCGTCCGGGACGCGGGCGTGCGGCTCCGGGCCGTGGACAAGATCCGCCGCGCCGCCCGGGATCTTGGGCTCCTCGAGCACGGGCTCCTCGAGTCCCCGGTCGTCGGCCCGAAAGGCAACCACGAGTTCCTGCTCCTGCTGCGACCGGACCGGCATTGACGCCCCACAACGCCCCTGTTACAATGCAAGAGATGCGGGTTTGCCTCATCACCCCTCCCTCCATCTTCCTGCTGGATGAACGGGTCTTCATGACTCTGGGCATCCTGCGCGTGGCCGCCGCCTTGGAGGGCGCCGGCCACGAGGTCGAAATGCTCGATCTCTCCGGCATCGAGAATTACGAGGAAGTCATACGTCTCCACGCAAAAACAAGCAAATCCGAGGTCTACGGCCTGACCTCGACGACGCCCCAGATGCCCGCCGCTTTCCGCGTGACCCAGGTCCTGCGCAAGGTCAGGCCGGGCGCGCGCATCATTCTCGGCGGACCGCACATCACTTTGGTCAACGCGGCGCGCAAGGGGGAGCTCGGCCGCAACGCGCCCGGACGCGCGGCCAAGGCGATGGAGAAGATGCTCGCGACCTACGATGTGCTGGTCACGGGCGACGGCGAGGAGGCCGTTTTCGAGGCGCTCAAGGCGGACGCGCCGAAACTCATCGATGGCGACGACCCCAAATCCCCGCTGTTTCTGACGAACCAGAAGCTCAATGAATTGCCCTTTCCGGCGCGCCACCTCGTGGACGCCCGGAGCTATCACTACTCGATCGACGACGTGCCCGCGATGAGCCTGATCGCCCAGCTGGGGTGCCCTTTCGCGTGCGGTTTCTGCGGCGGCCGGGAGTCGCCGATGCTGCGCCGCGTGCGCACGCGCAGCACCGAGAACGTGGTCAAGGAGATCGCGCACCTCCACGACGCCTACGGGACGAAGGGCTTCATGCTGTACGACGACGAGTTGAACGTGAACCCGAAGATGGTCGAGCTGATGAACGCGATCGCGGCCGAGCAGAAGAAGCGCGGCGTCGAGTGGCGTCTTCGCGGCTTCATCAAATCCCAGCTTTTCACGGACGAGCAGGCCGACGCGATGTACCGGGCCGGCTTCCGCTGGATCCTGACGGGCTTCGAATCCGGCTCGCCGCGCATCCTGCAGAACATCAACAAGCGCGCGACGCGCGAGGAAAACACGCGCTGCGTCGAGATCGCCCGGCGCCACGGCCTCAAGATCAAGGCGCTGATGTCCATCGGCCACCCGGGCGAGTCCGAGAGGACCATTCTCGAAACGAGGGATTGGCTGCTCGAAAGCAAGCCCGACGACTTCGACGTCACGATCATCACGACCTATCCCGGCACGCCCTATTACGACCGCGCGGTCCGGCATCCGACGCTGAAGAACGTCTGGGTGTACACGTACCCCGAGACCGGCGACCGCCTGTACGGCTACGAGGTGGACTACACGGTGGTGTCCGACTACTACAAGGGCGATCCCGACGGGGGTTACAAGGCCTACGTGTACACCGATCACCTGAGCGCCGCCAAGCTCGTGAGCCTGCGCGACCAGGTCGAGCGCGACGTGCGCGGGACGCTCGGCATCCCCTTCAACGCGGGACGCCCCGCCCAGCGCTTCGAGCACTCGATGGGGCAGCTTCCCGCGACGATCCTCCGCGCCACGCCGGCCGCGGCCGCGCGGAGCTGACATGCGCCTTCTCCTGGTTCCCGATCCGACCTCGCCCAACGGCGAGGACGCTTTCTGCCGCGAGATCGCCAAGCGCGCCCCCGCGCGCGGCCATTCGGCGGCGATGCAAATGGTGCCGAACGGTCCCTGCGAGGCGGCCGCCGAACTGCTCGCGGCGCGCGGCTTCGCCGGCGACTGCGACGCCGTCGTCATTAACAGCCTGCAGCCCGCGGCCCTGATCGCGGCGAAAACCGCGTCCAAGCCGGCCGTCCTGCGCCTGATCGAATCCTACGCCGGCGCGTCGCCCGACGCTTTGTCCGAGGTCAAGCGCCTGGCGGCGGCCGCGACCCTGCTTCTGCTGCCCAGCCGCCACATGGCCGCCGTCGCCGCGGGCTGGGGCGTGCCGGAAAACCGCATGCGCGTCATCGCCTACGCGTACGACCAGATTTTCGCCCAGCAGATCGCGCTCGTGACCGTGCGTTCCTCCCGCGCGCGGGGATTCACCATCGTCACCGCCGGTGTCGTCGACGCCGCGTCTCTCGCGGGCTTTGAAACGATCCTGTCCGCCGTCTCGCGCCTGCGCATGGACGTCCACGTCACCGTCATCGGCGACGGCCCGGCCCTGCCCGACCTTAAGACGAAGGCGCAGGCCCTCATGCTCGGGGATCGGGCGACCTTTCTCGGGGAGCTGCCCCATCCCAAAAAAATGGAGTATTTCCGCTCGGCCAAGGCCTTCGTCGAGCCCACGGGCCGGCAGGGCTTCCCGTCCCTGGCGCTCCACGCCCTCTCCGAAGGCTGTCCCGTGATCGGCGTGCGCGCCGGAGCCCTGCCCGAATTCATCCGCGACGGCGAGAACGGCCTTCTCTTCGCGCCGGGCGACGCCGCCGCCCTGGCCGAGCACATCATCACCTTGAACACGACCCCGGGGCTGTCCCTGCGCCTGATCGCCGAAGGAGTGCGCACCGTCGAGCGCCATTCGTGGGACGCCACCGTCGCGGCGGCTCTCGACGCCGTCGAGACGCTCGCGGTGAAAGCGTCATGATCTGCGCCCTGCTCGTCGACCCGGACGACAGCATCGATTTTCCCGGCAACGAGGCCGAGGTTCTCGGGCGCCCGCTCGCGGCCTACCCCCTGCTCGCGGCGAAAGGCTCCGAGCACGCCCGCCGCCTGTACGCGCAGACGACATCCCCGCCCGTGCGCCGCATCGCCGTCCAATTGGGAGCGATCATCCTCGATCCGCCGGCCGCCGGCGGCGCGGAGCATCCCCCCGACGCGACGCGCGTGCTGCTGGGCTATCGGCAAATCGTCGACGACCTGAAGGCGGAGAAGGCCGAGCTCGAGCTTCTCGTCCTGCTGTTCGCGAACACCGGCGCGGTCAACACGGCTCTCATCGATTCGGGCGTGCAGGCTCTTCTCGACGATGCCGGCCTCGACTCCGCCGCGACGGTCTCGCCGTACAACCGCTGGAACCCGCGCCGCGCCTTCCGCGAGGCGGCCGACGGACGCCTGGTGCCGTACGCGGAATGCCTGCCCGAGGCCGGCACGCCCTGGTTTCCCGACTGGGGCGCGGCCGTCCTGCGGCCGCGAGTCCTCGACGCCCTGAAGGCCGACGCTCCCGATCTCTCCTGGCTCGGTGAAAAAATACTGCCGCTCAAGCAGGTCGGCGGCGGGCCCGTGGATTACAGCTGGCAGGTGCCGAAAATGGAGTACTGGCTCAAGAAGCAGGGCGTGCGCGATTCGCCGCGCCCGGAGCCGAAACTGAAGCCGGCGCCCGCGCCGAAGCCCGACCGGCGCTAGATGCTCGACAGCCGCCCGACTTGGACGGTTCGGCTCCTCGCCTTCAGCCTGGCGCTCGGCGGGCTGCGCGATCCGCGCCTGTTCGCCGCCGCGGGCGTCGCGGCCTGGATCGCCGTCCGGCGCGAGCGGCCGACGCTCGGACCCGCGACGCCATGGCTTCCCTGGCTCGCCTGGGCCGCGCTCTCGACCGCCTTCTCCGTCCAGCCGCTCGCGGGTCTGCCGGTCATCGCCCGTTGGGCGGCGGTCCTGGCCTGCGCGTCTCTCGCGGCCTCTTGGAGCGCGCGCCAGCGCGAGGAGTGGCTTCAATCGTTCTTCGTCGTCGCCTCGGGCCTGGCGGCGGCGGCGCTGGCCACCGGCGCCGGGCGGGGCTGGCGCGACGGCATGACGGGCCTGATCCCGCCCTACTACAACTACACGTCCTTCGTTTTATCGGCGGCGGCCGCGGCCGCCGCCGCCTGGCTCCTTCATCCGCGCGGGACGCGGAGCCTCGACCGCAAGGCCGTCGCCGCGGCCGGAGCGTTGGCGCTTCTATGCCTCGTCCTCGCCCGCTCGCGCGGAGCATGGCTCGGCCTGGGCGCCGCGGCGGCCCTCTGGTCGGCCCGCCGCTGGGGTCCGCGCGCCCTGGCCGCCGCCGTCGTCGCGGCGGCGCTGCTCGGCGGCGCGCTCGCCGGCGGCCTCCTGCCCGCCTCAGTCGAGGAAATCGTCTTTAAAAAATATCGCATTCACGCCGAGGCGCGCCCGCGCCTCTGGCGCGCGGCCGCCGCCGTCGCGGCGGACCACCCCTGGCTCGGCACGGGCCCCGGCGGCTTCGCCGTCGGCTTCCGCCGCCGTCCCGTGCCATTCGAGGACGGGGCCGCGAGATGGGCCATGAGCACGGATTACGCGCACAGCGAGCTCCTCCAAGTCGCGGCCGAGACCGGCTGGACCGGGCTGGCCCTGTGGCTCCTGGGACTCGGAGCGGCCCTGCGGGGCCTCTTCGGCCGCGCCGATGAAGAGCCCGCGCGCGAGGCCGCCGCCGCCGCCGCCGCCGCGATGACGGCCCAGCTCGCGACCGACAACATGCTGCAGATTCCCGCCTTGGCCGCGCTGTGGCTGTCCGCCCTGGCGATGGCCTCCGCCAGAGCCGGCGCTTGGGGCAGGCCTTGGCCTCACACGGCCGTCCTCGTCGGCGCCGTCCTCGCCTTGGTCTCGTGGATGCCCAAAGCGATCGCCGACTCCGGGCCCGCGCGCGCCGCGGCCGTTTTCCCGGCCGAGCCCGGTCCGCGCGAGGACCTGGCCTATGAAGCCCTCGCGGCCGGACGGACCGGCGCGGCGGAAGCGCATTGGGCGGCGGCGGAGGACCTCGAGCCCTTCAACGCGATCCATCCATGGCGCCGCGCGCAGCTCGCCGCCGCCGCGGGCCGCTGGGCCCAAGCCGAACGCCTGGCGGCGCGGGCGACGGACCTCGAGCCGGGCTTCATGGCCGCGCGCCTGACGCGCGCGGAAGCCCTGGTCCGACTCAAGCGCGTTCCCGAGGCCCGCACTGAGCTCGATCATGTCCTGAGGATGCGCGCCCGGCGCGGGAGCATCCCGCGTCACTCGGGATACGAGCGCGTCGTCGTGACGCTTTACCGGCGCGACTACGACCGCGTCGCCGCCCTCGCCGGCCGTCCCCCGCTCCCCCGCTGAACGGGGCGGATCCGGAGGCCGTCATAACGGCCTGGCGGCGAATGATATATCCTGATATACTAAGGACATGGAAATGACCAAGACCTTGCTGACGGTTCCGAAACGGATGCTGGGACGGATGAAGACGCTCGCGCACCGGCGCAAAACCACCGTTTCCCGCCTGCTCCGAGAGGCGGTGGAGAAGACCTACGGCATCGACGCCGGGCTCAAGGGCGAACTCGACTGGACGGAGGACCCCCTGCTCAAGCTCATCGGCGTTTTGGGCGATCCGACCGACGGCGGCCCCAACGATTCGGCGCTCCACCACGACAAGTATCTTGATGGCGGCGACCCCAAGAAGCGAGGCAAGGCGGAATGAGGCTCTTCGTCGACACCGGGGCGCTGATGGCTCTGGGCTCCCGCCGCGATTCTCTGCACGCCCGAGCCGTCGAGTTTCTTCGCGCCATGCCGCCGGAAACGCGCCTATCCACGAACAATCTCGTTTTCACGGAGACCGTGACCTTGATCGCGGCGCGCTACGGGCAGGACGCGGCCGTCCGCTTCGCGGACGGCTTCCTCGGAAGCCGCATATGGTCCGTCGTGCATTACGCCGACGAGGCGTTGGATCGCGCCTCCATCGCGATAATGCGCCGATTTCACGACAAGACGTTAAGCTTCACCGACGCATCCGTCATCGCGACCGTGAAGGCGGAAGGCCTCGACGGAGTGTTCGGGTTCGACGAGGACTTCCGGCGGTGCGGAGTGGCGCTCTATCCCTGACGGCCGCCGTTCCCCTAACGCCGCTGCTTGAGATAGAAGGTCAGGATGTGCGCGACGGCCATGTGCATGTCCTCGATGACGCCGTATTGATCGCTCCCGATCAGCAGGACCTCGTCGGAGAGGCCCTTGAGCCTTCCGCCGTCGAAGCCGAGCAAGGACACGACGCGCGCGCCGCGCCGGCGCGCGAGCTTGGCGGCGGCGACGAGGTTCGCGGAGTTGCCGCTGCCGCTGATCAAGACGACGACGTCGTCCTTGGCGACGACGTTCTCGAGTTGGCGCGAAAACGTTTCATCGAAAGACAGGTCGTTGCCGATCGCGGTCATGAAGGCCGTGTTGTCCGACAGGGAGACGCACTTGAGGCGCTTGGCGCCCGGACGCGACGCGGTCTTGCCGAAATCGCAGCCCACGTGCGCGGCGCTCGCGGCCGAGCCGCCGTTGCCGCACACCCAGATGAAGCGCCCGGCGGCCTGAGCGCGCTCGATGACGGCCGCCACCTTCGCGAGCGCCGCGAGATCCAGGCGCTCCCACTGCTCGATCGTCCGCGCGCGGTACCAGCCCGCGAACGCCTTGACGTCGAGTCCGCCCGGGCCGACGATATGCGTGGCGCCGGGCTTGGTTCCGCTGATTTTGCTCATGGCCGTGATTTTAGATTAAATAGACGAGCCTGTCATCCGCGTTGTATC
>JACQJQ010000074.1 GCA_016204945.1 Elusimicrobiota bacterium
CTCCTGGGGCATCCAGTCGGTGGTCGTCGCGCCGTCGTGCACCTCGCCGATCTTATGGATTCGGCCGGTGTAGTAGAGAATGCGCTCGGTCGTGGTGGTCTTGCCGGCATCGATGTGGGCGATGATGCCGATGTTGCGGACTTTGTCGAGCTGCGTTTCTCGGGGCATATGTTTTTACCAGCGGTAGTGGGCGAAGGCGCGGTTGGCCTCGGCCATCTTGTGGGTGTCTTCGCGCTTCTTGAAGGCGGTGCCCTCTTTCTTGTTCGCGGCGAGGATTTCCTCCGCGAGGCGCTCGGACATCGGCTTGCCCGACTTCGCGCGGGCCGCGTCCAGCATCCAGCGCATGGCGAGGGTGGACGAGCGCGTCGCGGAAACCTCGATCGGCACCTGATAGGTGGCGCCGCCGACGCGGCGAGCCTTGACCTCGAGCAGGGGGCGGATGTTCTCGATGGCGCGGGTGAACACGTCGAGCGCGTTTTCCTTGGTCTTCTCCGCCACGATCTCAAGGGCGTCGTACATGACGCGCTCGGCCTGGGCCTTGCGGCCGGCATGGTCGAGCTTGTTGATCAGGCGCGAGACGAGCACCGATTTGTAGCGGTAATCCGCGGGAGGCGGGGGCCGGCGGTCGCGGGGTCGAAGTCCTTTACGGGGCATGTTCTCTATTCCTCTCTAAATTATTTCGGGGCGTCCTTCTTCGGGCGCTTCGCGCCGTACAGCGAGCGCCCCTGTTTGCGGCCGTCCACGCCGGACGCGTCCAAGACGCCGCGAAGAATGTGGTAGCGCACGCCGGGCAGGTCCTTCACGCGGCCGCCGCGAATCATGACGATCGAGTGCTCCTGCAGGTTGTGGCCGACGCCCGGGATATAGCCCGTGACCTCGACGCCGTTGGTCAGCTTGATGCGCGCGATCTTGCGCAAAGCCGAGTTCGGCTTCTTCGGGGTCGTGGTTTTCACCAGCGTGCACACCCCCCGCTTCTGCGGACAGTGCTGAAGGGCCGGGGCCTTGGGGCGCGTGCGCTTCTTGGAGCGTCCAAGGCGGATAAGCTGGCTGATCGTGGGCATGACGAGAGTTCTCCTTACGGCTGAGTCACCAGCGCGGCTTGCGCGGCGAGCTCGATAAGTTTTTCACGAGCCTGAAGGCCCGTGCCGGCCGGAATCATGTGGCCGATGATGACGTTTTCCTTCAGGCCCTTCAGGTGGTCGATCTGGGACGTCGTCGCGGCCTGCGTGAGGACGCGCGTCGTTTCCTGGAAGCTCGCCGCCGAGATGAACGAGCTCGACGCGAGGGAGGCCTTCGTGATCCCAAGAAGAACAGGCTCGGCCTGCGCCTCCTTGCCCCCCTTCTCCTTAGTCGCGCGATTCTCGGCCGCGAAGACGAAGCGGTTGACGATCTCGCCCTTGAGAAAGGACGTATCCCCGGAATTGTCCACCTTGACGTTCTGCAGCATCTGGCGCACGATGCACTCGATATGGCGGTCGGAAACCGCCACGCCCTGCAGGCGATAGACTTCCTGGATCGCGTTGACGAGGAACTCTTGAACCTCCTTGATGCCCTTCACGTGGAGGACGTCATGAGGATTGATCGCGCCGTCGGTCAGCGCCTCGCCGACGCCGACGCGGTCGCCCTCATAGACGACCAGATGCTTGCCCTGCGCGATCAGATATTCGCGGACCATGTCCGTCTCCTCGTTGCGGACGGAAACCTGGACGAGCCCTTTCGCCCCGATGCCGAGGCCAACGACGCCTTCGATCTCGGAGATGATCGCGGGATTCTTGGGCTTGCGGGCCTCGAAGAGCTCGGACACGCGCGGCAGGCCGCCGGTGATGTCCTTGGACTTGGTGATCTCCTGCGGAATCTTCGCCATGATGTCGCCGACGTGCACGGACTGCTCCTCGGCCACGAGCAGGATGGTGTCGGTCGGAAGCGGGAACACCGCGACCTCCTTGCCGCCCTTCTCGACGACGACGCGGGGGTTCAGCCGTTTGACGGCGCCGGCGCCGCGCTCGCCGCGGCGAGCCTCCTGCTCGATGATGCGGCGCTCGACGATGCCCGTGATCTTGTTGAGGTCGGTGCGCAGGGACACGCCCTCCCGAACGTCCTTGAGGACGACCGCGCCCTCGTGCTCGGAGACGATCGGCATCGTATAGGGGTCCCACTCGGCGAGAAGGCCGCCGGGGGCGACCTTGTCGCCGTCCGAGATCTTCAGGCGCGAGCCATAGGGCAGCTTGAACTCCTCGCTCGCGCCCGCGGCCTTGTCGTGGACCAGCGCCATGCCGGCGCGGGAGACCACGACGACGTGGCCTTCCTGGTTCTTGATCGTGCGCACGCTCTTGAACTCGACCTTGCCGCCCTTGACGGACAGCGCGTTCGAGCGCTTCGTCACGCGGGAAGCGGCGCCGCCGATGTGGAAAGTGCGCAGGGTCAGCTGGGTGCCGGGCTCGCCGATCGACTGCGCCGCGATGATGCCCACGGCCTCGCCGACTTCGACCATGCGGCCGTTGGCGTTGTTCATCCCATAGCACTTGGCGCAGACGCCCTGGCGGGCCTCGCAGGTCAGCACCGAGCGGGCGCGGACCATCTCGAGGCCGGCCGCCTTGATTTCCATCTGGGCCTCGGCGTTGACGAATTCATTGGCCTCGACGATGGTCTTTTCGAGCGTCTTCTTGCCGTCCTGCGCGGTGACGACGACGTCTTCAAGCACGACCCGGCCGAGCAGACGCTCGTCCAGGGGCTCGATAACTTCGTCTCCGGCGGTGAGGTTCCCGAGGCGGATGCCGTTGATCGTGCCGCAGTCCTCCTCGGTGATGACCAGGTCGTGCGCGGCGTCGACGAGGCGGCGGGTCAAATAGCCGGCATCCGCGGTTTTCAGCGCGGTATCGGCCAGCCCCTTGCGGCCGCCGTGGGTGGAGATGAAGTACTCGAGGACGGTCAGGCCCTCGCGGAAGTTTGAAACGATCGGCTGCTCGATGATCTCGCCGACGCCGCCGGTCAGCTTCTTCTGCGGCTTGGCCATCAACCCGCGCATGCCGGCCAGCTGGCGAACCTGCTGACGGGAGCCGCGCGCGCCGGAATCCGCCATGAGAAAGACCGAGTTGAACCGGGCCTCGCCCGCCTTGAATTGCTTATGCTCGTCGGACTTCATCGAATCGAACATGACGTCGGAGATGCGCTCGGTCACGTGCGTCCAGATATCGATGATCTTGTTGTAGCGCTCGGATTCAGTGATGACGCCGTTCTTGGCCTGCTGTTCGATCGTGCGAACCTTCCTGCGGGCCTCGATGATCTCGTCCTTCTTGATCTTCGGGATGTGCATGTCCGAAACCGAGATGGAGAGGCCGGCGACGGTCGCGTAGTGGAAGCCGGTGCGCTTGAGGTCGTCGAGGAGCTGGACGGCGCGGAAGTGGCCGAGCTCCTTGTAGCACTTCTCGACGAGCTGGGAGAGCTCCTTTTTGCCCTGGGGCTTATTGATGTAGCGGAGCTCGGCGGGAACGATCTCATTGAAGATGACGCGCCCGACCGTCGTGCAGTCCTTCCACATCTTGGGGTTCGCGCGTTCGCCCTTCGGCAGCGCCTCCTCCACGATTTCGTTGACGCCCCGAAGCTTGATGCGCGCGTGCAGGTCGACCTTGCGGTTCTGATACGCGGTCAAAACCTCGCCCGGGTCGGCGAATACCGCGCCCTCGCCCTTCTCGCCCGCCTTGTCCTTCGTCAGGTAGGCCAGGCCGAGCACCATATCGTGCGAGGGAACCGCGATCGGCTTCCCGGAGGCGGGCGACATGATGTTGTTGGACGCCATCATCAAGAGCTTCGCCTCGAGCTGGGCTTCCTGCGACAGCGGCACGTGAACGGCCATCTGGTCGCCGTCGAAGTCGGCGTTGAA
>JACQJQ010000084.1 GCA_016204945.1 Elusimicrobiota bacterium
CCGCGCCGCGCTGGCGGCGCACCTCGCGGCGCACCCCGAAGCCGTCGACGCCGTCGTGCAGGACAACGACGTCGTCCTCGTTCACGAGTTGACCCACGCATGGCAGGACCGCCGGGATCCCGTCTTCCGCGAGATCGCGCGCGGCAACCTTCCCGACGCCCAGCCGCTCGAGTACGAGGAAGAGGCGTACATAGCGAAAAACCTTTATATCCGCTCGAAGATGAAGAACGATCCCGCGTCGGTCAAGATGGACGCCGAATTCGCGGATTTTTCCATGATGCTCCACGGCCCCAACGCTTGGCGCGCCTCGTTGGCCGATCTGCTGCGCGAAAGCTCGCCCTCCCGCGCGCTTCCTCTTCAAAGCGTCGAGGCGATCCAGGCCGCCCGCCTCGCCAAGACCCGCTCCCGGGCGGAGGCCGCGCCGGAGGATCGAAAGGCGAAGGCGCTCGATCTCGCCGGGATGGAGCTCGGTCAAAGGGAATTACGCGCGCTCGCGGCCGCGCATAAGGCGCGCATGGCCCCGATCGCCGCCGAACTCGACAAAGCGAGCGCCGGACGCGCCGGACTCCTGGGCGGCTTCTACCTCATCCAAGCCCAAAGGGCCGCGCGGCGGACGGATCGGACCGCTTTCCTGGACCAGGCCGAGCGCTACGCTCTCGCGTCGCGCGACGCGGCGCTTCTCGAAAAAATACGCGGGGCGAGGAGGAATTAAAATGGCCCGCATCGTTCTCCTGCTGTTGGCCGCTCTCTCCCTGCCGGCCTGCAAGCGCGGCGCGGAAAAGGCGACGGACCCGACGCCGACCAAGGAGATGCTCGGGGACGTCGCCCTCATCGACTACGATTCTCCCCAAGGAGCCTTCACCTGCCGCGCCCCCAGGCAGTGGGGCGTCCACGAGGACGACGCATCCGGCTCCGATGCCGTCACCTTCTCCGCCGGCGCCGCGCCGGTCTCGATTCATATTCTTCAATATCCCAACGGAATGGACTCCAGGACGGACCCGGATAAGCGCGCGGAGTCTTTCTGGGAAATCGATCCCGGCGGCAAGCAGCCGGCCATCGAAAAAAAGCAAGTCGGCGGCAAGGATGTCATCCTTTTCCATCAGGAGCGCCCCCACCGGAAGCTCCACTCCGGCAAAATCGAGTACATGGCCCGCCACGATTACGCTTTGGTTCCGATCAAAGGCGGGTTCTTCGAGATCCGGCATTCCGCCCCCGTCGATTCGTACCGGAAAACCTTGCCGGTCTTCGAAGCCATGGTCCGGAGCTTCGCGCCCAAGAACCGATGAGCCTTCGGGCGGCACTCGACCCTGCCGACGCGCTGTGCGCCGCGGGGCGCTACTTCGACGCGCATGAGAAGCTCGAAGCGTTTTGGATGAAGGCGTCGGGCGACGAGAAAATCCTGCTCCAGGGCCTCGTACAGATCGCGGCGGGGCTTCACCGCTTGAAGCTCGACCCCGATAAGACCGACGGCGCTTTTTACCTGCTCGAACGCGGCGCGAAGAAGCTGACGAAGACCCGGGCGCTTCTCGTTCCCCGAACGCTCGCCGCGCTTGAGAGCGCGCTCAATAAAATTCGCGCATCCGGCAAGGCGCCCGCGTCGTTTGTTTTCGGTTTGAAGGAGGCAAACCGATGGAGAAGGGCGGCCGGCTCTTGACGCGGCACGGCTTCCTGGATATCATGCTCCCATGAGCGACGCCACCGATTTCGAAAAGCAGGCGAAGGACGCCGTCGCGGCGAGCATCGCGGGGGACCCCGCGGCCGGCGCCGCGCTGACGGTGCCGGTCATATGCCAGCAGATCTCGCACGCCGCCCGGATCAGCAAGGACCCCAAGCCGGCCGTCATCGCCGTCTGCCGGGGCGCGATGAACGCGGTGCTCCTCGGCGGGCAGAGCGTCCCCGACGTCGCCGTGGCCCTGATGGAAGCGCTGCCCAACATCAGCCTCATGATGCGCACGGGGCCCGAGGACCTCATGTCTTGGGTGATGGAGGGCGTCGCCGACATCACTCCGATGGCGGGCGCGGAGGCGCGCGACGCCCTGCGCGTGCGGATCGCGGAAAAATTCATGGGCGCGTCCACGATTTTCGACGATCTCTGCGACGCGGCCTCCCGGAAAAGCCGGGGCTAAAGCGCCGACCGTCCGGGACAGCCGCTCAGCGGCAAGGCGGGGTAGCGCGCGTAGGCGGGCTCGCGCTGCGCGCGGCCGCACAGGAAGACGGCGCTTCCGCTCTTGGTCTTCAGTATCTCGGCATGCGCGCAGCCGAGGCAGTCGCCGACTCGCCGCGCGACCTCGGCCTTGAGGCACTTCGGGCACAGGCAGCCTTCGTCCGTCACCCGCATCACCGCCGGCAGGTCCGCGCACCAGCACGAGCTCTTGCCGTCCGCGTTGCCGCAGCCGAACGTCTCGCCGCACGCGATGCACTTTTCCACGATCCCCCTCAGAGCTTGCGGATCAGCGAGATGACCTTGCCCGCGATGCGGCCCGCCCCGATCGGGAACGGCTCATAACGGGGATTGTCGGGGATGAGGACGAGGCCCGCGGGCTTGACCTTGAGCCGCTTGACGGTGGCCTCTCCGTCCTCGTAGCGCACGACGACGACATCGTTGCTGGATGCGGTTTCCTGCCAGCGTACGACGACGGTGTCGCCTTCATGCAGGGTGGACTGCATGGAATCTCCCTTGATCTTCAAGGCGAACAGCTGGGACGGATCGCCCCGGTCGGCGACGACCGGGACGTGGCCCATCGGCTCGGCGTACGCGCCGGCGGCCGGGCCGGCGGGCACGAGCCCGAGCAGGGGGATCATGGACACGCGCTCCATGCTTGTGACCTGGGCGGCGCGCGAGCGACCCTTGGCTTCCTCGAGGAGCCCCTTCTCGCGCAACTTGTCGAGATGGTACTGGATCGTGTCCGGCGAGCTGACGCCGGCGAGGCGGCACAGCTCGCGCACCGTGGGCGGATAACCGTGGTCCGTGGTGAAGCGGCCGAGAAGCTCGAGGATTTGCTGCTGGCGCGGAGTCAATCCGTTCTTTTCCATGCCCCGCTATCATAGTCGAACTAACGTTCGATGTCAAGGGGGCGCCCGATGCGCTAAGATAGGCGCCATGAATCCCCTGCGCCTGCTCAAGGACCTCTTCGCCTCCCTTCACGGCGGCTCGGACCCGCGCCATCTCGCCGGCGGCTTCGCCTTGGGCGCGGCGCTCGGCCTGATCCCGAAAGGCAACCTCTTCGCCGCCGCGTTCCTTCTGCTGTTCTTCGCGCTGCGGCTCAACAAAGGCATGGCCCTGATGTCGGCCGCCTTCTTCACGCCGATCGGCTATTGGGCCGACGGGCTCGCTCACCGGCTGGGCCTCGCCCTGCTCGGGGCCGACGCGCTGCGCGGCGTCTGGACCGCCCTGTACGACCTGCCCATCGTCCCGCTGACGCGCTTCAACAACACCGTGGTCCTCGGCAATCTCGTCCTCGGCCTCGTTCTCTTCGCCCCCCTCTACGTCTCCTTCCTCCGCTTCGTCGCCTGGTACAACGCGACGTGGGCGGTCCGCGTCGAGAGGCTCAAGCTCGTCCAGGCGCTCAAAAGCATGGCCTGGTATCGGACGTATCAGGAGTGGACAAGGTGAGCTGGATCAAGAAAGGCCCCGTCCTCGGCACGCTCGGCGCCGCCCTTCTGCTCTGGGCCTTCGTCTTTTTCTTCTTTGATCCGATCCTCAAACGGGCTCTGATCGCGGGCGGCCTGGCCGCGGCCGGCGCCAAGGTCGAGATCGGCTCGCTGCGCTCGAAGTGGCTCGGGGGCGCGCTCGAGATTCGGGATGTCGCGGTCGCGGACCGCGACGCTCCGATGAAGAACCTCGTCGAGTTCTCGCGAATCGCTTTCCATCTGGATACGTCGGCCGCCCTGCGCGGCAAGGGCGTCGTGCGCGAGGCCGCGTTCGAGGGGCTGCGCCTGGGCGCCGCGCGCAAGACGAGCGGAGCCATCCGCAATCCCCCTCCGCCCTCGGCCGCGGCCGCCGCCATCCGCAGGCAGATCGCGCCCGCGAAGTCGGCGGCGATCGCGGTCCAATCGAACGCCGTGGGCGAGGTGGACGCGGC
>JACQJQ010000070.1 GCA_016204945.1 Elusimicrobiota bacterium
CCTCATGGCCCGCGCCCGCTACTATCCGGGAACGCCGCAGAGCATCACCCGGATGTGGTTCAACGGCTACATGGCGACGCCCGGCTCGGTCAAGGCCCACGAAACGCGTCCCGACGGCATCGCCAAGAACGCCGAGACCAACTATCAGTCGCTGTTCCGCTACGGCGGGCACCAGTCGCTCACGCGCTCCTGGCTCAAGCCCACGCACCAGACCCACTCGCTCATCACCCGCAGGTCCTGGACCAACGAGGTGACCCGGGGCTTCAACGTGGACGTGCACTGCGTGACCAGCGCTCCGCGCGAGTCGCTGGCCAGGTTCGCCAAGGCGGAGGACGGCGGCATCGGCGGCAAGGGCCTGTGGCGGCCGGTGACCCTGGGCTTGAGACCCACGAACGAGAGCGGCGCCATGAAGCAGTATCTCGGCGGCGGCTTCGTGAGGCTCACCAAGGCCTGATCAGCGTTCGAAAACCGGGGAAAGAGACATGCCGAAGGTCTACAACTGGCAGCTTGGCCGCGAGATGGAGTATCCGTACGAGGGCGCGCGCCCGCAGAAGCAGTTCGCGATGATTTTCGACATCAACAAGTGCATCGCCTGCCAGACCTGCACCGTCGCCTGCAAGACCACCTGGACCACCGGACGCGGGCAGGAGGCGATGTTCTGGAACAACGTCGAGACCAAGCCCTACGGGTTCTATCCGCTCGGCTGGGACGTGAACGTTCTCGACAAGCTCGGCGTGCAGGACATGAGCGGGCCGGTGTACAAGGGCAAGACCCTGTTCGAGGCGGCGCCGGAAGGCGAGCGGGTCCTGGGCTATCTTCCCGACGATCTCGATTACGCGCACCCCAACGTGGGCGAGGACGATTCGACGGGACTGATGGGGCAGGGGGCGTTCCTCCAGCTCCCGCACATGCAATGGATGTTCTACCTCGCGCGCATCTGCAACCACTGCACCTACGCGGCGTGCCTGGGTTCCTGTCCGCGCCAGTCCATCTACAAGCGGCCCGAAGACGGCATCGTGCTGCTCGACCAGCAGCGCTGCCGCGGTTACCGCGAGTGCGTCAAGGGCTGTCCGTACAAGAAGGTCTACTTCAACCCGTTCACCCGGGTCTCCGAGAAATGCGTCGGCTGCTACCCGGCGGTGGAAAACGGGCGGCAGACGCAATGCACGATCACCTGCATCGGCAAGATCCGCCTCCAGGGTTTCATCACCACGCCGGACAAGGCGCGGGAAGACAGTCCGCTGGACACCATCATCCACATCGCGAAGCTCGCGCTGCCGCTTTACCCGCAGTTCGGGCTGGAGCCCAACACCTACTACATCCCGCCGGTGCACGTGCCGCCGCAGTACCTGCGCCAGATGTTCGGGTCGGGCGTGGACGCGGCGATGGCGAAATACCGCCGGGTGAAGGAGGACAGAAAACTGCTCGGCGCAATGCTGCTGTTCGGCGCCACGGCCGAAATCATCCATCACTACAAACTCGAGGGCAATTACAGCATCGGCTACGACGAGAACAACGTGGAGCTCGTGCGGGTGCCGCTGCGGGAGCCGATCATGCTGCGCCCCGTCTACGACGACCGGCACCAGACCTATCGCAGCAACATCACCTGAGCGGGACGGGAAATGAAGATCGCTCGAAAGACGTTGCCATTCCTCGCGGGCGCGGCGCTGGCGCTGTGGGCCGCCGCGGCGGGCGCCCAGACCACGCTCGACGCCGTGCGCTTCCGCTACATGGGCCCGATCCTGGACGCGAGCCTGCCGGAATGGAAGAAAGCGAGGCCGGTCACGGTGCAGATGCTGCCCCAGATGGTGGCGACCCCGCGGCAATCCAGCCCCGCGGTCAAGGAATTGAAGGTCAGGGCGGCCCACAACGGGCACTGGATCGGCATCCTTATCGAGTGGAGTGACGCCACCCGGGACGATCGCATCGTCCTCGACCGCTTCGGCGACATGGTCGCGGTGGAATTCCCGATCGGCGGCATCAAGGACGCGACGCCGAACCCGATGATGGGCAATCCCGGCGGCCGCGTGAACATCCTGCAATGGCGGGCGGCCTTCCAGCGCGACATTGACGCGGGCGAGCCCCAGCTCAAGGACCTCTACCCCAACGCCAGCGTGGATCTTTATCCCGACCAGGTGTTGCGCGCCACCGACGCGCGCCCGTACACGGGGGCGCTCGGCATGGACAACCCGGTTTCCCGCGCCAAGGCGAGCCCGGTGCTCGACCAGATGGCGGAAGGTTTCGGAACCATGACGGTCAAGCCCGAGCAGCACGCCGACGGCAAAGGCGTATGGGCGAACGGGAAGTGGCGCGTCGTGATCACGGCGCCGATGGCGGCGCAAGACCCGGGTTCGCCGCACTTCATGGCGGGCGACCGGACGCTCGCCGCTTTTGCCGTGTGGGACGGCGCCAGCCGCGAAGTGGGCTCGCGCAAGGCCTGGTCGAGCTGGGTGCCGCTCAGGCTCGCGCGCTAGGGGGATCATGAGAGCGCGTCTGGATCACGATCGCACCGTTCAGGAGCTGCTCGGCCGGGCGGCGTGGTGCCGCGCGGTGGCGGGCGGCTTCGCCTATCCGGAAGCCTCTCAACGCCGCGCCCTCATCGGGGCGCTGGACCGGCTGGCGGTCAACGGCTGGCGGGCGGGCGCCCGTTCCCTGCGCGGCGCGTTTTTCGCGCGCGGCGCCGACGAGCTCGCCGCGACCTACCTGCGGCTGTTCGGCCCCGGCGGGACCTGTTCCCTGCACGAGACGGCTTACGGCGACGGCCGGCGCGTCGCGGGACGGACGCGGGAACTTGCCGACGTCAGCGGCTTCTACCGCGCGTTTGGCTTCGAAATCGCATCCGCGCAACCCGATTTGCCCGACCACATCGGCACCGAACTCGAGTTCTACAGCCTGTTGCTGGTGAAGGAAGCGTACGCCGTCGCGCAACTTCTGCGGCAGGAGCGGCGCGTTACCCGGCGCGCGCGCGCGCGTTTCCTGGAGTGTCACCTCGGGCGCTGGATCGGGGCGCTCGGCGCGGCGC
>JACQJQ010000002.1 GCA_016204945.1 Elusimicrobiota bacterium
GAACGTCGTTCCGGTCGCCAGCGGCAAGGGCGGCGTCGGCAAGTCGACCGTGAGCGCGAATCTTGCGGTGGCGTTGGCCCAGATGGGCGCGCGCGTCGGCCTCATGGACGCCGACATCTACGGCCCCAATCAGCCGCAGATGATGGGCGTCTCCGGCTACAAGCCCGTGGCCGGCGACGACAACAAGATCGAGCCCGCCGTGAACCACGGCGTCAAGATCATGTCCATGGGCTTCCTGATGGACCCCGACGCTCCCGTGATCTGGCGCGGCCCGATGCTGCACGGCGCCATCACGCAGTTCCTCAAGGACGTGAAGTGGGGCGAGCTCGACTACCTCATCCTCGATCTGCCGCCGGGCACCGGAGACGTCCAGCTGACCTTGTGCCAGACCGTGCCGATCGCGGGCTCGGTGATCGTGACGACGCCGCAGTCGATCGCGCTCTCCGACGTGCGCAAGGCCGTCGCGATGTTCAAGAAGCTCAACGTGCCCATCCTGGGCGCCGTGGAGAACATGTCGGGCTTCATCTGCCCCAAGTGCTCGACCGAGAGCAAGATCTTCGCGGACGGCAGCGCCGCCGCCCTCAAGAAGAATTTCGGCATCGACCTGCTCGGATCGATTCCGCTCGATCCGACGATCTGCCGCTCCAGCGAGGACGGCGTCCCGATGGTCCTGTCGCACCCCGGCTCCGCGCCGGCCAAGGCCCTGCGCGAAGCCGCCCGCAAGGTCGCCGCCCAAGTCAGCATCCGCAACGCCGCCAGCCGTCCCCTGGAGATCAAGCTCGTCAAAGCCTAGCGTCAGGCCCGTGAATTCGTTGAATTCTCTTCGCAAGGAGACATCATGAGCACCGCCACCGCATCGCCGGAAACCACTCCGATCGCCATCGGAGCCGCCGCGCCCGACTTCAAGCTGCCTGATTCGGAAAAGAAGGAGTGGACCTTGTCCGAGTTCAAGGGCAAGAAGCCCGTCGCCCTGTTCTTCTATCCCCTTGATTTCTCGCCCACCTGCTCCAAGGAGAACGCGTGCTTCTCCCAGGACCTTTCGCGCTACGAGAAGTTCGCCCAGGTGTTCGGCATCTCGGTGGACTCCGTCTGGGCGCACAAGGCCTACAAGGCGCAGATGGGCCTGAAGCACACGCTCCTGGCCGACATGCACCGGACCGCGATCAAGGCCTACGGCCTGTTCCATCCCGGCGGCAACATCTCCCAGCGCGCCACCGTCCTGATCGGCAAGGACGGCAAGGTCGCCTGGGTGAAGGTCGAGGCCGACATCACCAAGGAGCGCGACTACAAGGAGCTCGAGTCGCAGCTGGCCAAGCTGTCTTAAACGCGGCGGCCGGCTAATGGGCGCCCGCGGCCTGACGGTCGCGGGCGCCTTTTATTGGGGTAGGCCGAATGTTTCTTTCTCGCTGGGCCTTTCGGTCCTATGCTCCAGTCGTCCTCCCGGACTACAATGGAACCCATATGAGCGATTCGCTGCGTTTTGTCGTCAGGAAGACGGGGGCCGTCGTTCTCTGCGTATTGCTCGTCGGAGACGCCTCCGCCCGCGTCGCGGCCTCCGTCGGGCCGCTCCATGCGCCGATTGCCGCGGCGTTTCAGGCTCCCGGGCGGTCGGCGCTTCTCGCGCCCGCCGTCGTCGCTCCGGCGGCGTCCTTGCCGCTCATGCCGACGGCGCTGGCCGCCGCGCCCGCCTTCGCGCTCCCGGAGCCCGCGGCGCTTGTCGTCGATGACCGCCTTGCGGATGGAGTCTCGCCCATCGGCTCCCTGATGACGGCGGCGCGGGCGGACCCGGCGCGCGCGGACGGCAGCGCCCTGCTTGACGAGGCTTTCGATGCGGTCCGCGCCCGTCCTGCGCTTGCCGCAGACGCGCCTCGGGCGGGACTCGCGACCGGGCGCCGCGAGCGTTTGGCTCCTTCCGGCAAGGCGTCCATCTTGGAACGCACCGCGGTCGGCGCGGCGTTGCTGTCGGTCGCCCCCGCGGCCTTCGCCGAGTTGGATCGCGCGCTTGAGAGCGCCATCACGCTCAACGTGTTGATGACCGCCATTTTTGGCCCCATCCTGGGACAGATGATCCTGACCTTTTTCGGCTCCGGTCCGATCTCGAACCGGCGCGTCATGGCGGTGCAGATCCTGTCCCTGGCCGCGGTCGGCGCCGGTTTTCTTGCCGCGCATCTTCTGGCCCCCTCTTTGGTCGCGGCCGTCGTGGGGTTTGCGGGCGCCGCCGTATGGGCCGCGCGGGCGCCGCTGCGCGCGGGCGCCAATTTTCCCTGGACCGGCGCCCACTCTCCGTTCGCCGCGGGGCACTTCCTCTCGGCGCGGGCTTTCGAGGAGATCGTTGAGCGCGAGACGACTCATGGCGGCTACGCGGATAGTCGAATCTGGCGCGCCGAAAATTTGGGCAGCTTGGGCCGCTTAAGCTCCCGGCAGGCCGAGGAGCTGGCCGAAAGCGTGAATCTCGCGCGGGCCAAGGCCCCCGCTCGCGCGCTCCTCGCGCTGGTCGTCTCGGATCCGGCCGGCGCGTATCTGGATTTGACCCTGACGTTCGAGGAGTTGTCCCGCGTCGGCGCGGCGCCCGAGGGCCTGTTGGTGAGGGGGAAGCTTATTCCCTACTCGCAAATCGGCTCGGCGGCGTTGTTCTACGATCAAATCCGTCGGCCGTAAGGCGGGGGCGCTTCGTTCGTGCGCTAGACGGGCTTGGCGAAAGCCAGCACGTGGCCGTCCGGATCGAGGCTGTACGCCGCCTCATGGCCCCAATCCCGCGCGGGCCGGGTCTGGCAGTTGCGGGCCGATCAGGCGCTTGATGCTCGCGGAAGGCATGAGCCCGAGCATCGAGTCCTCGCCGAGGCCGAATTCGGTCATTCCGGGGGCGTCCAGCCTCGGCTTCAGGGCAAGCGCTCGTTCATAGAACCGCGAGCTGGCCTTTTGATCCGCGACGTACAGAATGAGGTGCGCCTGCATGTTGCCGATCCCCCTACGAGCGTTCGCGCGATGAGGATGCGAAGCCGTGCGGCGTGATTGTACCCGTTCCCGAGCTCCTCGTTCATGAGGTTTTAGACCCCAACTGTTTCCGGAAACAGTTGGGGTCTAAAACCTCATGAACGAGGAGCTCGGGAACGGGTACAATCACGC
>JACQJQ010000073.1 GCA_016204945.1 Elusimicrobiota bacterium
GCCTGCGCCTCGCGGACGGCGGCCGCCTCCTCGGCCCATGCGTCGAGATGCCGCACGAGTTGATGAGCGAGACCGCCCAGCTCCGCTTCGTCTCCTACGATCCCAGCGGAGGCGGCAGCCCCTTTCTGCTCGCCTACACGCACGGCGAGCCGTTGTGGGGGCATGAGCGCTGGGGCTTCGTTCTTCGCCGCGGCGGCGCGCGCCTGTTCCTGCGCGACGCGATGGACCCGCGCTGCCGCGAAGGCTTCTAGCTAGCTCCGTTCGCGCTTCAGGAGACCCGCCAAGGCCCAACCCATCGCCAGCAGGGCGATGATTTTAGGGACGAGCGTGGGCAGCGCTCCCCGCAGCGCCGCGTCGCCGATGATGCGCCGCGCCGCGGCGATGAGCGTCAGCGCCGCGATGAGCGTGACGCAGAGGCTCCTCAGGCGAGCCCAGTCGACCGAATCCGGACGCAACAGCCCGTTGAGGCGGAGCTTGTCGCCCCAGGACATCGAGACGATCTCGACGCCCGCCCAGGTCGCGAGAGGCTCCCGGCTGCTCCAGACGACGCGCCCCTTTCCGGCCGCACGACCGCCCGAGGGCAATTCCAGCGCGAACGCCACGACCTCGCCGCGCGCGAGCGCGGCCTGCGTTTCGACCTTAAAGCCCTTGAGCGAGACGTCATGGGCGATCGCTCGTTCGTCGATCGGCGCGCCGCCTTTCAACGCGCTCAGCACGACGCCGAAATCGGCGAGGAACCGCGCCCCCGTCCGGCGCTCGGCGCCGCTCATGGCGAGGGGTTGAAAAAGGGCATGATGGGCTCCTGCTTGGCTTCGGGTTTGGGTTGGGGCGGGCCCAGCACGAGCTGAAGCAGAAATTCGCGGTAGCGGGGAAGAATCGCGTCGAACTCCGCGCGGGGAGCGCGCAGCCGCATGGTGTAGACCCCGTATCCATCGGGGACCAAGGTCGTCTCGGTGAGGGTCACGTCGGTCCGGCTGCCCACGAGCGCGCCTTCCGCGTACCGGTACCGCGTCGCGCGCGCGGCGAGCCCGACCCGCGTCGCAACGCGCACCTCGTAGACTTCGCCGCCGTCCTCGACGCTCGCCGACGCCGAGCGCCGGAGCTCCGAGACGGCGGCGCTCCACCCCGCGAAGCCGGGCGCCGTGGCCGTGGTGAAAAACACCGCGATCAGCGCCTCGCCGCCGGGACGGCGCCACGCGACCCCGTCCGACGCCCGCCGCGGCTCGCCCCATCCCAGCGTGTCTCGCCAGGACAGGAACGGCTCCTCGTGGAGGGGCAGCGCGCGCGGGAAAAAGACGCCCTTGACTTTCGCGGGCTCCGCGGCGCCCAGCTCGCGCAGGCGCGCGGCGACGAGGACTCCCCAGGGGGTTCCCGCCAACGCGGCCCGCACCGCCTGGAGGGCCCGCGTCTCGGCGGCGGCTCCCGGCTCGAAAACGCGCAGTTCCGCGTCGCGCGGCAACAGCGGGCGCTTCATGAACGGAGTCAGCCAATGACCGACGATCCGCGCCGCCCGCCTCATCGCGACGCCGAACTCCGGCCATATCGAGTCGAAATCATGGTCGCCGAGATACGCCGCGACTCCCGGGCGAAGGACGACGGCGCGCCGGGCCTCGGTCTCCTTCGGGGCCGTCAGTTGATAGCGCGCGCCGCGCGCCGGGAAAGACGCCGCGCGCAGGACGTAGCGGCCCGCCGGCATGCCGAAAAAAACGACGTAGCCGTTCACGGCGAGCCCCGATTGCGCGTGCTGCCCCGGGATGGGAACGCCCCTCGCGTCGACGGCCGCGACCTGAGCCGAATCCGCCTGGGAGGTCCAACGCCTGACCAACGCGCCATGCGCCTGCGCCCGCGCGATCAGCAGCCCCTGATCCAGCGAGGAGAGACGGGGGAAGCGGGGCATCGTCGTGCAGGCCGCCAGGCCGAGCGCGACGACGGTCATCCCGAGGCGGCTCATGGCCGGCAGTGTACCCCCGGAAGCCGCGCCGCGCAATGGTATAATCCGGCGCCATGGACGAATTTAATCTCGAGAAACTCGCGAGGGAAATCGTCATCGGGCTCCTCAAGGACGCGGACGACGCGCCCACCGGCGCGGGCGAGCTCGCCCGGCAGATCGTCACCGACGCCGTCGTCGGCACGCGGGCCCGCCAGACTCCGCGCGACAGCGTCCGCGCCGCCTGCCGCGGCCTCATGACGGGCATGCTCTTCATCAAAAAGGATCTTCCGCTCACCGCGGTCGCGATCCTCAGGCAGACGAACGCGATCGCCTCCGACACGCATCAGGACCCCTCCGAGCTCCTGTCATGGGCGATGGAGGGCATCGCGCCCGTCGTCCTGCTCGCCGGCGGCCGCGCGCCCGCCGCCGTCGAGCAGGCCGTCGAGTCCGCCTTCGCGGGCGCCGGCCGCATTTTTTCCCGGGCCTGCGAGACGGCGGGGGGCTCCGCATGAAGGTGGCTCTGGCCCAAATCGACACGACCGTCGGCGACCTGCGCGGAAACTCGGAGAAGATTCTCGCGGCGCTCGCCGAAGCCTCGCGCCGCGGCGCCGGCCTCGCCGTCTTCCCCGAGCAGACGCTCGGCGGCTACCCCGCCCTCGACCTTTGGGAGGAGTCCGGCTTCGCCCGGGCCAACGAGAAGGCGCTCTCCGCGCTCGCCCAAAAAACGCGCGGCGCCGCCGCCCTCGTCGGCTTCGTCTCGCGCAGCAAGGTCCGGGTGGGCAAGCCCGTTCGCAACTCCGCCGCGCTCCTGCATGAAGGCAGGATCGTCGCGGTCCGGCATAAGACCCTCCTGCCCACTTACGACGTCTTCGACGAGGCCCGCTATTTCGAGCCGGCGTCCGAGAACAGGCCGATCGCCTGGGGCGGCCTCAAGCTCGGCGTCACGATCTGCGAGGACGCCTGGGCCGAGGATTCGTCCGCCGGGCGCCGGCTTTATGCCTCCGATCCCGTCTCCGCGCAGGCCGAAGCGGGCGCCGACCTCCTGTTGAACCTGTCCGCTTCTCCGTTTCTGCTCGGCAAGGCCGGAGCCCGAAAAAGGCTCCTTGCCCGGCTCGCCAAGCGCGCGAGGAGGCCCTTGTTCTACTGCAACGCGGTCGGCGGCAACGACGAGATCGTCTTCGACGGCGGCAGCTTGGCCTACGACGCGAAAGGCCGCCTGCGCGCGCGCGCCGCCTTCGCCTCCCCGGACCTCCTGGTCGTCGACGCGAAAACCTGGGAGGGGGCGAGCGTCGCCCCGGAGCCGTCCTCCATCGGCCAGGTCGGAGACATCCTTATTCTCGGCATCAAGGATTTCGCCGCCAAATGCGGCCTGCAAACGGCCTTCATCGGCCTGTCCGGGGGCATCGACTCCGCCGTGGTCGCCGCGCTCGCGGTCCGCGCCCTCGGGCCCCGCCGAGTCGTGGGCGTCTCCATGCCCTCGGCCTTCTCCTCGCGGGGCAGCGTCGACGACGCGAGGAGCCTCGCGAAAAACCTGGGCATCGAACTGCTTTCCGCGCCCATCACGGGCGTCTACGACGCCCTTCTTCAGGCCCTCGGCGAGAAGTGGGGCAAGGGCACGCCTGATTTGGCGGAACAGAACCTGCAGGCGCGCGCGCGCGGCGTCGTCCTCATGGGTCTCGCCAATAAATCCCCGCGCGGCTTCGTGCTCGCGACGGGCAACAAGTCGGAGCTCGCGGTCGGCTATTGCACGCTGTACGGCGACATGTGCGGCGCGCTGGCCCCCTTGGCCGACGCGCCCAAGCGCCTCGTTTATGAGCTGGCGGACTGGCTCAACGACGGGCGGGAGCTCATTCCGCCCGACTCCATCGCGAAAGCGCCGTCCGCCGAGCTCAAGCCCGGCCAAAAAGACCGGGATGATCTCCCTCCGTACGACCAGGTCGACGCCGCGCTCGATGCCTGGATGCGGGCCCGCCACGAGCCCCCCCGCGTCGCGCGCGCCGTCGGCGGCCGCGCCGTCGCGGAAGCCCTGCTCGACCGCATGGACTCAAGCGAGTTCAAGCGCCGCCAGGCTCCGCCCTCGATCAAGATCTCCTCGAAAGCCTTCGGCGTCGGCCGCCGCATGCCGATCGCGAAGGCGGGCTGGCGCGCGCGCTCCGGTTCTTGACCCGGAGCCCGTCAGGAAGCCGGGGCCTGGATCTCCGACAGGTCGGCGACCCGCCGGAAGGCGCGCACCAGCTTGCTCAAAAGCGCGAGGCGCTGCCTCCGAAGCCCCGCGTCCTCGGCCATTACCATGACGTTTTCGAAAAAATGGTCGAGGTGCGGCTTCACGGAAACGAGGGTCTTTAGGCCGCCCTCGAAGTCGCCGCGCAGGATGCGGTCGTTGGCCGCGCCCTCGGCGACGACGAGCGCGTCGTAGAGATCGAGGTCCGCCTGCTCGCGCAGCAGAGAGCGCTCGACCGGGACGCCTTCATCGCCCTTGGCCTGCCTCAGGATATTGGACGCGCGCTTGAACGCCGCCGCCAAGGGGTCGAAGGAGGGATCTCGCCGCACCGCCCGCAGGGCCGATAGGCGCAGAAAGGCGCCCGGCAAGTTCTTCAGGGCGCCGGCGCGCACGGAACGGACCTCGTCGACGGCGTACTGCATGTCCTCGAACAGGGACTGCGCGCGGCCCCAAAGGAAATCGGCAAGCTGGGCGGCGAGCCGCGCGGGCTCCGCGACGGAGACGGGCTGCAGCGCGACGGCGCGCGCGATCGCCTCCTCGAGGTCGAGCGGCAGCTGCTTCTCGAGGACCGTGCGGATGAGCCCGAGGGCCTGGCGGCGCAGCGCGTAGGGGTCCGTCGAGCCCGTCGGAATCATGCCCGCGGCGAAACAGCCCGCGAGGCCGTCGAGCTTGCCCGCCAGCGAGACGACGGCCGCCTCGAGCGTGGCCGGAACCGGCGTCTTCGCCGCGACGGGATAATAGAACTGCTCGACGGCGAGCGCGACCTTTTCGCTCTCGCCGTCCTTGCGCGCGTACTCGCCGCCCATGCGCCCCTGCAGCTCGGGGAACTCCTTGACGACGTCGGTGACGAGATCCCCGTACGCGAGCTTCGCCGCGCGCGCCACGACGCCCTCGTCCGCGGGGAACGTCGCGCGCAGGCGCTCGCCGATCCACGCGGCGAGCGCCTCGACGCGAGCGGCTTTTTGCGCCATCGAGCCGAGCGCTTTCTGATAAGTCACTCGTTCCAGCAGAGGCAGCTTGCTCTCCAGGGTGGACGAGCGGTCGCGGCCGAGGAAGAAGGCGGCGTCGTTGAAGCGCGCCTCCAGCACGCGCTGATAGCCCTCGCGCACGAGCTCGTTGCCCAAGGAGAGGCCGTCGCGCACGCCGATGAAATAGGGACGCGGAAGGCCGCCGCGGGCCACGACGGGAAAGAACTTGAGCTGCTTCATCATCACCATCTTGAGCAGGGCGGGGGGCAGGAGCATGTGCTCCTCGCGCAGACGGCCCAGGACGGGCACGGGGTGCTCCACCATGAACACGGTCTCCTCGATGAGTTCCGCGTCGAGCTCGACCCCGCCCCCCGCCGGCTTCGCCGCCTGCTCAAGGGCCTTGAGCAGGTAGCGGCGGCGCTCCTCCGGGTTCGCTATCACGAGACCCCGGCGCAGCGCGGCCTCGTGCTCGGCCGGATTTCTCAGCGCCGCGGGCGCCTTGGCCAGGGCGGGATGGCCGTGCACCGAGCGGCCGGATTTGACGCCCGCGATCTTGACGGAAACGACCTTATCCCCGAGAAGCGCCGTGATCGCGCGCAGCGGACGCCCGAACTTGAAGCCGGACTCCTCCCATGTCATGAATTTGGGGAACTGCAGCGATTCCAGCAGCTCGGGGATCATCGCCTGCAGCAGCGCGCCGGCGGCCTCCCCCTTGGCGTGGACTTCCGCGTAGAACGCGCCGCCCTCGGGCTTCAGATCCGCCGGAGTCAGGCCGTGCCTGCGGGCGAAGCCCTCCAGCGCGGACGCCGGCGCGCCTTCCTTGGGGCCTTTGAAGCGCTCGGTCTTGTCGAATCCCTTGGGAGCGACGTCCTTGACGGAAAGGATCAGGTGACGGAGGGTGCCGGAGACGGCGATCTCGCCGTGGGCCAATCGTCCTTCAAGCCGCCGCGCGGCGCCGGTCCGAAGCTGATCGAGCGCCGGCTGGACGAATCTCGCCGGAAACGGCTCCGTGTGCACGTCGAGCAGGAAATCAACGGCCCGTTTCCTCCCGGCCGTCATGCCGCCCCCGTCCTCGGCGCATTTTGCTCGATGTAAAGCTCCATCACTCTGCGGGCGAGGGCGCGGATGCGCCCGATGTAGTGGGCGCGCTCGGTCACCGAGATGGCGCCCCGCGCCTCGAGCGTGTTGAACAGGTGCGAGGCGCGCACGACGCAATCGTACGCGGGAAGAGGATCGCCGAGCCCGACCAGGCGCGCGCCCTCGGCCTCCCATTCGTTGAAGTGCCTGGACAGCAGGGCGACGTCCGCCGTTTCGAAATTGTAGCGCGAAAACTGCTTTTCCTGCGCCTTATGCAGGTCGCCGTAAGTCAGGCCGCCGCCGTACTCCAAGTCGTACACGGAATTTTTTTTCTGCAGGTGCAACGCGATGCGCTCGAGCCCGTAGGTGAGCTCGACTGAAACCGGCGACAGCGGCATGGACCCCATCTGCTGGAAGTAGGTGAACTGCGTGATCTCCATGCCGTCGAGCCAGACTTCCCACCCGACGCCCGAGGCCCCCAACGTCGGCGACTCCCAATCGTCCTCGATCCAGCGCAGGTCGTGCTTCTTCGGATCGAGGCCGATCGCCTTGAGCGATTTCTGATAAACGTCGGTGATGCCGGCGGGGACCGGCTTCATGATGACTTGAAACTGGTAGTACTTGCCGAGCCGGTTCGGATTGTCGCCGTAGCGGCCGTCGGTCGGCCGGCGCGACGGCTGCACGTAGGCGGCGTTCCAGGTCTCGGGTCCGAGCGCGCGCAAGGCGGTCGCCGGGTGGAAGGTGCCGGCGCCGACCTCCATGTCGTAGGGCTGCAGGATGACGCAGCCCTGCTTGGCCCAAGAGGCCTGCAGCCTCAGGATCAGCGACTGGAAGTCGGATCGA
>JACQJQ010000079.1 GCA_016204945.1 Elusimicrobiota bacterium
GATTCGTTTTCTGCTCTTGCTAGCCGCATTAGTGGTCGATCGTACGCGATGGTGGTCGCTCCGATGACGATTAGCCCGGTTAGCGCGGCCAGCCCGACGATCGGGCTGATGAGCCACAGCGCGACCGTCGGCCCCACGAAAAGAACTGCGCTCCGGAGGTAGGTGAACTGCATCTGAGTGAAATCGAACAAGGCGCGTGCGCTGTGTTCGACGCGCCTCGCCGTAGCTCCCGAATGCTGCGTCTCGTGCCACGACAGCGGCAGGACCAGGATGCGCCGCAGGAGACCCTCCAGCACGCTCGAGCGCACGTGGAGCGCCGTGTTGCGCTCCAGCACGCGGCCTGAGCCGTGCAACACCCAGCTCGCAGGCGTGCAGCCGAACATCAGGGCCAGCCACACGGCCGCCGCCCCGAGTCCGTTCAAGCCTTGTGTCTGCAGCGTGTCCAGCGCGCGCCCGGCGAGAAACGGCCCGACGAGGCGCACGAGGTGAGCACCTAGCAGCAGCGCCATCATCAGAACCAGCGCGCGACGCTTTCCTTCTCCGTGGCGCCACATCTCACGGTACAGCCGGAACACTCCACCGGGTGGGTGCTCCTCTGATTTGCCCATCACTTACCTACTTTCGCGTGCGCAATGCAAAGAAGTCATGTCTTACACCGTCAGGCGGATGCGCCACCGGTCGAAGAGCCACATCACGGCGAGCCACAACGCGAGGTTGGCAACCCCGCATAGGCCAACGAGGCGTTGGCCGGCGCGGCCCACGGCGCGAAGAGATGCTCGAAGAGCCAAGCCTGGAGCGATCGCCCGCCGTCGACCTTGACGACGACGATCAAGCGCGCGGCGAGGCTCGAGAGGAGGAACAGCGCGAGCGCGTTCACACCGAGCACGACGAAGGGGCGCGTCCACGCGCTATAGCCGCGCACCTCGACGATCCAGTGGCACGCGGAGAGACCGATCAGCGCGGCCCCGGCCGTCAGCGCCGCGTACGAGCTCGTCCACAGCGCTTTGTTGATAGGAAACCACACGTCCCAGATCGCTCCCAGCGCGAGGCCCACGATCCCGGCCACGAAGAGCCCGCGGATGACGCTTCGCCGCGAGCGCCTCACCATGAGCCACCGACCCGCCAAGACACCGATGAGTGTGGTCGCGATTGCGGGCACGGTGCTGAGCACTCCCTCCGGATCGTAGACTCGAGCCGCGCGCCAGATGTGTCGCCCGAACACCGCGCGATCGACGTAGGCCGCGAGATTGCCCTCGGGATCGAGCAGGCCCGCCTCGAAGCCCGGCACCGGCACGAGCGTCAATGCCGCCCAATAGCCGAGCAACAGCACGGCGACGACATTGACTTCGATGCGCTGGTCGAGGCACGCGCCGACATGCACAGCGGCATGGAGCTGTCGCAGCGCCTGTATACCAGGCTGCACAAGGTCGAGCGCGACATCGCGGTGATGTTCATGGTGGACATGAGCGGCTCGACCAAGGGCTGGATCAACGACGCCGAGCGCGAGGCACTGGTGCCGTTGTGCGAGGCGCTGGAAATCCTTGGCGACCGCTGCGCCATCTATGGCTTCTCCGGCATGACGCGCAAGCGATGACGGAGGCAGGACAACAAGACCGTAGGGTTGCTTAAAGTTTAATCCATCCCCTTTGACGTCAATCAGTTTTTACCCGCAAACTCCTTCCCAAACATAAACCGCTTACCCTTCGGTTGCCACACTTTCGCCCACCAGAAATCATTCTTCTTGCCGTCACCCTTGTAGTAACGGAAGTCGGTGTGGCCGTCGCCGTTCAGATCCTTGAATTGCCAGCGTGATGGTTTGTCCATGTCGTTGACGCCGGCTTCCAGCCGGTTCTTCCCGCGGCCGCCATAGATCTTGCCAGTGGCGTTATCGGTCACCATGTAATCATAGATGTACAGGCTGCGCGACTGGCCACCGTGATCGGTGGTTTTTGTTTCCTTGAGTTTGATCTGGATGCTGAATTCTGGACCAGCGATCAGTTGATAGCCATCGTTGGCCCTCTTGTCGCGACTGGACAGTTTGTCGGCGGCGGGGGCGGTCGTCATCGCTAACAACATGACGGTCAGAGCAAGGTATCGGAACATGGTGTCGTCTCCAGCAGGTCAGGCACGTAAAACTGGGATCATTCTGACCCTGGTTTCCACACCGTCGCTCCGAGCGGAGGCTTGTGGCATATCGCGCCCGCGATCAGCGTGTTATTGGACCGCGCACTGTAACAGTTAGCGGGCTCTCCAGGATCTCCAGCGGCACCTGCGCGCGCAGGCGGCTCTCGCCGTCGGGGTGGTACATGCGGCCGATCAGCACTACCGGATGCTGCATCATCGTTCCGTTACTATAGGCCATGTCCAAAAACCTCATCGCCGAATACCGCATGCTGTCCACGGCCAACGTTTCCGACGGCCTGGACCGGCTCGACATCAAGGGCGCGCCGCACGGCATTGGCC
>JACQJQ010000078.1 GCA_016204945.1 Elusimicrobiota bacterium
GACGTACTCTCCACATGACCTGACTGGCCGGCAAGGCATTTCATCACTTTTTCGATTAATAAATCATCTTTTGTTACGCAGATAAATCGGTATGACATATTAAAAAGTGTAACAGATAAATATAAAAAATCAATACCTATTTATTACATATCAGTTACATTTAAGACATTTCCATGAAACACATTCCGGACACTATTAGGATAATAGTTCGTATTTAGGAGGAACATGTACCGAATCGGCCTGGTGGAAGACGACGTCCTCATGCAGAAAATGTGGAGTTCGGTGCTCAAAGCGGACGGCCTTGAGTGCGTGCTCTGCCCCAACGGCGCGTCGGCGCTCGAGCGCCTCCCCAAGGAACGACCCGACCTCGTCCTGCTCGACGTCAATCTCCCTGACATCGACGGGCATGAGATATGCCGCCGCCTCAAGGGCGACGAGCGGACGCGCGCGATCCCCATCATCATGCTGACCGGCGAGGCGCGCGAGCTCGAGCAGCGCGTGCGCGGCCTGGAGCTCGGCGCCGACGATTACCTGTTCAAGCCCATCAGCCCGAAAGTCCTGCTCGCGCGCGTCCGCGCCATTCTCCTGTCGTCGGGACGGACCCGCCCGTGAAGACATCGGCTCTGCCGCTGCTGGCGCTGCTCATCGCGCCGGTCCTGCGCGCCGAGCCCCGGCTGTCCAGCGGCGTGGAAGAGATCCCCCGCAACCTCATCGCCTCGGGCGGAGGGCTTTCCTCGGGAGGGGGGCTTATCCTCGATGCCTCCATCGGCGAAAGCGTCGTCTCGGCTTCCGCCGCGACGCTGAAGATGACGCCCGGCTTGATGCCGCTGATCGCCCAGCCGGGCAGCGTCACCTCGATCACGGCCGTTTCCAAGGCCACCGGGACGCTGGAACTGGCCTGGTCCTCGCCCGGACTCGACGGCTTCCTGGGCGACGTTGTCGCCGGCTTCTACCGCATCGACTCCTCCTCGGACCCCCTGCATGTCTTCGATCCCACCGTCTTCCTCACCGAGTTCGCCACCAACACGACGCCGGGCGCTCCCCAATCCTACGTCCTGACGGGACTCTTGCCGAACACGACCTACTACTCCCGCATCTACCTGAGCGACTCGCGCAAGGCCGTCTCCGAGACCTCGGCGCCGAGCGCGGAGTCGAGCCTGGCAAGGGTGCCCAACGCGCCGGTCTTCAGCGCCGTCAATCCCACGAGCGTCTCCATCTCCTGGACCCTGCCGGCCGACGGCGCGGGGGGATTCCTGCTGGACGCCTCCTCGACGAATTTTCTGGGGGGGACCGTGGTTTCCTCGCGCACGGCCAACGGCGTCGCCGTGACCTTGACCGTTTCGGGCCTGCAGCCCGCGACGACGTATTTCTTCAATCTGGCCAGCCTCAACTGGCAAAGCGACGTGAACTTCACGAGCGTGCTCAGCACCTGCACGGCGCCCGGAACGGGCGTCCCGCCCATCGAGTCCTTGGCCATGACGGCCGACAACCTCAACCGTCTCGTCACGCTCACCTGGGTCAACCCCCTCTTCGACAATCCCGCCGGGGTGACGATCCTGGTCAGCACGAACCCGATCTCCGCCACGCTGGTCGGGGGCACGCCCTACCCGGCGGGCACCGTCCTGGGCGACGGCTCCGTCGTCAAGTCGATCGCGCCCGCGTCGTCCTATCTCGAGGCCTCCCTGACTCTGGACGTGACCGGCTACTTCTCGCTCTACAGCCGGGACGCGACGAACGCTTATTCTCTCGCCGTCACAACCTCGATCGTTCTCGATCTGCCTCCCATGGCGCCGGCCGGTCTGCGCGGCGCCCTCAGCTCCTCCGGCACCTCCTACTTCTTAAATTGGGCCGACGTGGCCTCCAACCTCGACGGCGCGGGCTTCCGCCAGACGGCGCCCAACGGTTGGGAACTCTGCCGCTACGACGTCTATCGCGCCACCGGGATCGCGGCCGCCAACTGGGTCTGGATCGGGTCGACGACCGTGGACGCGCCTTTCTTCGCCGCGGACGTGCCGGTGCCCGGCGCGGTCTTCTACTACCGCGTCGTCTCGCGCGACGCATTCGACGGCGCCCTCGCCGACGCCGCGATGGCCATCGACACGCTCGACGGGCTCTGGGTCCTTCACCCCGACGGGATCACCCGATTTCAAATTCCCTCACCCATGGCGGGCGTCGTGAGGGCCGCCGGCAACCCGCACGGAATGCCCCTGCTGCTGCGCGCCGAGGACCGCCCCCAGGACGTCGGCGGACGCGTCATCAAATCGGTGCGCTTCAACCCCGTGGCCTCGCCGAGCAACCGCGCGGTGACCCTGCCCAGCGACGCGACGAGCGGCTCGCGAGTCGCCCTGCGCTACGAGACCGCGGGCGGCCTGGTCGTCCCGAACGGACTCGGCACGGCCGCCGTCGATCCGGCGGTCTCCGCCGCCGCCGCCCCGGACTCGCTCGCGGCCTACTACGTCAACGGCCCCAACGCGGCCAAAGTCTTCGGACACGTCGACCCCTCGGCGCAGGAGGTCTCGCTGCAGTCGAACCTCCTGGGCGGCTACCAGATCCGCTCCGTCGCGCGCGACACGTCGTTCAGCATGGACACGGGCGGCGTCTCCAACCGCGCGCTCACGCCGAACGGGGATGGCCTCAACGACACGGTCGTCTTCACGTTCGACAACCCCAAGGATTCCGCCTTCACCGGCAAGCTCTACGACCTGCGCGGACGCTTCGTCTCCGAGATGCGGCCCGGCCCCGTCGGCGGCTCGAGCCTGCTGTGGGACGGCAAGGCCGGCGGCGTCGTCGTGCCCCGCGGCGTCTACATGTACCAGATCCAGGCCGAAGGCCGGACCTTCAACGGCACCGTGGTGGTGATCCGATGAACAGTTTGCTCCGCGTCTTCGCGTCTTTGTGGTTGACCTCGTCGCTGGCGGTCACGGCGCGCGCGGCCTTCGAGGACCTGGGCGCCGGCGCGCGCGCGCCCGGCATGGGCGGCGCGTTCGTCGCGGTCGCCGACGACGTCTACACGATCTACTACAACCCGGCCGGGCTGGGGCTCCTGGATCGTCCGCAGTTCGGCACCGCCTATTCGGCTCTCTACCCGGGCCTCAAGGACGGCTCCAACCTCAACACCTCGTTTCTCGCCTACGCCCAGCCCTTGGCCGAAGGCCGCCAGGGCACGCTCGCGGCAGCGTGGAACTCGCTGACGCTCAACAGCCTCTACCGCGAGGAGGCGTTTTATCTCGGCTACGGGCGGCGCTGGCTCAATTTCGGCGGCGGCGAGCTCTACGGCGGGCTCAATCTCCAGTACCTGCGCAGCTCCGTCGGCTCCTTTCCCGAGGCCGGCAACGCGGTCCCCTCGGGCGGCGTCGTCGGCGGCGGCCAGAGCGACCCGCTGCTCAGCGGGCGCAGGAGCCAGTC
>JACQJQ010000009.1 GCA_016204945.1 Elusimicrobiota bacterium
CGCATCGCGTTCGTCAACAACCGCACCGGGCACAAGGAGATTTGGGTGATGGATTACGACGGCGACGCGGTCAAGCGCTTGACCGACAACCGTTCGATCTCCCTGCTGCCGCGCTTCTCGCCCAACGGCAGAAGCCTCGCTTACACGAGTTACAAGGACGGGAATCCCGATCTGTGGCTGCTGGACCTCGAAACCGGCCGCTCGAGCGTATTCTCAAGCGAGCAGGGGTTGAATATCGCCGGAGGTTTTTCACCCGATGGAACGAAGATCCTGATGACCCTTTCGGGCGGCAAAAGCCCCAATCTCTACCTGAGGGAGATCGCCGGGGGCCCGGCCGAGCGCCTGACGAGCCACTTCGGGGCCGACAGCACGCCGACGTTCTCCCCCGACGCGCGCCAGGTCGCGTTCGTCTCCGACCGCTCCGGGAACCCCCAGATCCACGTCCTCGACATCCCGACGAGGAAGATCACGCGCCTGACCGACCTCAACTGGTGCGACGCGCCGGCCTGGTCTCCGACCGGGGAATGGATCGCCTTCTCGGGCCGGGCCCACAACAAGGACAAGATGGACATCTTCCTCGTGGACATCACCGGAAGCCAGCTCCGCCAGCTCACGCACGGGGAGGGCTCCAACGAGGATCCGGCCTGGTCGCCCGACGGCCGCTTCCTCGCGTTCTCCTCGACGCGGAGCAAGCGCTCCCAGATCTGGATGATGGACGCCGACGGCTCGGCGCCCCGCCTGATGGCCGACGTGCCCGGCTCGAGCGTCACGCCTCACTGGTCCCCCGTCGGACGCTAGGAGGCGGGCAGGACCAAAGTAAACCGGGCGCCGCGCCCAACGCCACCGCTGTCGGCCTCGACCGTGCCGCCGTGTTTCTGCGCGATGCGCAGGGCGGCCGACAGACCGAGGCCTGAACCCTCCTTTTTCGTCGTAAAGAAGGGCTCGAATATTTTTTCGAGATTTTCGCGAACGATGCCCGCGCCGTCGTCGACGACGCTCAGACGATGCCGGCCGCCGGAAGTCGCTGTCGACATGCGGATGCGCCCGCCGCGGCGCGAGGCCTCCACCGCGTTCTGAAGAAGGGCGTACAGGGCCTCCTGGATCAGCGAGGCATCGCCCCGAGTCTTCATCGGCTTTTCGAGACCCGATGGCTCCAAATGGAGCTTGCGGGCCGCGGCCTGAGGCTCAATGAGCTTCAGTGCTCGCTCAATGGGCAGGCGAAGGTCTATGCTTTCCGCATCCATCTCCTCGATGCGTCCGAGATCGAGCAGGTTCTTGAGAATGTCCTTACAGCGCAGCACTTCCTCGGAGATCTGAGCGAGTTCTTTCAGCGTTTTCTTGTCGTCCCCGTGCCGCTGCGCCGCGACCTCGGCGTTGACGGCGATCGTCGTCAGCGGGCCCTTGATGCGGTGCGCGACCTCCGCGGCGACGCGCCCGAGCGTGGCCAGGCGCTCGACTTGGATCAGGCGCTCGTCGTAGCGGCGTTTCTCCTCGTCCTGAGCCGCCCGGGAGTCGTGGGCGAGAATCGCCAGCAGCGCCGCGGACACGACGAGAAAGAGAAATCCCAGCCAGAACACGGCGCCTTGCGGCAGACCGGCGCCGGGACGCCACCAAGAGACGAAGTACAGCGCGATGGTCACGGCGGCCACGACCAAGCTGTGCCGCGCGCTGCGCGTCAGGGCGGAGCCGAAGACGATCAAGGTGTAGATCAAAAAAAGCTCGGTGCGGGGCTGGATCCAGCTCAGAAGCACGCTGGCCAGCGCGGCGTCGGAAAGGAATAGTCCCGCCTGGAACCAGCCGCGCGCAAGCGTCGCGTCGGGCACGACGCGGATCAAGGTCATCGAGACCGCGAGATAGGCCAGCAGGAGGATGAGGCGGGGCGTCCAGCCCGCCTGCCCCGGACCCTGGTAGATGAAGAGCAGAAGCATCACCGCCATCAGCAGGCCCTGGTAGGCGAAGTAGACGGCCCTTCGCTTAGGGGGCAAGGCGGTAGCCGAACTTGGGCACGGTCTGCAGGATATTTTCCCGTTTCCCGAGCTTCTTGCGCAGGTTCTTGATATGCGTGTCGAGACTGCGCGTCTCGACGGCCCCGCCGTATGAGGACGTGTTCTCGATCAGGAATTGGCGCGTCAACGCCTTCCCAGCATGGCTCAAAAGCAGGAAAAGCACCTCGAACTCGCGCGCCTGCAGCTTGAGCGGCTTGCCGTCGAGCTCGGCGAGGCGGGACTCGGCGTCCATGGCCAGGCCGCCGGCCCGGGCCGCGCGGCCCGGGCCGGGGCCCGGTCCCGCGCGGCGCAGGACGGCCTGCACGCGGGCCAGGAGCTCCATCGCGCCGAAGGGCTTGACGACGTAGTCGTCGGCGCCCAGGTTGAGGGCCAGCACCTTATCCCCCTCGCTCGACATCCCGGTCAGCATGATCACGGGAATCGCGCTCGTCGCGGCGTTGGTCTTGAGCGACTTGAGCACCATGCGCCCGTCGCCCCCTGGCAGGCGCACGTCGAGCAGGATCAGGTCGGGCTTGGAGGCGATCGCCTCGCCCAGGGCCTTCGCGGGGTCGGGCACCCAGCGCGCGGTGAAGCCGGAGGCCATGGACAAGGTCTTCTCGACGGCCTCGACGATCTTGGGATCGTCCTCGATGACGAGCACGCGGGGCATGGCGCAATCATAGCGAATTTCGGTTTTAGATCGAGGGCGGCGGGTAGCGGGCGAGGAACTTGGCGCGCGCGGCGTGGGCGGCGGAGAGGGCGCTGCGCATGGCCGCGTCCTCGGCCGGACTCATCTCCGACAAAACTTTCAGCCTGGCCGCCTCGCCGGTATGAAGACGGCTGATCAAGTCGTCGAAAAGGGCGCGGCCCTTTTCCCCATGGCCGCCGCGCGCGTGAATCAAGGCCAGCCCATTAACGGCGCTCAGCTGAAGCGGCTGTTCGGCCAGCGATTCCTCATACGCTTTGCGTGATTCAGCCAATCGGCCTCTCTCGCCGTAAAGCTCCGCCAAAAGGTTCAGCGCCAGCGGCCTTGATCCCGGCAAATCCTTGGCGACTTTCCAATTGATTTCGGCGCGCCGAATCTGCCCGGTGCGCTTGTAATACAAACCCAGGTTGAGTCGAATGAAGCCATCCCGCGGATTGAGCCGAACCGCCAGCATCAACGCCTCGTGGGCTTTCCCATCCGCTCCTTCCTCCAACCGGCACAGCGCCAACAACCTGGCCGCTTCCGGGTCGTTCCCGTATCGATTCCCATCGCGCAGAATGCCTTCAGCGAGCAGAGCGGCGTGACGGCAATCCCCGCGCATCATGTAAATCTGCGCGAGCAGCGTCCGGGAAGCGACCGCTATGCCGCGTCCGTATCGGCAGGCCAGACGGAGTTCGCGTTCCGCATCGGCCCAACGCATGCGCGCCGCCAACGCCCCGGCCGAGTTCAGATGGGCGCGCGCATGTTCCGGAGCGCACTCGGCGGCGCGGGCCCATAAGTCGACCGGGTCGCTGTAACGTCCCAAATTCCTCATCGCGATTCCGGAATAGAGCAATACAACGCCCGTCCCGGCCAAAAGCGGAGCGGGCCAACGTCCGACTTTTATGCTCCAGGCCAACGCGCTAAGACGGCCTGCGCAGAGCAGGACTCCGGCAAAAGCGAGATAAAGATAGCGATTGGCGACAAGACTGATGTTGAGATAGGGAACCAGGTTTAAACAAGGCGCCAGCCAGAGCAGCGCCATGGCGAGACCGCAGAAAGCGACGCGATCGCGCTTCCAGAGAGCGGCCAAACCGGCGGCGCAGAGAGACAACGCCGCCAGGATACCGGCCGCTTCCCAGGAAATAACGGCGTAGACTGGATGCAGCCAATGTTCCTGGCAAAGTTGCCATGGCAGAATCAGTTCCCGGAGATACCAGAGCAATATCTTGGCCGAGGTCAGGAGGTGGACGGTCAAGCTCGCCCCAATAATAGGCGTCATCCCCCTGGGAACGACCATCGAGCGCCACCAGACAAAGAAAAGACAGGCTGCGAGCAGGCCCGCGTAAAAAATAAAGTCTCGCCGCAGCCGGTCCCGCCAGTTCGGAGCCAGCGCCAGGCTCATCATCAGGACGATGGGAGGGAGCATCAGTCCGTGCTCCTTGGTCATCAGGGCCAGCGCCAGACAGGCGAAGAGGGCGGCACGTCGGGCGGGAGAGGCTTGAGCCTGCCGCCAGGGCCGCTCGAGGTGCAGCATCAAAAGACCGCACATGGCGACGATCAGATGTTTCTTAAACGTCGATATGGCCAAGACCTCGGTGTGCGCCGGATAGACGGCGAACAGGGCGGCCAACAAAAAGACGGCCTCCAACGGCTCGATGAGTTCGCGCAGCAGCAGCAGCAGCAAGGAGCAGTTGAGCCAGTGGATCAACAGGCTTGTCAAGCGGTACCAAAACGGAGCGCCGCCAACAAGATAAAAGAGCCCCCGATGCATGGCAACGATGACCGGCTCATAGGCCTCTTCCGGAGAAAACGGGGTGAGGAAGAAATGCAGCAAGCCCTGCCAAGGACCGGTCACATCGGGATTTCCCAGAATGAGGGCGGCATCGTCATAGACAAACGGCGCCCAAAGCGCCGGCCCCATGACGATAAAAACGAGCAACCCCAAGCCGCACACGGGCTTGAGGTTGCTCGACCAACGTTTCGAAGGCTCGACGCCTTCACCCACGAACGCCAACCGTATCAGGGCAGCAAGTCGGCGTTGCAGTCGGCCGAGGAGCCTCCCTCGCAACCCATGCTGCATGCTCCGCCTTGAGTGCAGCCAATGCTGATCGAGTAGGCGCCATAAACGGCCGGGGACGCGTTGCGCACCATGCGCCCGCTCCAACTGGTCGCGCCGCCCGCCAGCGCCGCTATCGTGTTGAAGTGCTTGAAGGTGCTCGCGATGCCTATGCCCAAGCTCAGGTAGTTCGTGTGATAGGAGGCGTACTTCGCGTAGTAGATCTCCTGACCCGCCTTGATGGCATTTATGGTGGTCAGGGCCTCGGCGGCTCGACCCTTTTCAACGACCTTGTAGTACTGCGGCACCGCGATGGCGGCCAAAATGCCGATGATGAGCACGACGACGAGCAGCTCGATCAACGTGAAGCCTTTTCTGTTCTTCATGGTCTTGAGTGTCATATGCGCTCCGTTCGTTTGGAACCGCCTGCGCCCTCAGTGTAGACCATTTCGTTCCGTTTGACCAGTGCAAATGCTGTTTGAAATGTGAATTTTGCGCCGGCGCGGGCCAGCGTGCTAGACTACCCGCGTGAGATTCATGATCCTGGGCTCGGGCTTCCAGGGGCGCGCCTGCGCCTACGACATGCTCCGCAACCCCGCCGTCTCGGAGGTGGCTCTCGGGGACATGTCGGCCGACAACCTGGCCTCGGCGCGGAAGTTCCTGGCCGAGGTCTCCAACGGCCGCGCGAAGTTCAAGCGCCTGGACGCCGGCGCCCCCGCCGCGGTCAGGAAGGCGCTCAAGGGCTACGACGCCCTGGTCTCCTGCGTGCCTTATTTCCTGAACCTCCCCCTGGCCAAGGCCGCGATCGCCGCGCGCGTCCACTACGTGGACCTCGGCGGAAACACCGACATCGTCAAGAAGGAGATCGCGCTCCATCCGCTCGCCGTCAAGGCCGGAGTCTCGGTCCTGCCCGACAACGGCCTCGGGCCCGGAATGATCTCGATCTTGGCCGTGCACGCGATGTCGATGCTCGACCGCGCCGACGAGGTCCTCATCCGCGACGGCGGCCTGCCCCGCAAGCCCGTGCCGCCGATGAACTATATGCTGACCTTCTCGGAGCACGGCCTGATCAACGAGTACGTCGCTTCGGCGACCGCCCTGCGCCGCGGCAAGGTGGTGAGCGTCCCCGGCCTCTCCGAGGTCGAGACGCTCGACCTGCCCGCCCCGCTCGGGCGCTGCGAGGCCGCGCACGCCGCCGGCGGCCTCTCCACCTTGGCCGAGACCTATGCCGGCAAGGTCCAGACGATGGACAACAAGCTGATCCGCTACCCGGGCCACATCGCCGTGATCAACGCGATGGCCGCGATGGGCTTTTTCGACGACGCGCCGGTCGAGGTCAGCAGGGGCGTGAAGGTCGCCCCGCGCGCGCTCGCGGCCAAGCTGCTGCGCCGCCACTTCCACCGCCCCGGCGAGGAGGACTTGGTCGTGATCTCCAACACCGTGCGCGGCGTCAAGGACGGCCGGCCGGCCGAGGTCGTCCACAGCCTGGTGGACTACGCCGACAAGGCGACCGGCATGACCGCGATGATGCGCACCACGGGGTTTCCCGCCTCGATCGTCGCCCAGATGGCCGCCGACGGCCAAGGCCGCATCAAGCCCGGAGCCTACCCCGTCGAGCTCGGCGTGCCGGCCGAGGCCTTCATCGACGAGGCGCGCAAGCGCGGCTTCAACCTGACCTGGAAGTTCCGCTGGCTCGATGCGCCCGCGGCCGTCGCCGCCTGAGGCCGGACAACGCCAGGATCGCCGCGCCGGCCGTCATCAGTAAATCGGCACGCGCGGGTCGACGTCCCGGGACCAGGCGTCGATGCCCCCGGCCAGGTTGAGGGCGTCGAAGCCCGCCTCGCGCAGGTGATGCACCGCGTGGGCCGAGCGCATGCCGTGGTGGCAGAGGACCACGAGGGGAAGGTCCTTGGGAAGCTCGGCCAGGCGGCCGGGCAGTTCCGCGAGCGGGATCAGGACGGCTCCCTCGAGCCTCGCCCGCTCGTACTCCTCGGGCCGGCGAACGTCGAGCAGGAAGTGAGGCGTCTTGTCGCGGCGCCAGGCGGCGTATTCGGCGGGAGTCACCGCCCTATTGTACATGACCCGGCGGAATCTGTTAAACTCGGCCCCATGAACAAGAACCTCCTCCCCCTCCTCGCCGTCGCCGCCGTCTTCGCCCTCGCCGCGTGCGATAAGAATACCGAGCACGAGCAGCACGCCGCCCCCGCCGCCGCCCCGGCCCAGACCATGCCGACCGCGGCCGCCAACCCCGCTTTGCTTTCGCCGGAAACGGCGAATGAAAAGGCCCCTGAACTGTTCAAGGCCAAGTTCGCCACCACGAAAGGCGACATGGTCATCGAGGTTCGTCGCGCATGGTCGCCCAACGGGGCCGACCGCTTCTACAACCTGGTCAAGACCGGCTACTACGATGACACCGCCTTTTTCCGCATCGTCAACGGCTTCATGGCGCAGATGGGCATCCACGGCGACCCGGCGGTCAACGCGAAATGGCGCCCGGCCACGATCCAGGACGACCCGTCCGCGGGCCAGTCCAACAAGCCCGGCTACGTGACCTTCGCCAAGACCGGGATGCCGAACAGCCGCACGACGCAGATCTTCTTCAACTTCGGCGACAACGCCTTCCTCGACGGGCAGGGCTTCACGCCCTTCGGCAAGGTCGTCGAGGGCGCGCAGGTGCTCGGCGCGCTGAACCTCGAGTACGGCGAGACCCCCGACCAAGGCGCGATCCAGTCGTCGGGCAACGCCTACCTGAAGGCGAATTTCCCGCGGCTCGACTACGTCAAGACCGCGCGGATCGTCCCCTAAGACTCCGTCAAGGGGCTTTCGCGGCGGAAGCCGCGCGGTGCGGCTTTCCGGCCAGCATGTAGGCCGCGCCCGCGCCCGCCGTCACCACGGTCGTAAGAAGCATCGCGTAGTTCACGTACCAGGGCGCCTCCGGCGCCCGCGGCCAGAGCATGTTGAGCACCGCGCCGGCCCCATAGGCGAAGGCCGCGGCGTTGACGGGCCAGCCCCAGGCGCCGAGCGTGAATCGGCCCGCCGGACGCCAACCGCGCGCGCGCGCCATGAGCGCGCCCAGCACGACCATCTGGAAAGACACGTAGATGCCGATCGCCGCCGAGCTGATGATCGTGTTGACCGCGTCCTGCAGCCAGTAGCCGAGCCCGGCGATCGCCGCGGGGACGACGCCGGTGACGGCGAGCGCCGCCGCGGGCACCCGCGTCCGGGGAGAGAGGCGTTTGAGCGCCCCGCTGCCGAAGATCATCCCGTCGCGCGCGAAGGAGAACAGGAGGCGGCTGGCCGCCGCCTGAAGGCTCAGCAGACAGGAAAGAAACGAGACCATGACCACCGCGATCACGAGGCGAAAGCCGGTCATGCCCATCGCCGCCTGCAGGGTCGTCGCGACGGGATCCTTGTCCGCGCCCGAGACGGCCGCGCCCAAGTCCGGCACGGCGAGCAGGAGCGCCAGGCACACGAAGGTCGCCGCGCCCCCGCCCACGTAGATCGTCATGCGCATCGACTTCGGGATCGCGACGCCGGCGTTCGGCGTCTCCTCGGCGACGTCGCCGCAGGCTTCGAAGCCGTAGTAGCAGAACATCGCGGCCACCGAGGAGGCGAGCAGGGCCGGCAGGTACGCGGTTCCCGAGCCGAAGCCCGTCGTGTCGAAGAGGACGCTCAAGGGCTGATGGCGCGCCGCGATCAGCAGCCAGCCGCCCACGGCGATCGCGCCGATCAGTTCGCAGACGAAGCCGAACATCGCGACGCGCGCGAGCAGGCGCGTGCCGCTCAAATTCAAGACGGTCGTCAGCGCGATCATCGAGATCGCGATCAAGGTGAAGGGACCCGCGCCGAGCTCGACGCCGAGCAGCTGGCCCATGAAGGGAGCGCCGCCGACCGCGACGGCCGCGACCGTCGTGAACAGCGCCCAGCCGTAGATCCACGCCGCCATCCACGCCCACTTCCGGCCGACGAGGCGCAGGGACCACGGATACAGGCCGCCCGAGATCGGGTACTGGGAAACGACCTCGCCGAAGACGAGGCAGACCAGCAGCTGGCCTAGGCCGACCAGCAGGTAGTTCCAGAACATCGGCGGCCCGCCCGCGCGCAAGGCCATCGCGAAGACCGAGTAGACTCCGACCACCGGGGACAGGTACGTGAAGCCGAGGGAGAAGTTCTCCCAGAAGCTCATGCTGCGGTCGAAGTGGGAGTCGTAGCCGAGCGCCCGCAGCTGCTCGGCGTCCGCGTCGCGGGAGGCGGTCATGCGTCCGAGGATACCATAACCGGATATCTGCTAAAATAGGAATATGAAGACCGCGGTCAAGAATTCGATCAAAACCTACGAGATGCTCATCGACGGCAGGTTCGTCAAGGCGAGAAACGGGGGCGTGCGCGAGATCATCGACCCCGCGACCGGCGAGCCGATCGCCGTCGTGCCCGAGGCCGACCGCGCCGACGTCAAGCTCGCGATCCAGGCCGCCCGGGCGGCCTTCGACTCCGGCCCCTGGCGCAAGACCACCGCGCAGGACCGCGGCAAAATCCTCTTCAAGATCGGCGACCTGATCCGCGCCAACGCGAAGACGCTCGCCGAGCTCGAGGTCCGCAACATGGGCAAGCCGCTCGCCGAGGCCGAGTACGACGTCGCCGACGCGGCCAATTGCTTCGAATTCTACGGCGGGCTGGCCACGAAGATTCACGGCGAGACGATGTCGGTGCCCGCGAACTCGCTGAGCTTCGTCCTGCGCGAGCCCGTCGGGGTCTGCGGCCAAATCATCCCCTGGAACTACCCGCTTTTGATGTCGGCGTGGAAGCTAGCCCCGGCGCTGGCCGCGGGCTGCAGCGCGGTCCTCAAGCCCTCCGAGCTGACCCCTCTCACGGCGCTCGTCCTCGCGCGCCTGATCCACGAGGCCGGCCTGCCGCCGGGCGTCGTCAACGTCGTCTCCGGCCCCGGCGCCGGCGCCGGCGAGGAGCTGGCGGAAAGCCCCCTCGTGGATAAGGTCGCTTTCACGGGCGGCACGCTCACCGGCCGCAAGATCGCGGCCGCGGCCACCGGCAACCTCAAGAAGGTCACGCTCGAGCTCGGGGGCAAGAACCCGAACATCGTGTTCGCCGACGCGGACTTCGAGGCCGCCGTGGACGGGGCGCTGTTCGCCGCCTTCGCCAACCAGGGCGAGGTCTGCTCCGCGGGCTCGCGCCTGCTCGTCGAAAAATCAATCCACAAGAAGCTCGTGGACGCGCTGCTCAAGAAGATCCCCCGCATCAAGCTCGGCCACGGACTCGCCGCCGGGGTCAAGATGGGCCCACTCGTCTCCGCCGCCCACCGCGACAAGGTCGAGGGCTGCATCAAAGCCGGCAGTGATGAGGGGGCCAAGCTGGTCTGCGGCGGCGGC
>JACQJQ010000085.1 GCA_016204945.1 Elusimicrobiota bacterium
GTGAAGTTCTCGCTGGCGCCCCGACCGCGGCGAACGATGACCGCGCCCTCCAACACCTGGACGGGCTCGCTCTCGCCTTCCTTGACCTTCATGTGCACCTTGACGGTGTCCCCGGGACGGAATTCCGGGACCTTGGACTTCTTTTCCTCCATCGCAGCCATCATACTTTTCTCCTGACTTCTCTCATTACGCCCGTTCAAGCAGATCGGGACGCTTTCTCTTGGTCGCCTTTAGGGCGGCGGCGCGCCGCCACTCGGCGATCTTCGCGTGGTCTCCGGAGAAAAGGATCTCCGGAACCGCGCGGCCCCTCCAGACGCGGGGACGCGTGTACTGCGGGAAATCGAGCAGGCCCGTCGCGAACGATTCGGACGCGGCCGCTTCCTCCTTCTTCAGCACGCCGGGAACGAGGCGCGCCACGGCGTCGGCCACGAGCATGGCCGGGAGCTCGCCGCCGGTCACGACGAAATCGCCGACGGATAATTCTTCGTCGAACAGCGGCATCAGCCTTTCATCCATCCCTTCGTAATGTCCGCAGACGAGGACAAGGCGCTCCTCCCGGGACAGCCTCAGCGCCGTTTTGTCGTTGAAGATATTTCCCTGCGGCGAAAGAAGGATGGTTTTTGAATTTTTCTTCTTGACGCTCTTGATCGCCTTGGCGAGCGGCCCCGCCATCATGAGCATGCCGGGGCCGCCGCCGAACGGGCGATCGTCGACTTTATGATGTTTATCCTCGGCGAAGTCGCGCGGATTCACGCAGCCCCAGTCAAGCAGGCCCTTTTCCTTGGCGCGCGCCATCATGCTCGCGTCCATGACGGACGGGAACATGCCCGGAAACAAGGTCACGAAGTCGATCCGCATCCTAGTCGATCTCCACGGCGACCCTCAGCCCCGCCTGCGAAGCGGCCACGCCCACGAGGGAACGGATCGCCTTGATGACCTTGCCCTGTTTGCCGATGATCTTGCCCTTGTCCGTCTCGTCGACGACGAGGTTCAGGACGACGGTGTCGCCGTCCTGCTCCTCCTCGATCGACACCGCGTCGGGCTTGTCGGCCAAGCGCTTGACGATGAAGAGCGCCAGGTCCTTCGGCAAGGAAGCGCTCGTCATTTGGCGGCGGCGGCCTTGAACGCGGAGGCCACGAGGGTACGGACGGTCTCGGACGGCTGCGCGCCGACCCCGATCCAATATTCGTAGCGCGTCTTATCCACCTCGACCTTCTTGCCCTGCGACTCGATGCGGGGGTTGTACGAGCCCAGGACTTCGATGGGCTTGCCCGCGGCGCCCCGAGCCTTCTCGATCGCGACGACGCGGTAGTAGGGCTGGTGCGGCTTGCCTTTGCGCTGCAGCCTGATGACGACCATGGTGTCTCCTTTACGTCTTGTTCTTTGCTCCGAATGCGGCTCGAGCCTTCAGCTCGAGCTCGCGAAAGGCGGCGGCGGGATCGGACGCCGCGAAAACGGCCGACCCGGCGACGAGGCTGTCGGCCCCGGCCGCGGCGGCCTGGGAAATGTTGGCGGCGTTGAGCCCGCCGTCGACTTGAATCCAGCAATCGAGGCGCCGGGAATCGACGGCTTGCCTCAGAGCCTCGATCTTGGGCACCATGTCCGGCATGAATTTCTGCCCGCCGAAGCCGGGCTCCACCGTCATGACCAGGACGAGGTCGCAGCGCTCGACGGCGGCCACGAGACCGTCGACGGAGGTCTTCGGCTTCGCGGCGAGGCCGGCCTTCACGCCGAGCGAGCGGATCTTCCCGAGCGCGGCCGGAGCGTCGGGCACGGCCTCGATGTGCAGCGTCACGATATCCGCGCCCGCGTCCGCGAACCACGGCGCGACCTCGAGCGGGTTGGCGACCATGAGATGAGCGTCGACGCGAAAGCCCCTCGCCTTGGCCAGCTTCACGAAGCCGGGGCCGAAGCTGAGATTCGGGACGAAATGGCCGTCCATCACGTCCACCGATATCCAGCGGCAGCCGGCGGCCTTGACGGCGTCGAGGTGCTCGCCGAGCCGGGAAAGATCCCCGGCCAGGAGAGAGGGGACGACGACGGGGGATTTGGCCGCCACTATCACAGATCCCTTTCCTCGACCAGGATGCCGTTCATGTAGATCTTCACGCGCGCGCCGCCGGTCTCCTGAAAGGGAGCCTCGATCTTCGTGCCGGGCTTGCGCACGCCGTTGAACAGCTCGCGCTCGCCGTACTTGTCGATGACGACGATGCGGACCTGGCTTTCCGAGCCGCTTTGAGGAAGTTCATACTTGAAAGTCTTGGAAGCCGCCGCCGGCGACGCGCCCTTGCGGCCGCTGACGAGAAAGCTCGCTTCCGCGCCGGGGGAGAGCACGGAGTCCGGAGCCGGGATCTGCGTCATCACGGTGCCGTTGGGAAACAGGGAGGCGGCGTCGGTTTTGACGTCGAGCTTGACGCCGGCGCCGGCGGCCCACGACTGGGCCTCCCCGATGTCCTTGCGCAGGAAGTCGGGCATGAGGGACACGCCCGCAGGAGGAGGTCCGCCGGAAACCACGAGGTTGACGAGGGCGTCGCGCTCGACGCTCGCTTCGGCCTTCGGATCCTGGGAGAGCACCATGCCCTTGTCCTGCTTGAGAGAATAGGACTCGCTGACCTCGCCCAGAGACAGCTGGGACTGGCGCAGCATCATCTCGGCGTTGCGTAGGGGCAGGCCGACGACGGCGGGCGCCAGCACGGTCTGTCCGCCCTGGCTGACGACGACGCGGATCGTCTTGCCCTCGCGCACGATGGTGCCGGCGGGAGGATCCTGGCGAAGCACGGAGGAGATCGGCACCGACGCGTCGAACTCGACGCCGGTCTTGCGCAGGCCGAGGTTCAGGGGGGCCAACTGATCGAGCGCGGCGGCGATCGAGCGGCTCTTCAGGTCGGGAACCGTCTGCGTGCGGCGGGAATGGATAAGCCCTTCAAGCCCCCAGTTGAGGGTGAAGTAGGCGAACGCGAGCAGGACCGCCGCGACGGCGGCGGCTTCGAACTTGCGGACTTCCGAGGTTTCTTCGCTCAAATCAATTTTCCGTGTAACGGCAAAAAACCGCCCGCGGCCACACGAAGGCCGTTGGCGAATTCAGCAGCGTTGAGCGGCTTTTTTCCCTCTGGTTGTACTTCGAGGAACCACAGACGGCTGCGGGACGAGCATTCTACCAAAATACCCCTATCGCGTTCAACGGCCAACACCGCGCCGGGGGCGCCCTTTCCGGGGGGGTCGGCCGGGGCGGCGGCCGCGGCTTTGAGGACCAAGATCCTGCCGGAAGCCAACTCCAGCCAGGCGCGCGGCCAGGATCGGAAGCCGCGCACCGCGTTGCGCAGCTCCTCGGCCGGACGCGACAGATCCAGGCGCGCGTCCTCGCGCTTGATGAGCGGCGCGGCGCACGCCGCGCCTTCCTGAACGCGGCGGACGACCTTGCCGGCCGCGAGGTCGGCCAAGGTCGCGTCCAAAAGCTCCACGCCGAGGTCCGTCAGCCGCGACAGCAGGGCGGGCGCGTCCTCCTCGGGAAGTATGCCGGTCTCGCGCACGGCCTGGATCGGGCCGGTGTCCATGCCCTCGTCGAGCCAGAACAAGGTCACGCCCGTCCTCGTCTCGCCGCGGACGAGGGACCATTGGACCGGGGCCGCGCCGCGATACTTCGGAAGCAGGGAGAAATGCGCGTTGAGAAGGCCCAGCTTCGTCGACGCGAGCACGTCGGCCTTCACGATCCGGCCGTAAGCGACGACGACGCCCAAATCGGCTCCCAAGGCCTTGAGCTCGGCGGCGATCTCCGACGGCCTGGCCGGCTGGAAAACCGTCAGGCCCAGCTCCAACGCGGCGGCCTTGACGGGCGTCGCCGCCGTTGCGAGGCCGCGTCCGGCGGGCTTGTCGGGCTGGGACACGACGGCGAGAACCTCGGTCCTCTCGGCCAATGCGCGCAAAAACGGCGCGGCGGTCTCGGGCGTGCCGAAGAAAATCGTCTTCACTTCAGTCCCACGACGGCTTCGCGTCCTTGATCGCGTCGAGCGCCTTGAGCCGGTCCTCGAACGAAAGCCGGTCGATGTAGAGCTTGCCGTCCAGATGATCGGTCTCGTGCTGCAGCGCGCGCGCGAGCAAGCCCTCGCCCGAGACCTCCCTCGACACGCCGTTCTCGTCGAGCGCGCGCACGCGCGCGCGCGCGTGGCGGCGCAGCTTCGCGTACACGCCGGGCAGGGACAAGCAGCCCTCCTCGTCGTTGAGCTCGCCCTCGAGCGACAGGATCTCGGGATTGATGAGCACGATGCGGCGCGGCTTGCCCTCGGGCTTGACGTCGATGACCGCGATCCGCAGCGACAGGCCGATCTGCGGGGCGGCAAGCCCCACGCCGCGGGCCGCCGCCATCGTCGCCCACATGTCCTTGAGCAGGGCCGGCAGCTCGTTCTTGAACGCCGCGTAGTCGAGCGGGGGGCAGGGCGTCTTGAGCACCCGCTCGCCGTGCTTGGTGATTCGCCGGATGGGCATGGCGTCTTAAAGATCGACGGCGTGCTCGACGCCGGGCCCGAGGATGCGGAAGCGCACGGGCTGCTTGTCGGTCTGCAGCGAGCCCCAGGTCATCGCCAGGCGCTCGAGCTGCGCGTCGGTGGAGATCTTCGCGGAGACGCCGAACACGACCTCGGCGGCGCCGACGGCCTGCGCCGCCTGCGCGATCGCGTAGAAAGGATCATTGGAGACGACGAGCATCGGCGTGACGGTCTTGCCGTGCTTCTCGGCGGCCGCGATCACCCGGGAGAACAGCGCCTGCTCATCGTCGTCCATCCTCACCGTCTCATCAACAAGGGCCAGGCCCCTGCGGATACGGGAGGTGAACACGACGAGCTCGGACGCTTCCGAGTCGTGCGTTTCCAGCGCTTTATTGAGGTGGTAAAGATTGTTGGGGTCGCGCACCGCGACGAGTATGCGGCCGGGCTTGTCGATCTCCTCCCGCACGATCTTGAGATCGTCGGCTTGGCGCATGTTGAACTTCTCGCGATGCTCCTCCTTCGCGTGCGCGCGCCGGTTGACGCGCTCCGAGACGACGAACAGCGCGAAGAAGAACGCCGTGAAGGCGGCGCCCGAAATCGTCGCCACCTTCTTCGTGAAGAAATTGACGAGCCCGACCGCCAGGAGCACGAGGAAGATCGCGGCCAGGCCGAGGGGAAACTCCCGATCTCCCAGGCGGAAGTTCAACGGCACTTTCCATTGCCGCGGGGAGCGGTCCTTGAAGCGCAGGACGAACACGGCCGCCGCCTTGAACACGAAGCTCCAAATCACGCCGAAAGCGTAGGCCTCGCCGAGGAGGTAGATGTCCCCGCGGCACAGGATGATCGTCAGAACCTGCAGGATCACGAACAGGTTGATCATGCGGTGCGTCGTGCCGAAGCGCGGGTGCAGGTGCCGCAGCCTGTCCGGCATGATCCCGTCCTCCGCGAGCCGGTTCAAGACGCCGTTGGAGCCCATGATCGAGGTGTTAACGGCGCCGGAGAGGATCAGCACGCCGACGAGCAC
>JACQJQ010000093.1 GCA_016204945.1 Elusimicrobiota bacterium
CATGTCGAAGCCGACGCCGTCGTCCTCGACCACGAGCTCGCAGCGGCCGTCGTCGAAGGCGCGGCCCCGGAGGCGGACGACGGGGGTTTTGTCCGGGGCCGTGAACTTGATGGCGTTGCCGATCAGATTCTGCAGAAGCTGGCGCATTTGGTGGGGATCGCCCATGACGACGGGCAAAAAGGAGCGGTGAATGCGCGCGCCGGAGAGGGAGATCGAATCCTCCAAATCGCCCAGCACCTCGGCCGCGACGACCGCCAGGTCGACCTTGCGCGGCGCGGCCGCGCTCGTGGCGACCCGGGCGAGTTCCAGGAGCGAGTCGATGAGCGCCTGCATCCCCTCGATGGAGCGCTCCATGCGCTCCATGAAGTCGCGGCTCGTCTCGTCGAGCGCGGCGCCGAGGTGCAGCCGGAGCTGCTCGGCGAAGGCCGCGGCCTTGCGCAGCGGCGTCTGAAGATCGTGGGAGGCGACGTAGGCGAACTGGGAGAGCTCGGCGTTCGAGCGGGCCAGCGCCGCCTCCGCCGCCTTGCGCGCCGTGATGTCTTCGAAAGCGATGCCGACGAACGGCGCGCCGAGCGGGAAGATCTTGACCGAAAAGCGCGCGCCGGGGACGCGCTCCCGGCTGAGCAGGTCGGGGATATCGACGCCGCGGTTGAGCCGCACGGCCTCGGCGCAGGCGCGGGGGAGATCGGTGTCGCGCAATTCGGGGGCGAACTCGAAGAGCAGGCGTCCCCCCGGATCCTCGCCTTCGGCGGCGGACAGCCGCAGGCCCGCCGGGTTGAGTTCCACGATGCGCCAGCCCTCGGGGTCGCCCGGATCGTCGACGCGCAGCACGCTGAGGCCCACTGGAAGCTCTCCGAAGATGCGGCGGTAGAGCTGGATGCGGACGGTGTCCTCGCGCCGGGTGAGGGCGGCCACGCGCAGGTGGGCGTTGGCGGCGACGAGATCCTCGTTCTTGCGCGTCAAGACGCGCTCCAGGGCCGCCCGCGCGCCGCCGAGCTCGGAGAGGAGGGCGCGCAGCAGGAACGCGGTGAGCGCCGCCGCGCCGATATAGGCGGAGGAAAGAAGCAGGGATTCGTTGAGCGTTCGTCCGACCGCGAAAGGTCCGACGCCCCTGATCGTGTGCCACTGCACGAGCGCGGCCAGGACGGCGGCGCCGGCCGTGGCTCCGCGGGAATCGAGGCGCAAAGTGATCCAGAGCAGCGCGGTGAAAGGGAGGTAGCTCAGCGGATAGCGGGTGTCGGGCGGAAACAAGTCCCCGAACCCGAGCCAGACGCTGAGCCACAGCGCCGACACGACCCAGGCGGCCGTCAGGGCCCGGCGCGGGCTGAGCGGCTCTCCGAATTCATCCGTGCCGCGCGGACGCCACGCCAGGAGAAGGGGCGCCGTCACCAGCACGCCGATGAGGTCTCCGATCCACCACGTCAGCCACGCCTGGGCGAATATCTCCCGCGCGAGAAGCCCGGAGGCGAAAAGCGCCCCGACCCCGACGCTCGCGCTCAGCAGGCAGATGACCGGCGTCAGCGCGGCGAAGCGGATCACGTCGCGGCTCTTGGACAACGGATCCGGGCCGCCGAGCTCGTTCCTTAAAAGGCGCGCGCCGGCCAGCGCCTGCAGGGCGCTGCCCAGCGCCACGGCGGCGCAGGCGAGCGCCGCCAGCGGCGGCGCGACGGCGCCGAGTCCGGGAAGGGCGTGCCAATTCGCCAGCCACGAGCCCATAAAGACGCCGAGGCCGGCTCCGGGTCCGAGGAACACGGCCGCGACGAGCGCGAGGCCGGAGGCCGGCCACACGGGGCACGAGGCGGTGCCCGCGAGCGCCAATCCGAGGCCGGCGCGCGCCAAGCCGTAGTAAACGACCGCCGTTCCGGAGGCGGCCAGCAACATCCTCTCGTCGGGATACATCCTCTGCTTTGCCGGCGTCATTCGACCTCCGGTGGGGCCTGCGACAGTTTGGCGCCGAAACGGGGGCTTTACAACGCCGCCGTTGTCAGCGCGGTCAGCGCCCTGTATAATAAGCGCGTGCCGCCGCGGCGCCGAATTTTGCTCGTCGATGACGAGGCCGACAATCGCCGGATTTACGGCGATATCCTCGAGGCGGCCGGCTATGCCGTCGGGCGCGCTTCCGGCGCGCGCGAGGCGCTCAAGGCCGCGCTCGAGTCGCCCCCCGACCTCGTGCTGTCGGATGTGTCGATGCCGGACGGCGACGGGCTGTCGCTCCTGGCGCGGCTTCGCGCGGACGGGAGGACCGCCCGCGTGCCCGTGGTTCTCATGTCCGGCGTGCGCCGGAGCTCGGCGGACCAGGCCGAGGGGCTCGACAAGGGGGCCGACGACTACCTGCCGAAGCCGGTGTCGCCGGGGCTGATCCGGGCCAAGGTCGCGGCGGTCCTGCGCCGCTACGGCGCCCCCGAGGAGCTGAGACGGCAGCTCCGGGCCCAGGGCCTCGTCATCGACGTGGCCGCGCGCACGGTGACGGTCTCGGGCCGGCGCGCGGCGCTCACGCGCAAGGAATTCGATCTCCTGACCATGTTCCTGCGCAAGGCGGGCCGCGTTTTGTCCATCCCGTTCCTGCTCAAGACGGTCTGGGGCTACGACCCGGCGGACTACTCGGATCCGCACACGATCGGCGTGCACGTCTCCACGCTGCGCCGAAAGATCGGCGCGAGGATCGGGGCGCGCATCGTCGCCGTGCCCGGCCTGGGCTATCGTTTCGACGCCTAGGAGGCGTCCGGAAAATTTGGCCTAAATTTGGTGGTTCCCGGCCGGCCGCGCGGCTATACTCCCTCCGGATATGCGCACGAAAGCCGACGGCAGGCCGAAGATCGTCGTCATCGACGACGAGGCCGACTTTCTCGCGGCGATGGAGCGCTGGCTTAAGCCCCTGTACCGCGTGACGACCCTCTTCGGCAGCGAATGGAGCCATGAGCAGATCGCGGCGCTGGAGCCGGATCTCGTCCTTCTCGACGTGCACATGCCGGAGCAGGGCGGCTTCGAGCTGTGCCGCGACCTGCGCGCCGACCGGCGCTTCGCGGGCACGCCCATCATCTTCCTGACCGCCTCGACGGCGAGAGAGGATTTCAAGCGGCACCTGAAGGCCGGCGGAACGCGCTACCTCAACAAGGTCGTCGACCGGCGGGAGCTGCTGGCGGCCGTGGCCGAGGAGCTCGCCGCGGCCGCGGCGCCGCGCCGCGGCGGAGGAAAAAGCCATGAAGCCCCGCATCATGCTGGTGGACGATGAGCCGGATTTCCAGGCCGCCGTGCGCGCCTGGCTCGAGCCGGACTACGAGTGCTGCGCGCTCAAGGACGGCGCCGAGCTGATCGGGGCCCTGCGCGCGGGCGCTCCGGACCTGGTCGTTTTGGACCTGCACCTGCCCGGTCTCGGAGGCCTCGAACTGTGCCGGCTGCTGCGCGCCACCCCGGGCCTCGAGTCCCTGCCGGTGCTGTTCTTGACGGGTTCGCAGGATGTCGGAGACTACCAGAAGAGCTTCCACGCCGGCGGCACCGCCTACCTCATGAAGCCGGTCGGCCGCCTCCAGCTGCTCGACGCCGTCGAGAGCCTGCTTGGCGAAAGCCGCGCCGCGCGGCCCGCGCTCGACGTCGGCGGCGGCGACTGACGGGCCGCCGGGCGGCGACTTAGGCGGAAATTAAGCGCGGCTTAAACCGCCTGCAAGCGAATGGGGCCATCCTTGGAGCGTCGCAGGGAGGGGCCATGAATTACGCGTTGATGATGAGACTCGGGGCGCTTGCGGCGTTGACCTCGAGCCTGCTCACCGGCTGCGGCGGCGTCCAGAGCCGCGTTCAGAAGGGGCAGGTCCAGACCGTGATCGACCAGAGCCCGAACCGCCGCGCCTACATCGAGGCGATCGGCATCGGGGCCTCGGACCCGGCGCTCGAGAGCGACACGCAGCGCAAGTCCCTGGCGCGCGACGCGGCGATCGTGAAGGCGCAGTATGAGATGCTGTCGATGGTCAAGGGCGTCGAGCTCGACGGCGGCTACACGATCGAGCGCGCCATCGAGGAAGACTCGTCGCTGGAGAGCCGCCTGCGGGAGACGATCAAGGGCGCGGAGATACTCAAGAGCGAGTTCACCGCGGACAACGGCTGCGTCGTGACGATGCGCCTGCCCAAGAGCCGCCTGCAGGAGATGATGGGGGTGAGCTTCAAATGAGCGCCCGCGGCGGAGGCTTGGCGCTCCTGCTGGCCGTCGCCGGCTGCGCCACGGCGCCGATGTCCGGCGTCGAGAGGCGGACCGTGGAGGCGGAGGGTTGGGCGGCCGAGGAGCCGGGGCCGGCGTCCCGCTCCGCGGGAGATCGGGCGCTGGCCGACGCCCTGAAGCGGGCGGTCGAGAAGGCCCTCGGCGTGAAGCTGGCCGCCTCGACGCGCGTCGAGGCGGCGGTCGCCGTGCGCCGGCGCGTCTGGGCCGACGCGCGGGGCCGCGTCGAGAGCTGGACCGTGCTCGGCGAGAGAAGCGAGGGGGGCCTGCGCGTCGTCCGCGTCCGGGCCGTCGTGGCCCGGCTCGCCGACGGCGAGGAGATTCCGCCCCCGGACGACACGAAGGTCCGGATCGAGGCCGTCGGGCCGGCCGAGGAGGGCCTGAGGAGGAGCTTCGGCGCGTCGGGATTTACCGTGGTCGAGAAGGGCGGCGAGTTCATCGTGCGGGGGGTCGCCAGCTCCGAGCTGCTGCGCGACGCGCGCACGGCGCCCTTCATCTCGGGACGCGGGCGCGTGAGCGTGTCGATCGTCGACGCGGCCACGGGCGGCGTGGTCTGGGCCCAGTCGCGCGAGGCGGGAGAGCTGGACCTGGATCCGCTGACCGCCTCGGCGCGCGCCGTCGCGAGCGCCGGGGAGCTGGGCGGGCGCGACGCGGCGAGCGGGCTCTCCAGTATCTTGTGGAACAGATGACGGCCGAACGCCGGAAATGTTACAGTCCACGGCCGCCATGTCCCGGAAAGTGCTGGTCGTCGATGATGACAAGTCCGTCCTCTCCTTGGTGGGCCGCTACCTGACCGGAGCGGGTTTTTCCGTCGTTTCCACCGACAACGGCTCCGAGGGCCTGATGCTCGTGCGCGAGTCCCGCCCCGACCTGGTCCTCGTGGACTCGGACATGCCCGGCCTCGACGGCCACGCGGTGTGCCGCGTCCTCAAGAAGGACGCCGAGACGCGGTCGATCCCGGTCGTGATCATGTCCGGCGCGCACACCGCGGACGCCGACGTCGTGTCCGGCTTCTCGGGCGGGGCCGACGACTACGTGACGAAGCCGTTCTCTTTGCCCGTGCTGACGGCGCGCCTCGAGGCGGTCCTGCGCCGCTATCAGCCGACCGCGCAGATGGGGAAGATGCTGAGGAAGTCGGGCATAGAGCTCGATCCCGCGGGCCGCACCGTCAAGGCCGCGGGCAAGAACGTCTCCTTGACGCGCAAGGAGTTCGATCTCCTGGCCCTCCTCATCGAGAAGGCGGGGCGCGTGCTCAGCGTTCCGTTCCTCCTCGAGACCGTCTGGGGCTACGACCTTTCCACTTACAACGATCCGGGCACCGTCGAGGTGCACATCTCCCACCTGCGCAAGAAGCTGGGCCCCAAGCTCGCCAAGAGCATCACGAACCTGACCGGCCACGGGTACAAATTCGAAGCGTAGCCCGTTGCCGCCGCCGCAATTAAGTCCGACTTAAGCCCCCGTTAAATGTTCCCACAGCGCGCGCCGCTATGCTGTGGGCATGAGAGTCGGAGGGGTTATGAAGATGATCCTGGTCTTGGCGGGGACGCTCGCGGCGGCGGCCGCGGCGCCCCGGGCTCAAGCCGACGGCTTCAAGGCGCTGGCGAAGGATCTTTCCTTCGGAGCGAAGAAGGTCGGGCTCAACCGGGTGGCGGTGATGCCCTTCGAGCCGGCCGACGGGGGCAATGCCCGCGACGGTTGGAATATCGCGGAAAAGCTGGTGACCCAGCTCGTGCGCGTCGGCTCGGTGCAGACCCTCGAGCGCTCCATGCTCCGGGCGCTGATGGACGAGCATAAGCTCGGACGGACCGGGGCGCTCGATCCGGCCACTTTGCGCAAGCTGGGACGGGTGCTCTCGGCGGAAGGAATCGTCGTGGGCAGCTTCGTGACCATCGGCCGCGAGGTCGTGATCAACGCGCGCCTCATCAACACGGAAACCGGCGTCATCGTCGCCGCCAGCGAGCATCACGCGCAGCGCGACTGGTTCGACCTTCCCAATCTCTTCGTTCCGGCTCCGGAGTTCACGGTGGAGGCTCCGAGCATCCTGACCGAAGGGGAGATCGCCCTGCGGGACTCGGTCTCGGACGACCTCGACTGCGGCGACGCGGCCGCGACGGTGGACCGCCTGGAAGGGGAGATCCTCGACCTGAAGGCGCGCTACTGGGCCGCGAAGCTCAAGAAGGGGCTCGATCCGGCGACGCTGAAGGTCAACCCGGGCTCGACGATCTCCGATCCCGGGCTGAAGCGGGCGTTCTACGACAAGATGAAGGCCTGGTACGCCCAGGACCGCGTGCCGGAGCTGTCGCCGCTCGAGACCAAGCGCTTCGTCTCCCTCGACGGACGGGCCTACTCGCTGGCCCGGAAGTGCGGAATTTGAGACGCAAGGAGCGGATATGACCTCGCGCATGATCATGGTCGTCGATGACGAGCTCGCCATACGGAGGGTCCTTTCGCGCGCGCTGCACGGGCCCGCGCGCACGGTGATCGCGGCCGGCGACGGAGCGCAGGCGCTGGCCCTCGCCGCGGAGCGCCGGCCGGACCTGATCCTGCTCGACGTGAACATGCCGCACAAGGACGGCTGGGAGGTGCTCGGCGAACTGAGGCGCCGTCCCGGCACGCGCATGACCCCGGTGATCATGCTGACGGGCGAGGGCGGCGTCGACGACAAAGTCGAGGGCTTCGAACTCGGCGCCGACGACTACATGACGAAACCCTTCGCCGTGGGGGAGCTCCTGGCCCGCGTGGACGGGCTTTTGAAGCGCCACGCCTTGCTCCTGTCGGCGAACCCGCTGACCGGCCTGCCCGGGAATCCCGCCATCGAGGCGGAGGTGTCCCGGCGTCTTCAAGGCGGGGAGCCTTTCGCCTTCTTTTACATCGATATCGACCGCTTCAAGGCCTTCAACGACGCCTGCGGCTTCGCCGAGGGCGACCGGCTGATCCTTAAGACCGCCGGCCTCATTCGAGAGAGCCTCGGCGACGGCTTCGTCGGGCACGTGGGGGGCGACGATTTCGTCGCGCTCTGCGGGCTCGAGGAGGCGCCGCACGCGGCGCAGCGGCTCGCCCGCCTGTTCGACGAATGCGCGCCGGATTTTTCCCGTTCGGCGCGGGGCCCGCGCCCGACCTTGTCGATCGGGGTCGCCACGACGGAGCGGCGCGCGTTCGCGAGCTACGCCGAGGTGGCCGCGGTCGCCTCCGAGCTGAAGGCCTATCTCAAGTCCGAAACGAGCCGGACGTTGAGCCGGTTCGCCTTTGACCGCCGCGGCCGGGGCGGGCCGCTCTGATCCGTGGTCGCAATGTTGCGTGGAGGGCAAAATGCGCGCGCAAATGATCGCTCAAGACGGGTCCGTTCGCGGCGGCTTGCGGCTGGCGGGCAAGGCGTGCGTCTGGGCGGCCTTCGTGGTCTCCTGCCTGGCGCTCGCCCGGTACGTCTTTGGGCTGGATTTCGGGATGGCGCCGGCGTCCGCGGGGGGCTTTCTCCTTCTCGGCGCGGCCGTCCTGCTGCCGGGGCGGGCCCGTCGCGAGGACCTTGCGGCCGCCCAAATCCTCGCGGGGTCGGCCGGCCTCATGGGACTGCTGACGGCGCTCAGCTGGGGCTACGGCGCGCGCATGCCCTTCGGAATGACTCCGTACGCGGCGGCGGCGATAGCGGCCGCGGCTCTGGGCGTTTTGGCCATCCGGCCGGACCGCGGCCTCATGGCCGTCGTCGCCGGGGATAGGGTGGGCGGCCAGCTCGCCCGGCGCATCCTCCCGGCGGTCGTCGGATTGCCGATCATGCTGGGCTGGCTGTACCTGCGAGCCACGTCCTCGGGCTCGCTGGAGAACGCCTTCGGCGCCGCCTTCATGGTGTCCGCCTTCATCGGCGCCATCGGCGCGCTGGTCGTCCTGATCGCCGCCTCGCTGAACAGATTGGAGGCCGGCCGCGCCTCCGGGGATAGGCGGTACCGAAGCATCCTGTCGAACACGCTCGAGGGATTTTGCGGGACCGACGCGGACGGGCGCATCCTGGAGGTCAATGAGGCGTTCTGCCGCATGCACGGTTACTCGCGAACGGAGCTGCTTGCCATGAACGTCGCCGACATCGAGGCCGCCGAGTCCCCCGCGCAGACGCAGGAGCATCTCGAACGGATCGTGCGCGTGGGAAACGAGTGTTTCGAGACGCGCCATCGCTGCAAAAATGGAGCCCTGATCGACGTCGAAATCTCCGTGCAGACCGTCGGCGCCGGCGAGGGGGGGCTGATCGCCTTCTGCCGGGAAATCGGGAACCGCAAGCGGGCGGAGGCCGAGCTGAGGCTGCTGCAGACGGGCATCGAGCAGGCCGGAGAGAGCGTCCTCATCACCGACGCCGACGGCGCCATCTTGTTCGTGAACCCGGCTTTCGAGGAGGCGACCGGCTTCAGCCGCCGGGAGGTCCTGGGGAAGAACCCGCGCATCCTCAAAAGCGGCAAGCAGGACGTCCGCTTCTACCGCGAGATGTGGGAGACGATCTCCTCCGGACGCGTTTGGAAGGGGCGCATCATCAACAAGCGCAAGGACGGCTCGCTGCAGACGGCGGATTCCACCATCTCCCCGGTGCGCGACGCCGCCGGGCGGGTCATCAACTACGTGTCCGTCAAGCGCGACGTCACGGAGCACATCCAGCTGGAAAGCGAGCTGCGCCAATCCCAGAAGATGGAGTCCATCGGCCGCCTGGCCGGGGGCGTGGCGCACGACTTCAACAACCTGCTCACCGCCATCAACGGCTACGCGGAATTCGTCATGGCGGGCCTGCCCAAGGACGACTCGAAACGGGAGGACGTCAAGGAGATATTGGCCGCGAGCAAAAGGGCGGAGAGCCTCACGCGGCAGCTTCTGGCGTTCAGCCGCAAGCAGATCCTCAATCCCCAGGTGCTGGACATCAACGCGGTCGTGGGCGGGACGGCGAGCATGCTCAAGCGGCTCATCGGCGAGGACGTCAAGCTCGAGACCCGCCTCGCGGCGCGTCCATGCCTGGCCAAGGTCGACGCCGGGCAGCTCGAGCAGGTGTTTCTCAACCTCGCCGTCAACGCGCGCGACGCCATGCCCAAGGGCGGGACGCTGACGTTCGAGACCGGAATCGCGGACGCCTCGGCGGAATTCGCCTCGAGGAATCCGGGCATGCCCCGCGGGCCCCTGGTCCGCCTGAGCGTGCGCGACACGGGCTGCGGCATGTCCGACGAGGTCAAGGAGCGCATCTTCGAGCCGTTCTTCACCACGAAGGAGAAGGGAAAGGGCACGGGACTGGGGCTTTCCACCGTGTTCGGGATCATCAAGCAAAGCGGCGGCGAGATCGAGGTGGACAGCGAGCCGGGCGGCGGCGCGACCTTCCGGATCTACTTTCCTCAGATGGAGGCCGCGGCGCCGGGCAAGGACAGGAGCAAGGATAAGGACGGAGACGGGCTGGTTCGGGGCCATGAAGCCGTGCTGTTCGTGGAGGACGAGGACATCATCCGCCGCCTCGGCGAGCGCACCTTGACCGCCAACGGCTACGACGTCTTGAGCGCCGCGAGCGGGCCGGAGGCGCTGAGGGCGCTCGAGCGCCGCGCCAAGCCCGTGGACCTGCTGGTCACGGACGTGGTGATGTTCGGCATGAACGGCCGCGAGCTGGCTCAGGAGGTGGCGCGCCGGAAGATGGCGCGCCGGACCCTCTTCATTTCCGGCTATACGGACGACGCCATCGTGCAGCACGGCGTGCTGGAGCCCGGCCTGTCGTTTTTATACAAGCCTTTCCTGCCCGGGGCGCTGCTGCGCAAGCTGCGCGAGGTCCTCGACGGCCCCGTCGACCAGGCCAAGGCGTAGGGGCCGCGCCCGGCCCTCGACACGGGGCGGTCCTAAAAAGTAGAATCGTCGACGTGAGCCACCCGCAGCGGCCCGCTGACCCCGCCGACTCCCCCGCGCTCGATCTGCGCGAGAAGGGGGGGCCCAAGGACGGCCAGCCGCAATTCTCCGACAAGCGCCTGTTCATGCAGCTGACCGCCTTCGGCGGCTGCCGCGACGCCCGGCCCCTGGTCGACGCTCTCGCCGGCGGCGGCCTGGACTGCGTCCTGTACGAGGACGTCAACGATCCCACCGGCGTCGCCGTGCTCGCGATGACCGAAAACCCGGAGCTGCTCGTCACCCGGCTGCGCCGGGACCTCGCGTCCGGCCCGTTCAAGGAGCTCGCCCCTAAAAACGAGCTCGCGATGCTCGGCCGCACCTACGCGCTCGGCTACGAGCCCAAGCTCGAGGACTGGCTCCTGCAGCGCCCGCGCCGCATGGCGCTGGACCCCGCGACGCCGTGGGCGATCTGGTATCCGCTGCGCCGCACCGGCTCCTTCTACCGTCTGCCGCGCCCCGAGCAGCAGCAGATCCTGCGCGAGCACGGGACGATCGGCCGCCAGTTCGGCGACGCGGGCGTCGCCTCGGACGTGCGCCTCGCCTGCCACGGCCTCGACCGGAACGACAACGACTTCGTCATCGGCTTGATCGGCCGGGAGCTTCACCCGCTCTCCGCGCTCGTCGAGGCGATGCGCCCCACCGTGCAGACTTCCCAGTACCTCGAGAGCCTCGGGCCGTTCTTCGTCGGCCGCGCGCTGTGGCGCTCGCCGCGCCAATCCTGATCCTCTTCCCTTAAGGAGACCCCATGCCCGTTCGCAAGTTCCGCGTCGCGATGTCCGACCGCTGCTTCCGCTTCAAGCCGGACGCCCTCCCGTCCCACGCCCCGCACAAGCCGGGCGTGTACGAGTTCGTGACCTTCGACGCGGCGCGCAGCCCCCAGGTGCTGTTCGTCGGCGTGGCGCTGACGGGCTCGGTGTACGAGGCGCTCGCCGCGCACATGGACAACAAGGCCTCGCCCACCGCCAAGGAGCTTTTCGCCGCCGCGCCCGACGTCTACTTCGACTACGTCGCCTCCGCCGACATCGACGACGCCGACGAGCTCAAGGACATCGCGGGCGCCTTCGTCGCCAAGCACAAGCCCCGCTTCAACGTCGGCCCGGCGCCGACGTCGGGAAAGCACGCCGCGGTCGAGGTCGAGGAAGTCGGCTAGTTGGAACTGTCCGCATTTCCAGCGCTGAACGCGACGCTTAACGGAACCTGCGCCGTTCTGCTTCTGCTCGGCTGGACTTTGATCAAGACGGGTCGGCGCGAGGCGCACCGTTGGGCTATGGTCGCGGCCTTCTTATGCTCGGCGGTCTTCCTGGCCTGCTACCTGTGGTACCACTTTCATGTGGGCTCGGTGCGCTTTCAGAAAACGGGCTTCATCCGGACCGTGTACTTCACGGTCCTGCTCACGCATACTTGTCTTGCCGTGGTGGTCCTGCCCATCATCCTTCGAACGTTCTTTCTCGCCGTGAAGGAGCGGTTCGAGGAGCATCGGCGCTGGGCGCGCTGGGCCTTCCCGATCTGGCTGTACGTCTCGGCCACGGGCGTGGCCGTGTACTGGATGCTTTACCGCCTGTAGATTAGGTCGAGAACGACTTGCCGCAGGAGCAGGTCGAGACGGCCTGCGGATTCTTGACCACGAAGCCGGACTTCATCAGGCTTTCCTCGTAGTCCACCTGGGAGCCGCCGATGAAGAAGTCGGCTTTCGGGTCCACGACGGTCTTCGCGCCGTGGGCCTCGAACACGATATCCTCCTGGGCGATCTCGTCGGAGACGACGAACTCGTAGCTCATGCCCGAGCACCCGCCCGCGCCGACCTTCACGCGCAGAACCGGCCGCAGGCCCTTCTTGGAGGCCAGGGCCCGAATCTTCTTGGCGGCGCGCTCGGTCAAGGTGATCATTCTTCTAGAACTGCTTGGACTTGCCGCAGCCGCAGGAGCCCTTTTCGAGCGGATTCTTGATGCGGAAGCCGGAGCTCGTCTCATCCTCGGCGTAGTCGATCGTCGCGTTCTCCACGAACTTCAGGCTGTCGGCGTCGACGATGACGTCGAAGCCGGACTGGGGGAGGATCTGGTCGGCGGGCGTCTTGTCGTCGAAGCCGATCCGATACTCGTAGCCGGCGCAGCCGGACGCGGCGACGCGCAGGCGCAGGGCCTTGCCCTGGGCGGTCTCCTCGGTCTTGAGAAAATCAGTGATTTTTTCGGCGGCCTTCGGCGTGATGGTCAGCATGGTTTCCCCTGATTTTAATCCCGACTGAAAAAGTCATGTATAGTATAGATCGACGAGGTTGGCCGCGTCAAGAGGACGCTGCCCTCAAATTCCCGGACTTTTGACGGGTGGTTTCTCGCGGACCTCATCGTGGCGCCGGGGATTATCATCCCTTGTGTGCCACTGTACGCGTGTACAGCGACTGTTTCCGGAAACAGTCGGGTTCGACCCTTAAAAAGTCCGGGAACTCGGAGGACGCTGCCACCCCCTCGTCCTCTGGACTTGACCGAGGCAAGATTCATAGGATAGTCCTCGACGGTGGAGGCCCGCCGGCGGCGATACAAGCCGCTCCGGGATAGACCGTCGCGCCGCTGAAAATCGCATGGAGGGAAGATGACCCCCAGACGCCACGGAGCCGTCGATTCAATGACCGCCAAGTCCAAGCAGTCCCGCGCCGCCTCTCCCGCCCGCCCCAAGGTGTCCGACTACTACGGCTGCAACGTGTTCGGGCTCGAGACGATGAGGCTGCTCCTGCCGAAGGAGACCTTCCGCAAGGTCCAGGACGCCGCGGCCAAGTGCGAGCGCCTCGACCTGGACGCCGCGAACGCCGTCGCCTCCGCCATGAAGACGTGGGCGATCCAGAAGGGCGCCACGCACTACTGCCACTGGTTCCAGCCGCTGACCGGCGCCACCGCCGAGAAGCACGACGCCTTCATCGATCCGACCGGCGGCGGGAAGGTCCTGGAGACGTTCACCGGCCAGATGCTCACGCAGGCCGAGCCGGACGCGTCGTCGTTCCCGTCGGGCGGCCTGCGCGCGACGTTCGAGGCGCGCGGC
>JACQJQ010000094.1 GCA_016204945.1 Elusimicrobiota bacterium
AAATCGGTGATCTCGCTCGACCTCGGGGCGCTCATCGCGGGAGCCAAGTTCCGCGGCGAGTTCGAGGAGCGCCTGAAGGCCGTGCTCAAGGAGATCGCGGCCCAGGAGGGCAAGGTCATCCTCTTCATCGACGAGCTGCACACGCTCGTCGGCGCGGGCGCGGCCGAGGGCGCGATGGACGCCGCGAACCTCCTCAAGCCGATGCTCGCGCGCGGCGAGCTGCGCTGCGTGGGCGCCACCACCCTCGACGAGTACAAGAAGGGCATCGAGAAAGACGCCGCGCTCGAGCGCCGCTTCCAGACGGTCTTGGTCGACGAGCCGTCCATCGAGGACACGATCGCGATCCTGCGCGGCCTCAAGGAGCGCTACGAGGTCCACCACGGCGTGCGCATCCGCGACGCGGCGCTCGTCGCCGCCGCGACCCTGTCCTCCCGCTACATCTCCGACCGCCAGCTCCCCGACAAGGCGATCGATCTCGTCGACGAGGCCGGAAGCCGCCTGCGCATGGAGATCGACTCCCTGCCGCAGGAGCTCGACCAGGCCGAGCGGGACATCCGCCGCCTCGAGATCGAGGCGACGGCCCTCAAGAAAGAGGGCGACGCGGCCTCGGCCGAGCGCCTGAAGGCCATCGAGAGGGAGCTCAAGCGCCTCAAGAGCGAGTCCGCCGGCCTGCGCGCGCACTGGAAGCGGGAGAAGGACCTGATCGACGAGCTGCGCGGGCTCCAGAAGGGGGTCGAAGAGCTCAAGGCCGACGAGCAGAAGGCGGAGCGCGCCGGCGACCTCGCGCGCGCCGCCGAGGTCCGCTTCGGCACGGTGCCGGAGCACGAGAAGCGGCAGGCGAGGCTGCGCGAGGAGCTCGCCGCGCTGCAGAAGGAGCGCCGGCTCCTGAAAGAGGAGGTCGGCGAGGAGGACGTCGCCGGCGTCGTCGCGCGCTGGACCGGCGTGCCGGTCGAGCGTCTCTTGGAGGGGCAGGCGGCGAAGCTCCTGCGCATGGAGGAAAAACTGCACGAGCGCGTGATCGGCCAGGACGCCGCGGTCAAGGCGGTGTGCGAGGCCGTCCGCCGCGCCCGCTCCGGGCTCTCCGACCCGAACCGCCCCACCGGCGTGTTCCTCCTGATGGGGCCGACCGGCGTCGGCAAGACCGAGCTCGCCCGCGCGCTCGCCGAGTTCCTGTTCGACTCCGAGAAAGCCATGATCCGCCTCGACATGTCCGAGTACATGGAGAAGCACGCGGTCGCCCGCCTCATCGGCGCGCCTCCCGGCTACGTCGGCTACGAGGAGGGCGGCCAGAAGACCGAAGCCGTGCGCCGGCGCCCGTACGCGGTCGTCCAGCTCGACGAGATCGAGAAGGCCCACCCGGACGCCTTCAACGTGCTCCTCCAGGTCATGGACGACGGCCGGCTCACCGACGGACAGGGCCGCACGGTCAATTTCACGAACGCGGTCGTCATGATGACGTCCAACGCCTCCCAGGACGAGCTCAAGACCCGCTTCCGCCCCGAGTTCCTCAACCGCCTCGACGACGTGCTCGTGTTCTCGAGCCTCGACCGGGAGGCCCTGCGGCGCATCGTGGAAGTCCAGCTCGCCTCGATCCGCAAGCGCCTCGCGCAGAGGCGCGTCGCGCTCGAGCTGACCGACGCGGCCAAGGATCTGCTGGCGAAGGAGGGCTACGATCCCGCCTACGGAGCCCGGCCCCTGAAGCGCGCCGTCGCTCGCCTCGTGGTCGACCCGATCGCCCGCATGCTGCTGACCGGCAAGATCAAGGACGGCCAGAAGGTCGAGGCCGACGCCGTGGATTTCCGGCTCGTCTTCCGCGCGGCGAAGCCGCTGCAGCCGCGATAGCGCGGCGGCCCCCTCCCGGCCGCAATGTTGCGCCGTCCGGACGCATGAAGACCAAGCCGGCGCCGCGCTGCCTCCAGCCGAGGGCGAGAAGCACCGTCAGACTGCTCGACATCGTCGGATTGGAGAGGTTCCTGACGCTCCGCGACGAGTTCGGAGGAAGGAGCCTCTGGATTCCCAAACGAGGCGGCATATGGCCGTGCGGGCTGTGCCGGATCAGGGACCGTTGCATCATCCGTTGGCACGGGCAAGGACATTCCCCCGCGGTCATCTCCGCCGCGCTGAAAATAAAGCCCGCGACCGTCGGACGCGTCATCAGCGCCGCGCGCCGGCGCGTCCCGCGGGCGGCGCGGACGCATGGAAAAAAGGCGCTCTCCATGGCTGTAGCGTTGCGACGCGTCCGTTAGGAGGCCGGGTCGGCCCGTGACCTCCCCCGGGTGCGGCGAGGCCGGACGCGCCCAAGCGCGGCGATCGGACCCGCTTCCCGGATGCGTGGAATGGAAAACGAACGAGGCTGCGGTTGCGACCGCTCCCCGTTCGTTTCGTTTGGCTCTCCCCAATCCCCTGGCCAGCGTGTTGCGTGCGTCACGGCGACGAACCCGGGAGGCGCTATGACGAACAAACGCTCGCCGCGAGAACGGAACGGCTCCGCGTGGGAGCCGGTGCACGACATCCTGGAAGGCGTGGAGCAGGCCGTCGCCGGAGGCTGGTACCCGGCGCGCCGCATGCTGCTCTCGCGGCTGGCCGAGGCCGCGCGGCCGCGGTTCGCCGTCTGGGTGCCCGAAGCCGACGTGGAGGAAGGGCCGCGCGAATTCGCCGTCTCCTTCGCTCTTCCCGGCGTCGATAAAAGCGACATCCGGGTCAACGTCACGGAGGACACGTTGACCGTCAGCGGCCGCCGGCGCGAGGATGAAGGCGCCCTCGAGACCGGCCGACGCGAGCTGCCGCGCGGCGAGTTCCTGCGCCGCGTGCGCCTGCCCGACGAGATCAAGCCGGGCTCCGCCAAGGCCGCCTGCCGCAACGGCGTCCTGCGCGTGACCTTGGAGCGCGCCCGCGTCCGCGCCGGCCGCAGCGTGAAAGTCGACTAGCCGGGGAGGAGCCATGGGCGGCCTCGGGACGCTGGGGCGGACGTACCGCCACCTGAACCGCTACCGCGAGGTCGCCGCGGTCCTCGCCAAGCACGGCTTGGGGGACATGCTGCACGCGCTGCGTCTCGATTACCGCCTCGTGGGCGGCCCGCGGGGCCTCGCGTGGCGCTCCCCCGAGGACGCGGCGGCGCGGCCGGAACGCCTGCGCCTCGCCCTCCAGGAGCTGGGCGCCACCTTCGTCAAGGCGGGGCAGTATCTCTCGACGCGTTCCGACCTGCTCCCCCCGGACTACCTGCGCGAGCTGGCCAAGCTCCAGGACCGCGTGCCGCCTTTCCCCGCGCAAGAGGCCCGGCGCGCGGTGGAGGAGGATCTGGGCGGGCCCGTCTCGCGCCGCTTCGCGCGCTTCGACGGGCGGCCCCTGGCCGCCGCCTCGATCGCGCAGATCCACTCGGCCTCCCTGCTCGACGGCAGCGAGGTCGTCGTCAAGGTGCTGCGGCCCGACGTCCGCCGCGTCGTCGCCGTCGATCTTGAGATCATGGCGCATCTCGCCGCTCTGGCCGAGAAGCATCTCGACGCCTGGCGCGCCCGCCGCCCGACGCGCGTGGTCGCCGAGATCGCGCGCTCCCTTGACCGCGAGATGGATTTATCGATGGAGGCCGCGCACATCGAACGCTTCGCGCGCCAGTTCCAGGGCGACCCGACCGTCCGCGTCCCCGCGGTGCACCGCGCGCTCAGCTCATCGCGCGTGCTGACCCTCGAGCGCATGGAGGGAATCAAGCCCGGCGACCCGGCCGCGCTCGAGCGCGCGGGCCTTGATCCGCGCGTCGCGGCCGAGCGCATGGCCGAGCACTACCTGGCGATGATTTTCACGCACGGGTTTTTCCACGCCGACCCGCACCCGGGCAACCTCCTCATCCAGCCGGGCCACGTCGTGGTCTACCTCGATTTCGGCATGATGGGACGGCTCGGCCGCGCGACGCGCGAGGCCCTCGCCGAAGTCGTATTCTCCATCGCCGAGCGCGACGAGGCGGGATTGGGGCGCGCCCTGCTCGCGCTCGCCGACCGCGACGAGGACCCCGATCCTCGGGAGTTCGAGGCCGATATGGCCGAGCTGATGGACCAATACGCCTATCGGCCTCTCTCGGAATGGCGGCTGGGGCGCATGCTGCAGCAGCTTTTCCAGACCACGGCCCGGCACCGGGTGCGCGTTCCGGCCGACCTCTTACTGATGGTCAAGACGCTCACCGAACTCGAAAGCCTCGCGCGCTCCCTCGACCCGGGCTTCGACGCCGTTTCGGCCTGCGCGCCGTTCGTCCGCCGCGCGCACGCCGAGCGCCTGGCTCCGGGGCGCCTAGGCGAACGCATCGCTTCCGCCGGGCGGGAGGCGCTCGACCTGCTGGCCGCGGCGCCCGGCGGGCTGCGCGAGCTCATCCAGCAGGCGCGGCGCGGACGGCTCCTGATCGAATTCGAGCACAAGGGGCTGGAGCCGGCCTTGGCGGAGCTGGACCAGGCCAGCAACCGCCTGGCCTACGCCGTCCTCCTGGGCTCGCTCGTGATCGGCTCCGCCCTGCTCATGCACGCGCGCCTGCCCCCCTACTGGCGGGACGCGCCGATTCTCGGCCTCGGGGGCTTCCTCCTCTCGGCGCTGATGGCCTTCTGGTTGCTGCTCGCCATTCTCCGCCACGGACGGCTGTAGGACGCGCGGCGCCGGGGCCGGCCGTCAGGGCGCGGCGGCCGCCGCGGTCGCGGCCTGCGCCCGCCGGCCGAGCTCGCGCAGCAGCCGATCGGGAAGAAGCGCCCGCAGCTTCGGAAACACGACCTTCTCCTCGTAGGACAGGTGCGTTTCCAGCTCCTCGCTCAGCCGGGACAGGACGGTGCGCAGGCGATACACGTGCTCCCCGTCGCAGCTGGCGGCGACGGCGCCGAAGAGCTTCGTCATCTCCGCGACGGCGCGATGGCCCTCCGCGATGGCCGCGTTGAGGTCCGGCTCCATCTCGATTTGATGCAGGATCCGGGTCAAGTACGCGTCCTCCATGGCCTCATGCGCCTTGAACGCCGCGAAAAAACCCTTCAACTCGCGCGAGAAGCGCTCCCGGTCCAGCGCCGCGCAGTCGTCCCACCCGACGCCGCTCGGGCCGTCGAGCAGCACGGCCATGCACGCAAGCGAGCTCCGGAGCGTCCTGTGGCCCTCGAGCAGGCAGTCGACGATATCCATGAGGCCTCCCACGATTTTCCCGGACGCCTTCTACGCGCCGGCGCGCGCGCGCGGGCGCTTCGTCGGCGTCCTCTTGGCGAGGACGACGAGGGCGCGAAGGAAATCCATGGTCGTCACGATCCCGACCAAGCGGTCGGCCCGCGTGATCAAGACGCGGTGGATGCGGCTGTTGATCATCACCTTGGCCACCTTCTCCACCGGCGTCGCCTCATCGAGCGAGATGGCCCCCGGCGTCATGATCTCCTCCACCCGGGTCTGGTCGAACTCCTCGATGTGCAGGCCGCCGGCGCGAATCGTATCGTCGAACTCCCGATGGTAGGCGGGAACCCCGGGCGACGCCTCCCGGCGGGTGCGCACGAGGTCCGTTTGGGAGACGACGCCGAGAATGGACCCCGCCTCGTCGACCACCGGCGCGCCGCTGATGCACTTTTCCTCGAATACCTTCGCGAGCTCCGACAAAGTCAGCCAACGCCCCACCGTGACGACGTTCCGGCGCATGATGTCCTTGGCCAGCATAGCTCCCCCCGGGCGGAGACTCCCGCCGCGCCGATCCGCACGCAACATTCCGACTCGCCCGACGAACGCGCGGAGCAGGTCCATCGTCGTGACGATCCCGCGCATCCGGCCCTCGCGCGTGATGACCAGCTGATGGATCCTCTTGACCAGCATCTGGCGCGCCAGGACCTCGACGTCCGTGTCCTCCTCGAAGGAGACGACCCACGGCGTCATCATCGCTGCGGCCGCGGAGCCCGCGCGGCGTCCCCGTATCAGGTCGGTCTGGGACACGACGCCGATGAGATCGCCTTCGGGGCCGACGACGGGAGCCCCCCTGACGCCGCGCTCGGAGAAAAGCCGGGCGAGCTCGTCCGCCCGGGTTTCCGGATGGACCGCCGGAACCCGCCGACACATGACATCGCGCGCCCGCATGGAGCCCCCCAAGGCGGATCGTCCCGCGTCCCGCTCCGCCCCCTCTCGGCCTCTAGGTCTTCGACAACTCCTTTTCCTTGGACGCGAAGGTCTTGCGGCCCGCCTCCAAGGCCTCGCGCATGGCTCTATACTCGATGCCGCCCTTCTCCCTCTTCTCCTTGAGCCAGCGGCTCATCTTCTCCCGAGTTTCACGGCCGGCCCTCGGCGCGAAAAGCACCCCGAGCCCGGCGCCGATCGCCGCCCCCGAAAAGAAATACCCCGCGTACGCCGTCCACTTCCTCGCGTCGTGTTCCATAGAACCTCCCTGCCGGCCTGAGCGCCGGCGCCCGCCGTTCTCGGTGCAACGCTCCGACCCAGCCGGCGCAAGCGGCCTTCCGACATCCAGACGAAGCGCTCCGAGCATGGCGTGTCCATCGCCGCTTCCCCGGCGCAACGCTTTGTCCAGCGACGGAGCTGGCCGCTTCATTGCGCCGCCGAATGCGTGCCCGGAACGAACGCGCCGGCGCTTTCCGTCTCCGCATGGCAAGTGATCTCCGCCATGACGGACGGCGTCGTGATCACCAACCCGCGCGGCGCGATCATCGCCGTCAACGACGCCTTCTGCGCCGTCACCGGCTACGCGCTCTCGGAGGTCGCCGGGCGCAATCCCCGCCTGCTTCACTCGGGAAAGCACGGCCGCGAGTTTTACGCCCGGATGTGGTCCTCTCTCCTGCGCGACGGCGGCTGGCAGGGCGAGATTTGGAATCGGCGCAAAAACGGCGAGATCTATCCGGAATGGCTCACGATCAGCTCGATCAAGGACGAGTGGGGACATACGCGCTGCTATCTCGGCGTCTTTCGGGACATCACGAACCCGAAGCTCAACGAGGAGCGCCTCCGGCAGTTGGCGCAGCGCGATCCGCTCACGGGCCTGCCCAACCGCCGCTTCTTCCATGAGCGCCTCAGGCGCGCGCTCTCCGGCCGGGCCGCCGCCGAACGCATCGCCGTCCTGTTCCTCGACCTGGACCATTTCAAGGACGTCAACGACCGCTGGGGCCATGCCGCGGGAGACTCCTTCCTTCAGGCGGTCGGCGCGCGGCTGCGCGGCTGCGTGCGGCGCACGGACACCGTGGCCCGCTGGGCGGGCGACGAGTTCGCCGTCCTGCTCAACCCCGTCTCCGGCCGGCGCGACGCCGACCGCGTGATTCAAAACATCCTGCGCGTCCTGCGCCGGCCTTTCACCGTGCACGGCCGCCGGACCAGGACCTCGGCCAGCATCGGCGGCTTCCTGTTCGACGGGAGAACCGCCCCGCGGCGCCTCGTCGACAAGGCGGACCGGGCGATGTACGCGGTCAAGAAGGGCGGCGGCGACGATTTCCGGTTCTGGACCCCGGCTCTTTCGTTGCGCCACGGCCTGCATGGCCACGAAGTTTCTGGACGCCCTGCGGCCCATGTACGACTGCCTGAAGGACGGCGTCTGCGTCGCCGATTCCAACGGGCGGCTTTTATACGCCAACGCCGCCGCGGGCGTCCTGCTTGGGCCGACGGCGGAGGCGGCGCGGAAGTCCGCGATCTGCGACCTGCTCTGCGCGGCGTTTGAGGGGCGCCGCGCGCAGGACGCCGCCGCGTGCCCGCTCAGGATTCCGCGGGGCGCGCACGACGCGGTGACCTTCAAGGGAAAATACGCCGCCACGGGGCGAGAGCTGCGGGTGCGCTGCATGCGGGTGCGCCTGCCGAGCCTCGAAAGCCATTTCATCCTCATCGAGGACGTCTCCTCCCAAGCCGAGGCGGGAAGGCAGCGCGCGCAATGGCGGCAGATGCTCGCCCACGACTTCCGCAATCCCCTGATGATCGCGCACGGGACGCTGTGCGCCGTCAAGAGCATGGGCACCGGACATCCCCTCGCCCCCGACGACCTCGCGCTCATCGAGGGCGGCATCCGGAACTGCCGCCGGCTCGACGCGCTCATCGGGACTTATCTCGACACGGAGCGCCTTGAGGACGGAGCCATGCCGGTCCATGCCGGATCGGTGGACCTCGAGGCCCTGCTTCACGGCGTCGTCGACGAATTCCGGCCGGCGGCGCGAACGGGCGGCCGCGTGCTGACCTGCGCCGTTCCCAAGGCGCTGGCCGCGCGCGCCGACCCGGAGCTCCTGCGCCGCGCCTTGGCCAACATCCTGGGCAACGCCCTCAAGTTCACGCCTGCGGGAGGATTGGTCGCGGTGGACGCCGCGCCGCGCGGGCGCGACGTCGTGATCCGAGTCGCGGACAACGGGCAGGGCATCACGCCTGAAGACCTGCCCCGCATCTTCGAGCGCTACTATCAAGGAGAAGACAATGAGCGGCATCACGGGCTGGGGCTCGGACTGACCTTCTGCCGAGCCGCCATGCGCGCGATGGGCGGCGAGGTCGAGGTCGAGTCCGAAAGGGGACGGGGGGCCGTCTTCACGCTGCGCCTGCCGTCCGCGGCGCCGGAGGGCGCGCCATGAGCCTGTTCGCCTCGCTGTCCCGGGAGCACGCGCTCCTCCTGCGCGTCGTCGGGCGCCTCGAGCGCTGCGCCGCCGATCCGAATCCGCGCGTGGCCGAGCGGGAAACGCGCGGCGCCCTGCTCGTCCTGCTCAACGCCCTGGCTTTGCACGAGCGCCTCGAGGACAAGATCTTCGAGGCCGCCCCGGAGGCGCCGGCTCCCGCCGCGGACCAGGCGCGCAGGCTGGTCGCCGATCAGCACGCCGCGCTGGCCCGCCTGCGCGAGAAGATACGGGGGCTCCTGGCACAAGCCTGCGGCGAGGACCCGGCCGTCCTGCGCGAGGCCGCGTTGGACTTGGCGCGCTTTCTGCGCCGCCACTTCCTCGCCGAGGAGCGCGACCTATGGCCGCATTTCAACGCCTGCGCCGGCCGTTCGGCGCTGCGCCGCCTCTCCCGGCAGGCGCAGGAGCAGCTGCGGTCGATGACGCGGGAAGTCGATCTCTACTGGACCGCGCTCGACGACTGCATGGCCGGCCTCCGCTGACGCCTTGATCGCGTCAAAAGTCGGACTCCGGGAAGGAGTCGAGGCGCGCGTATATTTTCTCCGCCTCGGCCTCGTCGATGAGCGTGAAGCGCCCCAAAGACGGCTCCCAGGCGTGCACGTCGGCGCCCGCGAGGTCGAACCACCAGGCGTGAAGGCGCAGGCGCCCGGCGGCCAGAGCCTCGCGCACCGGAGCGTGGGTGCGCAGGTGCCCGAGCTGAACGAGCGCGTTGGCTTGGGCCATGCGGTCGTGAATCGGGCGCTCCGGCGCGAGCTCCGGGCGCCGTTCCAGCTCGCGTCGGACGTCCCCGGCCGCGCGCAGCCAGGCGCCGAACGGCCCCGAGCCTCCCTCGACCTCCCCGGCCAGCGCCTTCATCACTCCGCAGTCGGAGTGTCCGCAGACCACGACCTCGGTCACGCCCAGGCGGCGCACCGCGAACTCCACGGCCGCCGCCGCGCCCGCCGCGGCGGGGACCCGCGAATCGTCCTCGGGCGGCACGATGTTGCCCGGATTGCGCAGGACGAAGAGGTCGCCGGGATCCGTCGAGGCGAACGCGTTGGGCACCACGCGGCTGTCGGAGCAGGCCACGAAAAGGGTGTCCGGACTCTGCTCCAGCGCCAGGTGCGCGAATCGCTCCCGGTAGCCGGGGCGCATCTCGCGGCGGAAGCGCACGATGCCCTCGACCAGCTTTCGCATGAGGCAAGCTTATCACTCCCAGTTTGTAGGGTTTTGAAACACACCTGGGACAAGCACAGGCAACGGCGCTTGAACGGAATGGCGCCTTGAGGCGCCAGGGTTTTCGCTTCGCGAAAA
>JACQJQ010000088.1 GCA_016204945.1 Elusimicrobiota bacterium
GAACAAGAACTGCCTGCGCATGCGCCCCGACAGGATCATCGTGGGCGAGTGCCGCGGCGGCGAGTCGCTCGACATGCTTCAGGCGATGAACACCGGCCACGAAGGGTCGCTGGCGACTTTGCACGCCAATACGCCGGCGGACGCCATCTCGCGCCTGTCCGCGATGTGCCTGATGGCGGGCACGGATCTGCCGATGAACGTTCTCGTCGACATGATCTCCAGCGCCGTCAACCTCTTCATCCAGATCACGCGCTTTGTCGACGGCAAGCGCCGCGTCACCTACATCACCGAATGCGTGGGCCGCGACGGCGCCAAGATCCTGACCAAAGACATCTACCGCTTCGTGCAGACCTGGATGGACGAGAAGGGCGTGAGCTACGGCTACTTCACCGGGATGGACTACGTCCCGCGCTTCTACGAGGAGATCAAGCTCAAGGGCATCGAGATTCCCAAGGAAGCGTTCATGAGCGAGAGGACGAAGAAGAAAAACGGCCTGCCCAACGCGATCGACGAGATGCTGAAGGCGGGCCTGAAGGTTCCCGACGACGCGGAAACGATCGCTTTCTCGCACGGCTCGGGAGGGCACTAAGATGTGGAAGCGCCGCTTTCCGCTGCTTCTCCTGCCGCTGCTCGCCTCGATTTCCGCCGAGGCCCAAATTTTCAGCCGCGAGGAGATCGTCTTCCTGGTCGGCTCCGGTAAATCCGCCGTCGGCCCCAAGAAGGACGGCGCGATCACCCGGACCCAGGTCTTCTACCACTACTTCAAGCGGGACCGGGACGCGTCCCTCAAGGTTCCCAAGTGGGTGGATCAGACTCTCGAGGCGATGCTCAAGCGCCCGGTGTGGCAGGATCCCGACGAGGGCATCCTCAACGAGGCGGTGCTCTGGCAGTCGCCCGTGTCCGTGCTCTACGAGTTCTTCGAGCTCGTCCGCAAAAGCATGCCCCCGTCCGACGGCGGGCAGCTGACGCCCCCGGGAAATTTGATCAAGGACTACGAGGACAAACGCATCCGCTTCAAGATGTCGCTCGACCGCCTCGTGCGCGCGAGGCTCGGCGACTCGCTCGGCGGCCGGGGCCGCGCCGTGATCGCGCACTTCGAGCTGATCGACAAGCAGTACGACAGCGTCATGGACGGCCTCGTCAACGGCGACACGCAGCGCTATAAGGAAGCCGTCATCGCGATCGGCGCCCTGATGAACGGCGCGTTCGAAGCGCTGCAGTCGACGCCGCGCGGCTTCAAGTTTCAGCAGGACGACAAGAAGGGCTCGTTGGCGACGGCGGTCGTCTTCAAGATGGTCGGCATCGGCCTCATCATCGCCTGCGCCTGGGCCTTCGGGTCGCTCAACGAGCGCAGGATCGCGGGCGCCTGGGAGCGCTACAAGGACAAGGCCAAGGAGTGGGCGCACGAGTACGAGCGCCAGTTCGTCGTCATCCGGATCCACTACCTGGTCGGGGGGCCGGTGGTTCTGGGCCTGCTCATGGGCCTGCTCACCTTCGATCCGTTCGGCTTCGTCATCTTCGCCGGCTTCGGCCTCTACGCCGGATTGATCCTGCCCAACTGGCTCCTGCGCAACATCCGCTTCCGCCGCGGCATGCAGTGCGAGGCGCAGCTCATGGACGCGATGATCCTGATGTCGAACGGCCTCAAGTCGGGCATCGACCTCATCGGCTGCCTGGAGATGGTCCAGCGCGATTGCCTTCCTCCGATCTCCGAGGAATTCGGCCTGTGCATCAAGAATTACCGGCTCGGCACCGCCCTCGAGCGGGCGCTCGAGGGCGTCGAGGAGCGCGTGCAGAGCCGCCTCCTTTCGTACATGATCAAGGCCGTCGTCATACAGCGCTCCGTCGGCGGCAACCTGACCAAGATCTTCGACCGCATCGTCGATAATATCCGCGAGGAGTCCAAGCTGGCGGAGAAGACGGCCGCGATGACCGCCCAGCAGCGCATCCAGTCGATCGTGGTCGGCGTGATGCCTTGGATCATGCTGATCATCATGTTCCTCTTCCAGCCCGCGCCCATGAAGGAGTACTACTTCAGCGGCCTGGGCGTGGCCACGCTGGTTTTCTGCACCGTCTGGATCGCCATCGGCATGAAGATCGTCAATAAGCTCGGGGACATCAACGTCTGATATGGCGCCCATCGACCCCCTGATGCACTATCTTCTGCTCGCGGTGGGAGTGCTGGGCTCCGTCGCCGCGTATACCGCCGCGAGCCGCCTATTCGCGCCGCCGGCCGACGGCGACGAGCGGGACCTGGCCAAGCTGGCCAAGAAGGAGGTGGGCACGAGCTCCGCGTTCTCGAGCCTGAACCCGCACGGCAGCCTGCTCGAGAAGCTGGACCTGTTCCTGCTCAAGACCTTCCACCTCGACGTCAAAATCGAGGAACTGCACATGATGATGGGGCGGCCGCAGAAGCCGACCCCGCTCGAGATGCTTCACCTCAAGGAGCTGCTCGCCGCGGGATTCGGCCTCGGCAGCTACGTCATGACCGACGAGCCGATCCTGGCCGTTTTGGGCGTGCTCGGCTTCCTCATTCCCGACCTGCTGTTCCAGAGCCGGATTCGAGCCCGCCAGCTCGACATCATGCGCAACTTCCCGACGATGGTCGACTTGATGGCGTTGACCATCGAGGCCGGCCTCGATTACATGGCGGCCATCGAGCGCATTCTCAAGAACGTTAAGCCGGCCCAGCGCACCGAGCTCGAAAACGAGCTGCAGAAGATGCTCAACGAGGTCCAGCTCGGCTACACGCGCCGCGACGCCCTTCAGCGTCTCGCCATGAGGACGGGCGTCGCCGAGGTCCGCTCCTTCGTCGGCCTCATCATCCAGTCGGACGAGCTCGGCACGAGCCTCGTCGAGCTGCTGCGCAATTATGCCGCGGACATGCGTTTCCGCCGCCTCAACAAGGCGGAGAAGCTCGCGGCCCAGGCCGCGACCAAAATGCTCATCCCGCTCTTCATCTTCATCTTCCCGACCGTGTTCATCATGATGCTGGCGCCGATGCTCAAGAGCATCGCCCAGGGAGGCCTGGGCTTTTGAGCCTGAAGCTTCTCGCCGCCCTGCTCGCGCTTTCCGCGGCGGACGCGCGCGCCGCCGACGCCTTGATCCGCGACACCGAGGGCCTGTTCCTCGACATGTCGAAGCTGAATCTCGGCACGATTTCATCGGAGGACGACAAGAAGAAGTACATCTACACGATTCAGCTGGAGAAGTCGCGAGTCACGAGAAAGACGCTCAAGAACGTCTACGAGAACGCCTTCGACCTCTACAAGAACGGCCAGTACGAGGCCGCCAACGATCTGACGCGCAAGATTCTCTCCATCGATCCCGGCTACGCGGACGCCTCGATTCTCAACCGGGCGACCATCGACCTCAAGGGCTCGACGAAGCCGCGCGTTTCGGAGCGCCGCCTGGTCGAGGAGCGCTTTGAGGAGGGCATGGCCTTGTACCGCCAGGGGCGCCTCGTGGAGGCGGCCCAGCGCTGGGAGGAATGCTCGAAGCTCGCTCCGAGCAACCTGAAGTCCCACTATTGGCTGCGGAAGACCCGCGCCGAGCTGGCCGTGGAGCATTACCGCAAGGGGCGCCAGGCCTACCGGCAGCATCGCCTGCGCGAGACCCTCGATCAGTGGTACGCCGCGCTGGTCCTCAATCCGCGCTACCCGCGCCTGGCCGTCGAGCTCGCGAAAGTCGAGGCCGAGTCCCGCGAGCAGGACGCCAATGAAAAGCTCCAGGCCGCGCTGAACCTCTACGGCCAGGGCCTCGTCCTCGAGTCGCTCAAGATGCTCGACTCCGTGCTCGAATCGGGCCCCGGCAACGTAAAGGCGCAGAAGCTGCAGGCGGAGATTCGGGCGGAGGTCGCCAATCAGCACGTGGCCGAGGGCCGCCGCTTCTACGAGTCGCGCCAGTACGAGAAGGGGATCGCGGAGTGGAAGCGCGCCGTCGAATACGGCTATGATCCCAAATCCGCCGACCAGCTCGTCGCCCGGGCCAAGGAGCAGATGCGCCGCGAGGAGGCCGCCAAGAAGCGCTCCGTCGAGGCCGCCAAGGCGCGCGAGGAGGACTTGAAGAAGCAGAAGGCGGAGGAGGAAGCGGCCGCGGCCGAGGCGAAGAGGAAAGAGGAGGAGAGAGCCAAGACGGACGCGTCGGGGCAGACCCAGTCTCAGGCCGGCCAGACGCCGCCCCCTCAAAACGCGGAGAGCAACAAGCAGGCCGCCCAGCAGGCCTATCTGGAGGGCATCATCTACTACCAGAAGGGCGATTACGAAAAAGCCCGCGACAAGTGGCTGCACGCCAGGCAGCTCGACCCAGGCAATTCGGACGCGAGCGCGGGCTTGGAGAAGATCGAGAAGCTGTACGGCGCGGGGCAATAAATGAAGCTCTCCGCCAAGTGGTTCCTGTGGTTTACCGGCATCGGCGTCTACGTCATGTGCCTGGGCGGGATTTTCTACTACAACCTCTTCAAGTGGACGTTCGACGAGAAGCTCAAGCAGGAGTCCATCGACATGGTCCGCCTGTACGCGCCGACCCTCATCGAGGGCCTGTCGCGCAACCAGAGCGTGATCTCGATGGCCGAGTTCGACACGGTGAGCCGGTTCTCGAAGGACGACCGCATCGCCGCCCTTCTCTATCTCAACAAGTACGGCGAGGTCCGCTGGTTCAAGGATCCGTCGCTGATGACCAAGACTTTCGACGATTTCGTCAAGCAGGTGAGCCTGCCGACGGACGCCATCGAGCAGGCCTGGCTCGCCAAGACCCCGATCGTGCGCGCGGTGCCCAACATGCCGCTCTACGACATCGCCATCCCGCTCGCCCTGCGCGGCGAGGTCCTGGGCATCCTCAACATGCAGATCAGCCGCGAGGGCGTGGTCAAGGTCATCAACAAGGCCATGCACAAGTACGCCGTTGGCGCCGTCGGCGTGCTGCTTCTCCTCGGCATACCGCTGTATTTCTTCCTGCACCACTTCGTCCTCAATCCCATCCTGAACCTGCGCGACGCCATCGAGTCGGTTTCGTTCAAGAGCCTCGAGCTCAAGTTCCCGGCCCGCAACGACGAGATCGGGGAGCTCGCCGGGGCGATCAACATCTTCCTGTCCAAGGTGAAGGCCGAGCTCGCCAACCTGCTGGTCAGGGAAAAACAGCGCGGCGTCGCCGAGGCGCGGTGGTGGGAGTCGATCCTGAAGGCGGTCGTCTCGAAAAACCATCGCGCGATCGTCGTCGACGAGGACAACAGCGTGCTGTACACGAATTTCCCGGTCACCGGCACGCTCACGACCGACGGGAAGCTCCATCTGCTCGACGTCATCGACAGCCAGCAGCAGGACGTCCTGCGGCTCGTCGGCGTGGCGCTCGACCGGCCCAACCAGGTCGTCGAGGCGGACACGATGTTCAAGTCCGAGCCCTGCCACGTGAAGGCCGTCCATCTCGAGGAGGAGGGCGAGCTGCGCCGCACGCTGATCCTCTTCGAGACCAAGTCCATCGGCGCGCGCATCTAGCGGCGGCGTCGTATATTTCCGCGTTCTCCGCATCCCCCCGCCGCGCCCGCGCGAGCTTAAACGAGACGGAAAGAATTGGCCTTGTCAAATCGCCGCGCTTCTGTTATTCTTGGCGGGCCCGCAGACGCTATTAAGGAGATCGGCATGAGCTATCGCCTGAAGAGAATCGATCCTTACTGGTTCAAGCATCCCATCCTTCCGATCGTCGTTTTTCTCGGCGCCGCGCTGGCGCTGGGCGCGGGCTTCGCCAACAAGCCCCCGGCCGCCGTCCTGGGCGCGCTTGTCGCGACCGTGGCCATCCTGCTCTCCACGCGGCCCGCGATCACGGGCACGGTGATGCTGCTCGGCTTCCTGGGAGGCCTGGTGACATTCGTGATCTCTCCGAACTCCGACAACGCGGCCCTGAGCGCGGCGCAGAAGGCGATGTCGGTCGGCTTCTACACTTTGTTCTACGCGGTGCTGACCGAGGGCGCCCTGCTCCTGCTCTGCGTCGTCTACAACTTCTTCGCCGCGATCAGTCCTCTCGGGGGCCTGAGCCTCGAACTCGAGGACGAGGGCGGCGCCGAGGAATGACGGCGCGATGAGAACCAGCGTCGTCTACGGCTCGCGGGAGCCCAACCGCGCGGCCGTCATCCTCGAGGCCCTGCAGGCCGCCGGGATGACCGTGACGGTGGCCCAGAAAGCCAAGGAGGTCCAGGGCCTCCTGGCGCACCGCGGCTGCGATCTCCTGATCCTGGGCCAAAAGCTCGTCGACGAGGACGGGGTCGTCCTCGTCAAGCAGCTGCGGGCCAAGGGCCCGTCCCGCCAGCTGCCGATCGTCGCCTTAGTCGAGCACGCCGACCAGCCCGCGTCCTTCGCGGCCCCCTCCAAGCACGCCTACGCGCTGTTCGGCGCGAAGGTGCCGGCGTCGTCGGCTCCGGCCGCCGCCTCCGCGAAGGACAAGGTTTCCCTGCGCTTGGCGTTCTTCCAGGCGGGGGCCGACGAGTGCCTCTCGCTCAACTGGGACGCCGCCGAATGCCTCGCCCGCATCAAGGCGGTCCTGCGCCGCACGCAGGTCAACTCCTCCGAGGAAGTCATCAACATGGGGGAGATCGAGCTCAACCTCACGAGCTACACTTTGCACATCTCGAAGAAGCGCGTTCCCCTGACCTCGAAGGAGCTCGACCTGCTTTACGTCTTCCTGAGCTCGGCCAACCGCGTGCTCTCCCGCCCCTACCTGATCGAGCGCGTCTGGGGCTACAACTATTTCGGCTCGCCGCGGACCGTGGACGTGCACGTGCGCCGCCTTCGTGAAAAGCTGGGCGTCGCGGCGAAATACATCACGACCATCCCCTGCGTCGGCTATAAGCTCGTGCCGCCCGGCGCGGAGATGCGGAGGTAACATGGCGAAGCTCCCCAAGCTGCTCATCATCGACGACGACGCCCACCTCCGGGAGAGCCTCGCCGAGGTGCTCGAGCTCGACGGCTTCGAGTGCCATCAGGCGGGCGCGGCCAAGGAGGGCATCGCGGCCGCGGCCGAGATTTCCCCGGACGTCGTGATCATGGACATCCAGCTTCCGGATTCGTCGGGCTTCCAGATCTGCCAGGAGCTGCGCAAGCGCTCCAAGATCACGATTCTGATCATGATGACCGGCCGCTTCCTTTCATCGGAGGAGAAGAAGCAGGGGTTCGAGCTCGGAGCCGACGAGTACATCACCAAGCCCTTCGATCTCGCGGAGCTCTCGGCCCGCATCAAGCAGCTCCTCTCGCGGAACGCCGCGAAAGGATAAACGGGCCCCCGCCGGCGCAATAAATTCGTGCTCCGGATCCGTCATAATTCGGGCACGGCACGATAATCATGGCCTCCACCAGGAACCGCGGCAAGCTCGCCTACAAGATTCTCTTCTGGTTCCTGCTCATTTCGCTGGCGCCCATGATCTTCGTCGGCTGGCATCTGGTCGGGATCACCCAGCAGTCTCTGCGCAAGGAGACTTTGGCGATGCAGGAGTCCCTGGCCGTCGGCTTTGCCGACACGACCTACAAGTACGTCACGACCTTCCGCAACGTGCTGACCGAGACCGCCGGCCTCGAGGACTTCGTCTCGATGAACCCGGGCAGGCAGCAGCAGTATCTCAACCGGATCCTCCAGATCCATTTCGCGGTGCTGGAATTGTCCGTCCTGAACGAGAAGGGCGTCGAGGTCCTGCGCATCGGCCGCTTTCTCGGCCCGAACCCCGACATGCGGGATTTTCGCGGAGAGGAGCTCTTCGCCGGCGCCATGGGGTCCCGCGGCCAGTTCATCGGGCGCCTCGAGCGCTTCCAGGGGCTGTACCCGACCGTCACCATCTCCGTGCCGATCATGGACAGCCGCGTGCAGCCCGCCAGGGCCGTCGGCGCCGTCGCCGCGCGCGTGAGCCTCAACGGCCTCTCGACGATGCTGGCGATGGAGTTCCCCGCCTCGGGCAAGAGCCAGGCCGCCGTCATGACGCGAGACGGCTTCCTGATCGCGCATTCCGACCCGCGCGAGATCTACAGGCCCGACGCGCGCATGCCGCCCGAGGTGGAGAAGGTGCTGGCCTCGCAGGACAACGTCAAAGGAGGAGGGGAAATCGCCGTCGAGGGGGGCAGGCGGCTTCTGGGCGCCTTCAGCCTCATCGACAAGCTCGACTGGATCGTCTACGTCCAGCAGCCGGTCGAGGCCGCCTATCAGACCGCCTCCGACATGAAGGCTCAGATCCTGCGGGTGCTCATTTGGGTCGTGCTCTTCACCGTCCTGCTTTCACTCGCCGTCGCCGGCCACATCACCCAGCCCATCCGCATGCTGAAGGAGGCCGCCGACCGTCTGGGCAAGGGCCAGTTCGAGGACCTGCCGGAGGTCGTGACCACCAACGACGAGATCGGCGACCTGGCGCAGACCTTTCTGGGCATGAGCGAGTCGCTCAAGGAGAAGACCGGCGAGCTGATCCACGCGAAGGAGGAGCTCGAGAAATTCACCAAATTCCTCGAAAAGCGCGTCGACGCGAGAACCCGAGAGCTCAAGGCCGCCCAGGACGAGCTCATCAAGAAGGAGCGGCTCGCCGCGATCGGGCAGATGGCCTCCGTCGTCGGCCACGAGATCCGCAATCCGCTCGCCGTCATCAACAACTCGATCTACTTCATCAAGACCAAGCTCGGGTCGGCGGGCGAGCCCGACTTGAAGATCACCAAGCACATCAAGATCATCGAGTCCGAGATCCAGCAGGCCAACGGGATCATCAACGAGATTCTGACCTACTCGCGCCAGCGCGAGCTCCAGCTCGAGCGCGTGCGCGTCAACGACTGGCTCGAGGATCTTCTCTCCGTATACCCCTTTCCGCCGCACATACAGGTCGATCGGCATCTTGAGCCGTCGAATCCCTACGTCGAAATCGACAAGACCGAGATGCAGCAGGCGGTGCGCAATCTTATCGGCAACGGCATCGAGGTCATGCCCGCGCCGAAAGGGGGCCGGCTCGGGATACGCACCGTGGTCCCCGAGGCCGGCTGGGTGCGCATCGACATCGCCGACGCGGGCAGCGGCATACCGCAGGACGTGCTCGACAAGATCTTCGCTCCTTTCTTCACGACGAAGGCGCGCGGCACGGGCCTCGGCTTGGCCGTCGTGCGCAAGGTGGTCGACCACCACAAGGGGAAGGTGGACGTGGAGAGCGCCGTGGGCGTCGGCACGACGTTCCGGCTCCACCTCCCGACGGCGGCATGAGGCGGGGATGAAGATGCAGGGGAAGATACTGATCGTCGACGACGACGCGAACATGCGGGAGAGCGTCAGCGACAACCTCGAGGTCTCGGGCTATGAGACGGCCCAGGCCGCGAGCGCGGCGGAGGCCGTCGCCCAGGTCAAGAAGACGCAGTTCGACGTCATCCTGATGGACTACAACCTGACCGACGGCACCGGCATCGACGCGATCCGGCAGATCCGCGCGCTCAACTCCGAGAGCCAAATCGTGATGGTCACGGCCCAGGCTTCGCTCGACACGGCGCTCAAGGCGATCCAGGAGTCCGTGGACGACTTCCTGACCAAGCCCGTCAATTTCGACCAGCTCAAGCGCGCGATCGAGAAGTCCCTCGAGAAGATGCGGCTCAAGCAGGAGCTGAAGAGCGCCAACGAGAAGAACCTTCATCTGTCCGCGATGAAGTCGAAGTTCATGTCGATGGCCTCCCACGACCTGTCGAACTCGCTGATGACCTTGCAGGTCAGCTTCGAGATGCTGAGCGCCTCGCTCAAGCCCGACGAGGAGCAGCTTAAGAAGATGCGCTACATCTCCAGCGGCATCGGGCAGATCTCGCGCCTCATCGAGGATCTCGTGGACTGGGCCTCCATCGAGCAGGGCAAGTTCCGCCTCGACAGCAACCTTTTCGACGCCGGCTCGCTCGTGGAGGAAACCGCGGTCGGTCCGCAGGCCCGCGCGGCCGCGCGCGGGCTCGTCCTCAGGACCGAGCTTCAGGCCGGGCTCCCGACGATCGCCGCCGACAAGAAGCGCCTGTCCCAGGTGCTCAACAACCTCCTGGAGAACGCGATCCGCCACACGCCCAAGGGCGGCGCGATCGTCGTCTCCGCCGCGAGGGACGCCGAGGGCGTCCGCTTTTGCGTGCGCGACACCGGCGACGGCATCGCCCCCGAGGAGGTCGGCAAGCTGTTCCAGAGCTTCTACCAAGGGGAGAGCGCTTCCGGCGGGGGACGCCTGGGGCTGGGCCTCTCGATTTCACGGGAGATCGTGGACAGCCACGGCGGGCGCATCTGGGTCGAAAGCGAGGGTCCGGGCCGGGGCGCGGCCTTCTTCTTCACGGTGCCGGTCAAGCCGCCTTGACTTTCCGTGAAAATCGCCCATAATCTTCTGCTAAACTAGGCGCAGGACGAGGAGGATCGACATGGCTTCGAAGGCTGCCGCGAGAAAAAAAGTGAAGGTGCTGATCGCCGACGATCAGACTCTTTTTCGTGAGGGCATCAAGGATCTTCTCGAGAACGAGAAGATCATCGAGGTGGTCGGCGAGGCCGCCGACGGGCAGGAAGCCGTCCGCCTGGCGCGCAAGCTCAAGCCCGACGTGATCCTGATGGACATCAAGCTGCCCCATCTCGACGGTGTCGCGGCGACGCGCCTGATCCGGAAGGAATGCCCCAACACGAACGTCCTCATCCTCTCCTCCTACGAGGACGAGGCGCACGTGATGGAGTCGATCCAGGCCGGTGCCAACGGCTATCTCTCCAAGATGCTGCCCGCCGCCGAGCTGGTCAACGCCCTCAAGGCCTTCGCCAACGACGGCGTGATGATCCCCCAGCAGGTGATGGGCAAGCTTCTCCAAGGCCTGCGCCAGATGGCCAACGGCGACGGCGGCTCGCCCATCACGCTGACGAAGACCGAGATCCGCGTGCTCGTGTTCCTCGGGACCGGCATGTCGAACAAGGAGATCGCCTCGAAGATGGGCTGCTCGGTCAAGACGATCAAGAATCATCTCAACGCGATTTTCCAGAAGCTCGAGGTCAGCAACCGCACCGAGGCCGTCGTCAAAGGCATCGACATGGGCCTGATCTCGCCCGAAGACCCCAACTGAGGCCGGCCGGCACTCGGCGTTGACGAGAGAAGAATTCGTCTCCCAACTCGAGCACGGGGCCCTGCAAGCCGCGGCCCTGCCCGTCACGTCGGCCGTCCTGCGCTGGACGGCCGAGCAGCTCAAGGGCCGGGAGCCGGCCTGGTGGAAGCCGATGGCCAAGGCCTGGGAGAGGCGGTCCTTCGCCGCGTGGAGCGAGGCCTGGAGCCTCTATCTCGCCTGCCTGCACTTCGAGGCCCTAAACGACGCGGAGTGCCCGCTCGTGCCCTACTTTCCGTCGTGCGGCGGCACGGCGGAGGCCGACCCGTCGGTGGCGCTCGCCCGCTTTCTCGCCGAGCCCCCGCCGTCCTTTTTCGAGAACCTGAAGGGCGGGCATCGGCGCACCTACATCGCCAGCCGCGCGGCGATGTGGACCGCGCCGGCGGCGCTGTTCTTTCAAAGGCGCGACCTTTCGTACTACCTGGTGGAGGTGAACGCGGGCGCGGGCGTGAACCTGGCCGCCGACCTGATGCTTCCGCCTAAGGGCTTCGATTCGGCCCTCGTCGCCGCGCGCGTCGGGCTCGACTACCGCCCCCTGCTGACCGAGGACATCGCGGACCGCCGCTGGCTGACCGCGGGCATCTGGCCCGACCACCTCGAGGCGATCGCCGAGCTCGACGCCGCGCTCGATAAGATCGCCGCGCGCACGCGCGAGGAGGCCGCTTTTCTTCAGCTGGCCGCCTGCCCGCCCGAAAAGGCCGCGGCCTTCGTGGCCAAGAACGTCCCCGCCGACGACCCCGACGCGGGGCTCCTGATCTACAACATGGGCGTCACGGTCCGCATGTCCGACGCGGAGTACGCCGCGTACGCCGCGGGCATGGCCGCGATGCTCAAGGGCTGGGGCTCGCGCGGGCTCTGGGTGGAGGTCGAGTCCGTGCGCGGCGAGACGTACTCCGCCACCACGCAGCTGCGCGCGCACCGCGTCCTCGGCGGCGAGCTGCGCAGCCTGGTGATGGCCAGCGTGGACATCGAGAAGTCCGCCCACAAATACAGCGAAGACAGCGCGGCTTTCCTCGGTCCCGAGGCGCCGACGGCCAAATAACCGCTTTTTAACCGTTTAGACATTGAATTTTGACCGAAAGGGGTCATAATTCATGGTATGCGCGTCGCTCGCTCTCGGGCGGGTCAGATCGTCATTCCGGCCCTGCTTCTTTTTCCGACGCTTTTCCTGTTCGTCTATCTCATCTACGAGACGGCGAAGCTCTCGCGCGAGAAGATCAAGCACCAGTTCGCCATGGACGCCGCCGTCTTCGTCGAGGCGACGAACTACTCCGACTTCCTCAACCGCACCGCCTACGTCAACGGGGCCTTCCCGATGCGCATCTTCGAGCAGGGCTACGACGACTTCCCGGCCGAGTGCGAGGGCAAGACCGCTGACTGCCCCACCGAGCCCGGGCCCCGCATGTACTCCGAGATCCTCTTCAAGAACGGCATCTTTCCGCGCAGCCGCAGTGGCCACAAGCAGAACGACGCGGACTACTGGAACAGCGCGACGTCCTGGGATATCGCCTATGACGACGTCAATTTCAGCGGCAAGAATTCGGAGGATCCGGAGCTCCAGGATCCCGTCGTCCTCTTCACGATCGACAACGCCAATAAGTTCTGGCACCCGTGGGACCTGGCGACCGAGGTGTACAAGCTCTACGTGCAGGTCTTTTCTTTGCTCGGCTCCGTCGAGAACGCGCAGAAGCAGGTGCTGGAGCGCCTGACGGGCGGATCGACGCCGCATAGCTTCCTGCAAAAGTCCTACTGGCTCAACACCGGCGACACGGCCGATTACGGACAGCAGCTCGCGCAGAGCTTCGACGTGTCCCTGGGCTCCTTCCGGACCGAGGCGCATTGCGTGCGCAATCTCATCTACCACGGCAACAAGCACATGGGCGGCACCGGCATCCAGCAGTACCGCGTCTTCGGCACCGATCCGCCCCAGCCCCTTCCCGACTCCGAGGGCTGCGGCGGCGGCGGCCTGTTCCAGCTGCAGACCGTCGACCAAGGCGCCATCCGGCGGCTGCGCTCGGTCGGGGACTCGGGGTATCCGGGACTGTCTTTGACCATGCGCTGGCAGCTGCCGGGCCGGAACTACTTCAACGTGGAGTTCGGCAACATGCCCCGGGTCTTCCGCAACGGCTATCCCGAGCTGCACACGACGGTGTCCGTCGGCGCGAATAACCCGAACGCCCGGGTCTGGCCGCTGCCGACGCCCAAGTTCCAGGTGAGGCAGTTTCCATGAGGAAGCTCGGCCGCCGCGGGCAGGCCATGACCGAGGTGGTGCTCCTCTTCCCCATCTTCATGTTCTTTCTCTTCGCCTTCGCCAAGGTCTTCGCGCTCCTCGTCCTCATGCAGAAGCTGGAGATCGCGTCTTTCTACGCCGCGCGCCGCTGGCAGCTTGAGTCGCACCGCAGCGCGAAGTGGGAGCAGGAGTTCGACGGCCCGGCCCTGCTTCCGCACATCAACAAGACGGTCCTGACCTACCTCGGCTACGAGACCCCCGCCGCGAAGTTTCTCGACCTCGTCTATTCCTGCCGGCAGACGTCGAACTGCCCAAGCCAGCCCGGGGTCACCGTCCAGCGCACCCAGGTCTGGAACGTCGTCACCGTGACCGCCTGCACGCGGCCGCTGGAGATGCCGTTCTACAAGACCACGGGCTTCGTCGTCTGCTCGACGAAGTACGTGCCCAACCGCGACCGTCCGATCGCCTTCGTCCTGCCCGGCATAAGCCAGTAAACGAAATTGCTATGCTAGCCGCATGACTTGGGCCAAGTTCAAGCTGTGGTGGGAGCTCTACTGGATCCACCTCGCCCTGGGCCTGATCGTCCTCGCCGCGGTGCTCCTGCCGCTCTGGTACCTGACCCGCCTCGAGGAGAGCGTCGCCCGCTACATCATCGGCTTCAACGTGATCTCGCTGCCGTCGAGCATCATCAACTCCCTGATCTTCGTCTTCTTCCTGTACACCTTCCAGTACGGCGGCTTGTCGGATATCGGCAAGAAGAAGGTCGATCCCACCAAGGTCAACGTCAAGTTCAGCGACGTGGTCGGGCTCGCCGAGCCCAAGCGCGAGGCTTGGGAGATCGTCCAGCTCATCAAGGACCGCGCCCTCCTGCGCAAGATCGGCGGCAAGATCATCCGCGGCATGGTCCTGGCGGGCCCGCCCGGCTGCGGCAAGACCTTGCTCGCCAAGGCCATCGCGACCGAGGCCGGCGTGCCGTTTTTGACCACCTCGGCCTCCGAATTCATCGAGATATTCGTCGGCACCGGGGCGGCCCGCGTGCGCAAGATCTTCCGCCGCGCCCGGCTCTACGCCCAGGCCCACGGCGTCTGCATCCTCTTCATCGACGAGATCGAGGTCATCGGCCAGCGGCGCCGCTTCGGCGGCCTGATGGACGGCGGCACCTCCGAGTCGAACAGCACCCTCAATCAGCTCCTGGTCGAGATGGACGGCCTCAACGAGACCGACGCCGACGTGGTCGTCATCGCCGCGACCAACGCCAGCCTCGACATCCTCGACGAGGCGTTGGTCCGCCCCGGGCGCCTCGACCGCACGATCCGCGTGGATCTGCCCAACCTCAAGGAGCGCATGGAGATCTTCGAGTACTACGCCCAGAAGCTCAAGTGCGACCCGTCCATCGACCTCGCGCGCCTGGCGCGCAAGACCGTCCGCTATTCGCCCGCCTCGATCGAGAACGTCCTCAAGGAGGCGGCGCTCATCGCCACCCGCGAGCGCCGCGAGCTCGTGACCTACCGGGACTGCGTGGCGGCGCTCGACCGCATCGAGCTCGGCATCGCGCACCGCGTCAGCATGACCTCCAAGGAGCGCGAGATGACGGCCTACCACGAGGCCGGCCACCTCGTGCAGATGTACCTCGAGCATCCGACGCGCGACGTCTTCAAGGCGTCGATCATCGAGCGCGGCGGCGTGCTCGGCGTCGTCCACTCCGTGCCGCGCGGGGAGATCATCCTCGACGACTCGGCCTCCCTCTACGCCAACATCAAGGTCTCGCTCGGCGGCTACCTGGCCGAGAAGATCAAGTACGGCGTCACGACCGAGGGCGTGGGCTCCGACTTCTCGAACGCGATGCGCCACGCGCATTGGATGGTCTGGTCCATCGGCATGGGCGAGAGCGGCTACGTCGGCAACTACGCGACGATGCCCTCGGAGCACATCTCCGAGGACGTCAAGCGCGCCCTCAACGCCGACACCAACAAGATCCTGCGCAACGCCATAGCGGAGGTCGAGAAGACCCTGCGCGCCGAGTGGCGCATCGTCGAGCGCTTCGCCAACGAGCTGCTCAAGCGGGAGGAGATCGACTACGACGAGATCGTGGAGATCTTCAAGGAGTACGGCAAGGAGGCTCGCCCCTTGCTCGAGTCGGCCTGATCTTCGCGGAACTTATCCACCGATCCGTCGCGCGACGGATTAGGGGATAACTTTTCCCTCTCCCAAAATCCGGCGCCTTTCCGCATCGTTGTGCGGCCGGCACAACAGACGCAGATTTTCGACGGAATTTTCGCCTCCGCGCGAACGCGGCCGGCGATGGTCGAACTCCAGCATCCGGCGGGATTCGCACCGGACTCCGCCGGGGCCGACGTAGACGCAGCGTCCTCCGTCCCGCGCCCAGACGGCCCGACGGACGGGGGCGGCGATGGCGGAGGAGCCGCCGACGGAGGCGCCGCGCCCGAGCTTGATGGCCTCCTGCGGGTCGTTCCTCGCGAGGTAATCTTCGACCACCACGAGAAGAAGCGCGTTAAGGCCCCCGAACGGGAATTTATGAGCCAGCAGCTCCCGGACGCGCTCGATGGCCTCCCGCAGCGCCGGCGAACCCTGGAACGCGAAATGAACCTTTATTTCGTTTCGGGTGGCGCCGGGCCCTGGAGCGGCGACGGCGATGGTGCGCATCAGATCGCGCTTGCTCGATTCCGGGCTCAGCGGCGCGAGAATGCACTCGAGCTCGCGCGTGCTTTTGCCTTCCGCGCGGGCGATGATTTCCGGCGCATCGGGCCGGCGAATGTGGGGCGCGATGCGCGAGACGGCCGTCAATGAAAGCCGGCCCTCCGCCAAGGCCGGCAGCAGCTGCGGCCGGCTGACCGCCGCGCGCGCCGCTTGGATGCGGCGGCACGCCTCGTCCTCGCTGAGGCCGAGCTGCCGGACGCAGTAGTCGAAGGTCGAGGAGTAGCCGCGCTTCTCAAGGGCCTTGCGCCGGTCCAGCTCGCCCAGGCAGGCGATGAACCAGGGAAGCTTGCCGCGCTCCTCTTTATGGAGTTCCCCGAGACGCTTGAGAAGCTCCTCATCGGACAGCAGGTTGAAATCATCCATACTATCAGACGATTGAGGGGTCGAAAAAGTTGCATCGTTTTTTGGTTTGGAGCCTAAAAAAACAGGCCGCGCAGGCGCCGGAAGAGGCCGGGCCGGCCGTATCGGCCGCCGTTCTCCAGGTAAGAGCGCTCGAGCGCGCGCGCCGTCCGGACGCAATGGCTCGATTCCAGGGGGCGGAACCAGGTCAGGATCAGTTGCAGGCCGTCCGCGCCGCCCGCGCGCGCCCACTCGACTACGGGCTCCTCCGGAGACGCATCCTCGACTTCCAGTCCCCGAGGCGGCTGGGAGGCGAGGGCGACGCCCTCGAGCAAAGCGGCCTTCCAGGCGCCCATGGTCGACGAGGAGGGCAGGCGGTGAAAAAAGATCATCGCGCAGTTGAGCATGGGACCGTCGGGGATGAGCAGGTCGCCGATCTTCTCGCAGCTCAGAACCGCCTTGCCCTCGAGCGTCTCCCGGAGCTCCTGCCGCATCAGCAGGGAGTTGTCCAGGTAGTCCGGGCCGAAGGCGACGACGGCGCCCCGCCGCAGCATCGCCTCGCCGACCTGGGGCGGGAGCGCCTTCGCAGCCATCGCCGTCAGGCCGCCTTTTTGGCGGCGGCCCTTCGTTCTTTCGGAAGCCAGTCCTTCAGCCAGAAATTCATCTCCGCCTCGAAGGTCTTCCGCACTTCGGGGGAGTTGATGTCCTGGTCGAATTTGACGCCCGAGCCGCGAATCACCTTTCCGGCTTCGTCGAACTTGGATTGGGAAAGGACGGCTTTTTCGAGATTACCATTGAGATCGATGCGAAAGTAATGAGTTTGCTTATCAAGACCCGAGCGCTTGATCTTGACGAAGTAAGCGCATACGGCGTGCTGATCGGCATTTTCATAAATCACGTAGCATGCGCGTTTTTCAAAGCCGTTGTCCTGCTCGCTCATGACGACTTCTTTCTTTTTCATCGGCATCGTTTTTGCAAGCCCGATAATTGGAGCCAGAATGCTGCTGATATTGCTGTCTGTGCCGTTCTTGAGAACGATGTCGATAAATTGCGTCACGGCGGATTTATTAACAGACGACAAATTGTCAGCCGAGGCATTGACAGAGATTGTCGGCGCCGCAATACTTAGCACGAGAGCCATGGCCATGCGATTCATCCATGTATTGTAACACTCTGATCTTTATCGGGCTTCTGTCTTCTGCCGCTCATGCGGCACCTGAGGTACGCGTTGATGATGAGGCAGTTGAGACTGATGCATATACTTCGCTCTCTGAAAGTGTTGAAAAAATACATATAAATACAGAAGAAAAGACGAAGCTGATCGCCGAGCGTAAGCAGAACCCCACC
>JACQJQ010000089.1 GCA_016204945.1 Elusimicrobiota bacterium
AATGATGGAACGCCTGCGCCAGCGCGTTGCCGTGGCCGAGGCGCTTGACGCTTTCCGCGTCGGCCTCGAGCAGGCGCGCATACGCCGCCGGCCGCTCCTTCTCGAGCCAGGAGAGCAAAGTCGGGCCGAAATTAAACGAGATCCAGGCGTAGTTGTCGACCACGTCGGTCAGGCGCCTCTCGCCGTCCACGACGCGGGCCTCGCCGTTGGGGATATAGCACTCGCGCGCGACGCGCGCGTTCCAATCGTGATCGCGTCCCGCGGACGGCTGGCGCTCCACGTCGCCCGTCCACGGGTTCTCCCGAGGAGGCTGGTAGAAATGCCCATGCACGCAGACGAAGCGCTTCACCCGCTTATTTTACTTATAATGCCTCCGTGAAGGCGTTCCTCGCCGCGCTCCTGCTGTCCACGCCCTCCGCCGCCGCGGAACCCGCCCTCCGCGACCTCGTGGACAAGGCCAACAAGGCCCTGCGCGGCGACTCGAGCCGCGGCCGGCTCCTCATGACGATCGAGACGCCGGAATGGAAGCGCTCGCTCGAGATCGAGGGCTGGAACAAGGACCGGACTTTCGCGTTCATCAAGATCCTGGCGCCGGCCAAGGAGCGCGGCAACACCACCTTGCGCCGTCGGACCGAGATGTGGGTCTGGCTTCCGAAGGTGGAGCGCGTCATCAAGATCCCGCCTACCATGATGCACTCGACCTGGCAGGGCTCGGATTTCACCTACGAGGACATCGTCAAGGCCGATTCGATCGTCAAGGATTACGCGCACAAGCTTCTCAAAACGACGAAGGAAGAAGGACGCACGGTCTATCACATCGAGGCGACTCCCAAGCCCGACGCGCCCGTCGTTTGGGGGAAGGTCCTGACGGACGTGGCGCTCTACGACGACGGATCGGCCGTCCCCCTCAACGAGCTCGACTACTCCGAACGCGGCGAGCTCATCCGCACGATCACGCTCTCCGACATCAGGATCATGGGCGGCCGCCGCGTTCCCGCGCGCCTCGAATGCGCGCCCGCCCGCAAGAAGGGCCAGCGCACCGTCCTGCAGTATCGGGAGCTCGAGTTCGACATCCCGCTCGACGAGAGCTTCTTCAGCTACCAGCGCCTGCAGAAGGGGGAGAGCTAGCGTGCTACGCCTCGCCTGGCGCAACGTCTGGCGCAACCGGCGGCGCAGCCTGATCAACGTGGCGGCGATGGGCTTCGGCCTCGCCGCGATCATGTTCGGCCAAAGCCTGATCATCTCGCTGCAGCTCCAGCTCATCCAGAAGGCGACCGGCTCGATCACGGGCCATGTGCGCGTGCAGCGCAGCGACGTGGATGAGTCCAAGTTTCCCGACAAGTTCATGGCCGACCCCGAGCCCGCCGCGAAGCTTTTCGCCGAGGATCGGCGGATCGTGGCGTGGGGGCGGCGCATACAGATCACCGGCCTCGTCTCCTCGCCCAGCGCGTCCCTGGGCGCCCTCATCTGCGCCGTCGAGCCCGAGAAAGAAAGGATCCTCACCGACATGTCCTCCTATATCAAGGAGGGAGCCTATCTCGAGCCGGACGGCAAGGGGATCGTCATGGGCCGCAAGATCGCCGGGCGCCTCGACGTCCGTCTGGGCGAGAAGGTCGTGCTCATGGCCCAGGCTGCCGACGGCTCGATGGGCGCCGAGGCCTTCCGCGTCGTCGGCCTCCATGAGACCGGCTCGGAGTCCTTCGACGGCCAGATCGTCTGGGTGCCGCTGAAGGCCATGCAGGAGATGCTCGGCCGTCCCGGCCAGGCCAACCAGCTCGCCGCCCGCGTCGTCGACATCGAACAGGCCGAGACGGTCGCCGGCGACATCGACGCGGCTCTTGCGCCCGGCAACGTCCGGGCGATCAGTTGGAAGGCCATCGACCGGGAGATCATCAGCATTCAAGCCTTCCAGAACGGGATCCTGAGCATCGTGCTCGTCATCGTCTTCGCGATCGTGGCGCTCGGCATACTCAACACCCAGCTCATGAGCCTCTTCGAGCGGGTGCGCGAGTTCGGCGTGCTCATGGCCATCGGCGCGCGCCCGCGCTGGATCGTGCGGCTGATCCTGGCCGAGTCGTTCCTGCTCGGCCTCGTCGGCGCGGCCCTCGGCCTTGCCGCCGGCTCGGCGCTGATCGCCTACTTCGGCCGCTGCGGCCTGCCCCTGCCCGTGGGCAAGGCGTTCTCCTACTTTTTGCCCTTCCCGTCCGTGATCTACATGCTTCCCGCCTGGCGCCTGCACGCCCTCGCCTGCCTGTCCGTCTTCGTCATCACCTTGCTGGCGTCCCTGCCGCCGGCTCTGCGCGCCGGACGCCTGAAGCCCGCCGAGGCCCTCCGCCATGTCTAGCCTCGTCGAGGTCAAGGGCGTCGGCAAGGTCTACCCGGGCGGCGCGAAGATCGCGGCGCTGGCCGGCATCGACCTGACGATCGCGCGCGGGGAGTTCACCGCCTTGGCCGGCCCCTCTGGCTCCGGGAAATCCACCTTGCTCAACCTCATCGGCACGCTCGACCGCCCAAGCGAGGGGACGATCGCCTACGAGGGACGCGTCGTCTCCTCGCTCGACGCCGAGACGCTCTCGGATTTCCGCCTGCGCGCGCTCGGCTTCGTCTTCCAGGCCTACAACCTCATCCCCGTGCTGACCGCCGTCGAGAACGTCGAGTACCCTCTCGTGCTCCAGGGCGTGCCCGCGCGCACGCGGCGCGCGTTCGCGCTCGAGGCCCTGGACTGGGTCTGCCTGTCGGAATACGCCGAACGCCGTCCCGACCTGCTCTCCGGCGGCCAGCAGCAGCGGGTCGCCGTCGCGCGCGCGATCGTCGCGCGCCCGTCCCTCGTGCTCGCCGACGAGCCGACCGCGAACCTCGACTCGAAGACCGGCGCGCAACTGCTCGACTTAATGGAGAGCCTCAACCAGGAGCACGGCATCACCCTCCTCTTCTCCAGCCACGATGGGGCCGTGCTCGAGCGCGCCCGCCGCGTCGTGCGCCTCCAGGACGGCCGGCTCAAATCCGATGAAGCGCGCCCGCGCTAGCTGTCTCATCCTGCTGCTGGCCGCGCCCGCCGCGGCGGGAGTGAAGGCCGGCGGCTATCTGAAGGATTTCTGGCAGTATTCGCATTCCGCGCTCGATGGACGCGCGTACAACCTCAACACGGCCCGCGCGCGCCTGACGCTCGACGCGGACAAGGCTCTGCTCAAGTTCCACGCGGACTACGATCAGCAGGTCGCCGCCGGCTCCTTCTTCCGCACGCGGGAATTCCAGTCGTTCGGCTACGAGCCGCCGAAGCCCTGGCTCGACATGGAGCAGACGATTTCGACCGGCACGACCAACGGCTGGGGACACGGCGCCTACCGCGCCTGGGTCGGCATCGAGGACGAGCGCGGCGTAGTGCGCGCCGGACGTCAGCGCATCGCCTGGGGAACCGGCAAGCTCTGGAACCCCACCGACATCCTCAATCCCTACGATCCAGCGAGCGTCGAGCGCGACGAACGCCGCGGCGTGGACGCGCTGTACGCGCGCGCGGGAGTCGGCGCGCTTGGCCAGGCGGAACTTGCCTGGGCGCCGGGCGACGTCTGGGTCGACCACGCTTTGCTCGCGCGGGGACGCGCCAACTGGGAGGGATGGGACGGCTCGTTCATGGGCGGCAAGATTCCCGGCTCGACGTCATCCTTCGTTCTCGGCGGCGACTTCGCCGGCGGCCTATTCGAAGGAACGGCTCACGGCGAGGTCGCTTGGTTTAGTCCCGAGAACCGGACGCCGTACTGGAAAGCGGGGGTCGGCTACGACTACAGCTTCGTCTCGGGCGCGGCGCTGGTCGTCGAGCTCTATCACGCGGGCAACGGCGCCCTCGATCCCGCGCGCTACGACTTCGCGGCCCTGCGCGCGGGCAAGGAGCCCGGCGTCGCGCGCCATTACGCGGGCGCGACCTTCTCCAAGGATCTGCACGCCTTGGTGAAGCTCGAGTGCGCCTCCATCGTCAACGCCGACGACGGATCCACGCTCGCCTACCCGAGCCTGTCCTGGAACGCCGTTCCCGATCTCTGGCTCACCGCCGCCTGGCGACGCTTCGGCGGCGACAAAATCTCCGAATACGGCCGCCAGCCCAACCAGGCCGTGCTGAGCGCGCAGTACTGGTTCTGAGCCGGACTACGGCTCGACCCACTTGCCGTGCTTCTTGATGAGCTCGACGAGCGCGTCGTCGGACTGCGCAAACGGTATTCCTTTCTTGACGCACTCCTTGCCCACATAGAGGTTGATCGAGTCGGGCGCGCCGCCCACGTAGCCGAAGTCGGCGTCGGCCATCTCGCCGGGGCCGTTGACGATGCAGCCCATGATCGCGATCTTGACTCCCTTGAGGTGCCCGGTGCGGGCCTTGATGCGCTCGGTCGTCGTCTGCAGGTCGAAGAGCGTGCGCCCGCAGGACGGGCAGGAGACGAACTCCGTCTTCGTGATGCGCACGCCGGCGCCCTGGAGCACGTTGTAGAGGAGGGAGACGCCGCGTTCCAACGGCAGGTCCGCGTCGATGAACACCGCGTCGCCGACGCCGTCGCAGAGAAGCCCGCCGATCAGGGTCGAGGAGCGCATGACCTGCTCGTCCGGCGTCTTCTCGCGCGGCGCGCGGATCAGGATGGGCGACGGCCCGCCCGACGCCGCGAGCACGCGGTACTCGCGGATCAGCTTGCCCGCGTCCGTACCGCGCAAGGAGGTCATGGTCGGCACGCCCTTGTAAAGGGAGGCGGCTTCATAGCGCCGGGCGGTCCCGGCCTCCTCGGATTCCACGAGATTGACCATCCCGGCGTCCTTGAGCGCGCCAAGATAATCCGCATAGTCGCGCTCGACCGGAGTCGCCCAGCACGTCATGTCGGCGACCTTGACCGCGTCGAGCGCGAGCGCCGCGGGGCCCTCGACCCGCGCGAGATAGGCCAAGCGCGAGGTCTGGGCCGCGAGCTTGGCGCGCACCCCGCGCAGGCGCTCGAGACCGGCCTTGTCGGACACGGGAAATTCGAGAATCTCCAAGTCGGCGCCGGACGCGCGGCCGAGCAGGGCCTCGTGCAGGTCGAGAATCGCGTCGGCGGACATCATCTCCGGAACGCGGTTGACGGCGCGCACGAGGTCGAGGCCGCCGGTCACGAACGGGCCGACGGGGAAATAGTCCGCTTTCCGGCGTTTATAACTGTAAAAGTCGTCGCAGTGATAAACCGCCTTCTTGCTTTCCGCCCGCGCGGGCTCCTGCTCGCGCCGATGAAAAGGCTTGGCCAGCACCTGGCAGACCGGCACCTCGCGCTCGGGATCTTCCGTCAGCGAAACGCGGATCGTATCGCCGATGCCGTCCTCGAGGAGCGAGCCGATGCCGATGGCGCTCTTGATGCGGCCGTCCTCGCCGTCGCCCGCCTCGGTCACGCCGAGGTGCAGCGGATAGTTCATGCCCAGGTCATCGAGGCGCTGCGTCAACAGGCGGTAGGCCGCGATCATGACCTTGGGATTGGAGGACTTCATCGAGAAGATCAGATCGTGATAGCCGTTCTTCTCGGCGATGCGCGCGAACTCGAGCGCGCTCTCGACCATGCCGAGCGCGCTGTCGCCGTAGCGGTTCATGATGCGGTCGGACAGGGAGCCGTGATTCGTGCCGATGCGGCAGGCGCGCTTGAGGCGCTTGAGCTTGAGCACGAGGGGGGTGAAGCGCTCCTCGATACGGGCGATCTCGGCGGCGTAGGCCTCGTCGGTGTACTCCTTCACCGCGAAGCGCTTGCTGTCCACGAAGTTGCCGGGATTGATGCGAACTTTCTCACAGACCTCCGCCGCGGCCTCGGCCGCGGCGGGGCTGAAATGGATGTCGGCCACGATCGGCTGGCGGAAGCCCGCCTTGACCAGCTTTTCCTTGACCTTGCCGATCGCCTGCGCGTCGGCGACGGTGGGCGCCGTGATGCGCACGATCTCGCAGCCCGCCTCGATCATCTTGACCGACTGGAGGAAGGTGGCCTCCACGTCAAGCGTGTCCGTCGTGGTCATGGACTGGACCCGGATCGGGTTCTTGCCGCCTACGCCGACGCCGCCGACCATCACCTCGCGCGTGCGGCGGCGGCGATAGGCATAGACGTCGGGGACGTATTTCTTCAGCAGGGACCGGACCGGGGCGAGCGTTTCGGGCATCGAGAGAAAATTATATCATTTCGACATGGCCCTCCCTCCGTCGACGCTCGGCATACGCCACATCGCGCTCTTCACGACCGATCTGGCCCGGGCGGAGGCCTTCTACTGCGGCCTGCTGGGGTATCAAGTCGAATGGCGTCCCGACGCGGACAACCTCTACCTGACCATGAACGGACAGGACAACCTGGCGCTTCACAAGGGAACGCCCGGCCGGGAGACGCGCCTGGACCATTTCGGCATCGTCCTGCGCAAAGCCGAGGACGTCGACGCGTGGTACGAGCACGTGAAGCCCTACGCGGTGAAGACGCCCAAGACCCACCGCGACGGCGCGCGTTCCTTCTACGCGAAGGACCCCGACGGCAACGGCCTGCAGTTCATCCACCATCCGCCCATCGCGGACAAGGCGTAGGCCCGCCGCGCCGTGGTACAATAGCGGCGTGCACGGTCCCGCCGTCGACAAACTCGACGAAATCCGCCGCTGCCTCGCCGTGCTGGAGTCCGTCGTTTCGGACCCGGCGCTGATCCGCGGCCTCGGCGAGGAGGAACGCATGCGCCTGGTGAGGGCGGCCGGCCGCCTCGCCCGCCCCACGCGCCTGCAACGCTCCCGGCTTTCCCGGCTCGAGCGCCAGCAAGCCAAGCTCGCCGCCGTTGAAGCCGATCGTGCCGCGCGCGCCGCCTCCGGCATCCGCACCGCCCGCCTGGCCCCGGTGTTCGCCGCGCCCCTGCCCGATCTGCCCCCGCCCGATGCGCCCGTCCGGCACCTCTCCAGGCCCCATGGCTGCTACGTCTGCAAGCAGGACTTTACGCGCCTCCATCACTTTTACGACAACATGTGCCCGGACTGCGCCGAGTTCAACTACGCCAAGCGCTTCCAGACCGCCGATCTCCACGGCCGCACGGCCTTGATCACCGGCGCCCGCCTCAAGATCGGCTACCACGCCGCCCTCAAGATGCTGCGCGCGGGCGCGCGCGTGATCGTCTCGACCCGCTTCCCGCACGACGCCGCCAAGCGCTTCGCGGTCGAACCCGACTTCAAGGATTGGGGCGGGCGCCTGCGCGTGCACGGCCTGGACCTGCGGCACTCGCCCAGCGTCGAGATCTTCTGCCGCTACCTGGCGCAGACCGAGGACCGCCTCGACGCCCTGCTCAACAACGCGGCGCAGACCGTGCGGCGGCCCGTGGGGTTCTACGAGCATCTTCTCCCCTACGAGGCCCTGTCTTGGTCCGGCTTGTCCGCAAGCGAGAAGAGCGTCCTCGCGGGCCATTATGAGGCCACCGCCGCGCTGCCCGCGGAAAACGCGCTCGTCGCGCTCGACGGCGGCGGGGTCGGCGTCGGCCTCAAGCGCTCCGCGGCCCTGTCCCAGGTGCGGATGGTCTACGACGACAAGATCACGGGCAAGGATATTTTCCCCGCGGGAAGATACGACCGCGATCTCCAGCAGGTGGACCTGCGCACGATGAACACCTGGCGCATGACCTTGGCCGAGGTGCCCACGCCCGAGCTGCTCGAGGTCATCTTGATCAACGCGGTCGCCCCGTTCATCCTCGCCTCCAAGCTCAAGCCGCTCATGCTGCGCCATGCGACGGGCGACAAGCACGTCGTCAACGTGAGCGCCATGGAGGGCATCTTCTCGCGCGGAACGAAGACCGACAAGCACCCCCACACGAACATGGCCAAGGCCGCGCTCAACATGATGACGCTCACCTCCGCGCGCGACTACGTCAACGACGGCATCTGGATGAACGCGGTCGACACCGGCTGGGTGACCGACGAGGACCCCGTGGTGCACTCCCTGCGCAAGCAGGCCGTGCACGACTTCCAGCCGCCGCTCGACGTGGTCGACGGCGCGGCCCGCATCCTCGACCCTTGGTTCGTCGGCCTCAACACCGGCGTCCACGTCTCCGGCAAGTTCCTGAAGGATTACAAGGAAGCGAACTGGTAGGCGGGCGCGTGAGCGGCGGCCCGTTACCCTTGACGACCCCTTTCTAAGTAATGTATTTAAATACATTACTCAGAAAGGAGCATGCCCAGACTCTCCCGGGGTTCCGTCGTCCAGCTTCAAGCGATCAACGAGCTGATCCGCTACGCCACGCGCGCACCGAAAGCCGCGTCGCGACCTCCAGGCTTCTATCTGCGCGCGCTGCGCGGCAAGATGCGCATGAGCCAGGCCCAACTCGCGCGCAGAAGCGGCGTCGATCAGGGCCAGATCGCCAGAATCGAGCTCGGCGGCGTCGAGGCCGAGCTCAAAACCCTGCGGCGGCTGTTCGACGCCCTGTTCTGCGACCTACTCGTGATCCCCAAGCCGCGCCTGCATCTCGGCGACGCCCTCGCGGAGCGCAACGCCGAAAACCGCCGGTCCAGTCACCGCCACACGAGCATCTGGGCTGACGAGCCGCCCAAGTAAAGCGGTATAATCCGGCCGCGTCCCCTTAGCTCAATGGATAGAGCCTCCGCCTCGAGGCCGCCCGGAACGACCGGGCGGCCTCGCTTTCTTTGATATCGAAGGCGGAGGCTCTATCCGCTATAATCCAAGGACGTCCCCTTAGCTCAATGGATAGAGCACCTGTAACTGCTATGCGTCCGAAAAAACGCAAGCAGAAATAGGCGCTTTTCCATGGACCAAAAACAGGCGTACCCAACGGGAGGGGTGGATTGGTGGCCGTTCACGCGGCTGCTGATCACTGCGGCCGTGCTTGGCCTCGGGGCACACGCCTTCCTTGGCTGGAGCGTGGCGCCGCAACGCCTGCTCTCCGTCCCCGGCCAGATGTTGGGGGTCCTGTCGATCCTGGCCATGATCTCCTTCGTCCTGGCGGACCTCTACCTGCTGGCGTTCCTTCTCATTCCCTTATATATCGCGGGGGTGTTGAACGACTGGTTCTACTCCGCGAGCCGGTGGGCCTGCCGGGGCGTCCTTCGGCTCAGGTCTGCTCCGGTTCTCGCTCTCTGCGGGCTGTGCGGCGAGGTGCTGCTGTTCGGTACCCTTGCGCTGCTGATCCGGGCGGCACTGCAAGGGCTATGAACTCACGCCAGTAGACTAGTCTTCCTCGCGTCTCGATAGATTGCTATATTTGGTTTGTGGCTTCAGTCCCCAAATTGACTCGCGTTTCCATTTTTGCTGATGGAACGCCTTTTAGGCCAGCGGCCAGCGGCCAG
>JACQJQ010000083.1 GCA_016204945.1 Elusimicrobiota bacterium
GCCGCTGAGCACGCCGTCGGCCAGGTCGGTGAGGTCGGCGTCAAGGGGTTGATAGCCCGCGGAGATGCTGGCCGTGGAGGGGATGCCGCTGAGTCCCGCGCCGTTGCCGAAGAAGGCGGAGGCGGTCACAGAGGACTGGCTGGTGATGGTGCCGCCGGCGCCCGAGAAGGTGAGGGCGGCGTCGGCGTTCATTGAGTCGCCCGCTTTCGAGACGAAGCTGCCTCCGGAGCCTGCGGTCATCTGCATCGTGCCGTCGGGGAAGCGGATGTAGCCGCCCGAGTTGAGGTAGACCGGGCCGGCGCCCACGTTGAGGCCGGAGGACGTGGTCACGGAGTACTGGGTGGGTCCCGAGGCGCTGAAGGTTCCAGAGGAGGCGATGATTCCGCCGGTCAAATTCATGGATCCGGCTTGAACTTCATAGGGGAAGCGCATAAGCCCTGCGGCGGTGAAGGTCGCCAGGACCGCGCCGTAGCCGAGGTTCTCGGAACTGAGGGCGCGGATCGCATAGGCCGTGGACGCGAGCTTCTCGCGGGGCGACAGAATCTCCGCGCCGGTCAGGTCCGTACCCGCCTTGACGGAGAGCTGAAGCCAGGTGTCCTGGTTGCTCAAGGCGTTCAGGGGAATCCCCCCCGCCGTCAACGAGCCGATTTGAACGCTGTAGATGCCGTTGACGACGGAGATAGCGTTCGCGGCGCCGGTCACGTCCTCGGTGAAGAGCGGGCTGCCGCCTGTTTCAGTGGAGTAGAGCTCGAAGCGGAAGGAGTAGGTCCCGTTGTGGGGATTGCCCGAGGCGTCGCCGAGCTTGCCCTGGTAGTTGATGCGCTGCGGGATCGCGGCGTCGACGGCGAGAGGGAGGAAGGCTTGGAGGACGGCCAGGGCCGACGCGAGCCAAGCGCGGGCGCGGCGCCGACGATTCAAAGGGCTCCCCATGAGGATTCGGAAGTATACGTCCGGTCTGAGCGCTGCGCAAGGTCTGCTAAAATACTGCTAACGTGATGAGGGGCTTCGGGGTTTCCGCCCCCATTCATCGGTTGCGCGCGGCAACGCGCCGCTGCGGTGGGCCAAGGAGAGCATCTCTTCCAGCCACGCTAGGCGCTGGGCGGGCGTGGCGTTAAGCCCGGCGGTCAACTGCCGTTTTCTGGCGTCTTCCCAGTCGCAATTCCAGTCCTCTCCGTTAGGCATCTAGGGTCCCTCCCGGGGCTCGTTTTTTGAGAGCCTCCAACGCCTCGACATCCAGCAGATCCTGAGGACGCGCGACGGCCCGCTTCATTGCGATCAAATCGTCGATCGAGGCCACTTGGATTTTCGTGCCGCCGAGATCGATCGTTTTCGACCGTGACCACAACTTTTCAAAGGGGATCGGAGCGCGGACGAACAGATCGACGCTGAGGAGAGGAGAACTCGGAGAGTAGAGACTGAACACCGTCATCCCCTTGTCGGCGATCCAGGACTCGCGCTGGCGGGCGTCGGCGAAGGCGGCCGGATCTACGGGCGCGCGCGCCTGCAGGCCGATCTTCTTGAGCGCCTCCATGGCTTTTTTCGCGGAGACCGGCTCCAGATCCAGGATGATGTCCACGTCCGCCGTCAGGCGCGGGTGTCCATGCAGGACGACCGCGAGTCCGCCCACGACGACGTAACGGCTGCCGGCGCCGTTGAGCGCGGCAAAGACGGGTTCGAAGAGAGGCATGTCAGCGGCTCCCGGCCTTGCGCTCCAGAAGCGCTTGAAGGCGCGCCAGCAGCGCGGCGGGCTCGAAGGGCTTGACCATGTAGGCGCTGAGCTCCCCCTCTCGCAGGCCCTGCACCTGGTCCTCCGGGCGGGCGTTGACCGAGATCATGATCAAGGGCAGGGCCGCGAAGCGCGGCTCGCGGCGCAGCCAGCGGGAGAGCTCGACGCCGCTCTCGCCGGGCAGGTTCCAGTCCAGTATCGCGGCATCCGGCGTGCGCGCGGCGAGCAGCGCGCGCGCTTCCTCCGCGCTGGCCGCGGCCAAGGCGGCGTAGCCGCCCGAGGCGAGGATGCGGGACACGATCCGGCGGTAGTCGGGGTTGTCGTCGACGACGAGGACCGCGCGCGGGGGCTTGCGGGTCATGAGTCGGCGTCCGCCGGCAAGGTCAAGGTGAAGACGCTGCCGCCGCCGCCGGCGGGGGCGTAATCGAGCGAGCCTGCCTGGAGCTGGGCCAAGCGCCGGCCGATGTAGAGCCCCAGCCCCGTGCCGGCGTCGCCGTGAAGGGGCGCGGAGAGGCGCGCGAAGCGTCCGAAGAGCCGCGGCCGGGCGGCGGCGGGCACGCCGACTCCGGTGTCGCTCACGCTCAGGCCGGCGCGCGCGCCGGAGCGGAAGGAGGTCATCGTCACGGCGCCGCCCGCCGGCGTGAAGCGCAGCGCGTTGCCCAGGAGATTGTCCATGATCTGCCGCACCCGGGCCGGGTCGCCGAGCGCGCGGGCGGGCGGGCCGTCGACGTTCAAGGCGATTTTCCGCTCGGCGGCCAGCGCGCGGTAGGAGTCGGCCGCCGCGCGCGCGCAGTCCTGGAGCGAGAGAGGCCCGACTTGGAGCTTCAGGCGGCCCTCCTGCAGACTCGCCATGTCCAGGATGTCGGTGATCGTGCCGCGCAGATGGGCGGCCGTCGTGCGCATGCGCGCGACGTCCGAAAGCCAGGCGCGCAGGTCGGTGCCGCCTCCTTGGCCCTCGCGCTCGATGAGCGCGAGGTAGGACTCGAGCGCCGCGAGCGGGGACTTGAGTTCGTGGGCGGCCAGCGCCAGGTTTTCCTCCCCCGCGCCCCGACGCTTCGACCGGAAAACGGCGGCGGCGCCCGCGAAGGCCGCGGCCGCGCCGGCGAGGGCCCAAGGAAACGGGGTCTCGATGGGGATCGGAACTTTGACAAGTTGAGGCCTAGGCGCGATCATCTTCACCTCGACGCGCGGCGCGCGGTTGGCGGGCAGGGCGGGGATGACGGCGCCCCCCTCCTGCTTGATGTTGCTGAAGCTGGCGCTACGGGACTCCTGCGCCGCGCACGGTCCGGCCCCCAAAAAACAGGCGGCCAGTCCGATCAGCGCGCGAATTCCCGCGGATGACCTCATGCTATTAGTGTACACGCGCGAGGCGCCGGCGCAAGACCTGCTAAATTTTGACTATTTTAACGACGGAGAACGATCGGTGAACCGGTAGCCGAATCCGGGGACGGACTCGATGCGTTCGGCGATCGAGGGCAGCTTGCGGCGCAGGCCGAGGACGTGCTGCACCAGGGTCCGGGAGCGCGCGCGCAGGCGGCTCGGGCGCCAGCCGCGGCGGTAGAACTCCGCCCAACCGACCGTGCGGTTGGGGCGGCGCAGAAGGGCCGCGAGCGTGTCGAACTGCTTGCGCGTCAGCAGGACGTCCCGGTAGGTCCCCGCTTCGTCGCGCAGCAGGCAGCGGCGCGCGCGCGCGTCCAGCGCGACCGCCCCGTCGGCGCAGCGCAGCACGTGGCGCGGCCAGGCCTTGGGCAGGGCCCAACGCTCGGCGTCGCGCACGCAGGCCTCGACCTTGGCCAGCAGCAGGGTTCCCGGGACCGGCAGGCGCACGACGTCGTTGTAGCCCTGGGACAGCAGGCGGACTTCCTCCTCTGCGGCCGCGTCCGGCCCGACGAGGCCGATCACGGGGAGCGCGGCCCGCCCGTGGAGGCGCCGCAGGCGCGCGGGAATGCCGCGGGGAGCGGGCGCCGCAAGGCGGACCAGGGCGGCGTCGGCGGGAAAGCCGCGCGCCAGCTTGCGCGCCGAGGTCCAGTCGGGGGCGGAGAGCAGGCGCGCTCCGCTCGCCTCGAATTCGGCGACCAAAGAGGCGTCGAGCGGGTCAAATTCCGTCAACGCATGGACGACGAAACGCGCCGCCATGGCGTCGCTCATGCCGGGGACTGTAACATATCTGAAAAAGCTTGAAAATACGGCTAAAAATCAATCGCTCCGCGGTTGATTTTAACGACGTTTCCTCTCTTGAACGGTAATTACCGTGAATTCGCTCCCCTGACATAATTATTTCGCACTATAGGGATAAGCTTCGTCTATGTTCAATAGCGCGCGCGCGCAGAAGTTGCTCTTCGCGTGCGCGCTTTATTTACTGGCCGGCCCGCGATCCGTCCCCGCCTCCGAGTCGGCCAGCGCCTCTTTCCGCAACACCCGCTCCTCGCTCAACTCCGGCGGCCAGCGCAAGACCGGGAGCACTTTCCGCGTCGACGCCGCGATCGGCGAGATGTCCTTGACCACGGCGACGGCGAGCGGCGTCTTCCGCCACCGCGCCGGCTTGATGGCGGGCTATCACTACCCCGCCAAGGTCACGGACCTCTGGTCGTCCTCCGGCACGGTCGCCGGGGCGGTCTACCTGCAGTGGACCGCGCCCGGCAACGACGGCGACGAGAACACGACGGCGGGCGCCTTCGTCATCAAGTACAGCTCGGCCGCGGGCGAGTCGCCGGCGCTCTCGGAGGCGAAGTTCAACGCCGCGGCCTCCGTCGTTCTGCCCCCCGCCCCGGCAATCCGCGGCACGCGCCAGACCGCCGAGGTGACGGGCCTCTCGGCGGGCGTGACCTACTACTTCGCCATCAAGACCGCGGAGCGCGACGGCGCGCGCTCCGCGCTCTCCGCGGGAACGACGGCGCAGTCGGCGGACGCCTTCGGCTGCGCCGCCATCCGCAACGTGAACCAGGCCGCGGGGCCGTTCACCACCATCCAGTCGGCGGTCGATTCGCTGCCCGCCTCGCTGAGCGGGCACTCGTGCGTGATCGTGCGCGACGGCGCGACCTATCCCGAGCAGGTGACGGTCAAGAACTTCACCAACAACGGCTCCTCGATCACGATCATGGCCGACCCGGCCTCGGGCCTGCGGCCGAGGGTCTCGCCCGACAACGCGACCTCCACGGCCGCCTTCCAGATCGCCAACTCGAGCGTGAACATCTTCGGCATCGACGTCGTCGCCGACCAGAACATGCCCTACGGCGTGTGGGCGTCCTCAGGGTACGTGCAAATCTCGAGCGTCAACGTGAGCACGAGCGGCTCCTCGGGCATCTACACGGCGGGCATCCGCATCAGCTCCTGGAGCGCCGTCTCATACAGCTCGGTGACGGTGTGGAACGCGCACGGGTTGTGGCTGGACTCGACGTCGCAGAAGAACGCGGTCAGCTACAGCACGTTCCAGGCCAAGAGCGCCTCGCTTTACGCGATGTATCTCAACGGAGCCTCGTCGAACACGTTTACGGTGGTCTTGGCCAGCAATGCGGCGGGGGGGTCCGCGGCTCGCCTGGATTCCAACGCCAGATTCAACGTCATCAGTCTGAGCAGCATGGTCGCCATCGGGGGCGGCAGTGCGCTCGTTCTCAACAACGCCCACAGCAACACGGTGGAAGACTCATACGCGTGGGGCCCGGCGGGCTACGGCGCCCGTTTGGATGCCGGCTCCAGCGACAACGCCATCAGTCGGAGCACCATGGTCTCCGGCGGCGGGGGCCAATCCGGGCTCGTCATCGACTCAGGCAACGGCAACAGGGTGACGGGCTCCTACATGATGGGGCAAGCGGGTCTCGGCGCCTACCTGCTCAACAGTTCCGCCTACAACACCATCCTCCAGAGCACCATGGTCTCCAACTCGGCGACGGGCTACGGCTTTTACATCGGCGCCGCTCCCAGCAGCAATACGGTGACGGGCTCCTACATCCAGAACCTGGCGGGCGGCTACGGCGCCGTTCTGGACGGCGATTACAACACCATCAGCCAGAGCACCGTGGTCGCCAACAGCACGAGCAATCATGCGCTCTATGTCAACGCCGCCGATAGGAACACGGTGATGGATTCCCTCCTTCGGAATCCGACGGGACATGCCGTCTTTCTGACCGGCTCCAAATACAACACGATCCTCCGCAGCACCATGACCTCCGCCGCCACCGTGGCGAGCCGCTATGCCCTTTACGTTCTTCAGTCCTCTTCCAACACCATCCTGGACTCCTACATCCAGAGCGCTTCCAGCGCGGTCTATATCTCAGGCTCCACGGGTACGGTCATCGGCGGCACGGTGGTCGTCGCCACCAACACCGCAGGTCGCGCCCTGACTTTCGAGGGCGGCAGCGTGAACCTGACGCTCGCCACGAGCACCTTGCTCTCCCCCGCGCAGGGCCGGGGCCTGGAGTTGAGCGAGGGCAGCGCGGGCACGGTGAGCCTGGGCAGCGTGACCTTCATGGGCTCCGGTCGCGGCATCGAGATCTCCACGCAGACCGACGGCTTCGTCCTGGACATCGACTCGGTCACCTTCCGCGGACTGGCTTCGGGGGCGACGGCCATCCACTTCCTGGGCGGGACCTTCGTTTCCACGATCAATCTGGCGAATTTCGAGGACGCGAACATCGGAGCCAACGTGTCGGGCGCGGCGCTCGAGTTGGATTCGAAGATCACGATGAACGCGCATTACGGGACGCTCACGGGCGAGGACTTCGACAACGACCCGAATGATCTCGTGGACTGGAACGGCTACGCGCCCTACCCCGGCTGCGCGGTGACCAAGAACGTGGGCGCCGGGCAGGCGTTCCCGACCATCTCGCTGGCGGTCGCGCACCTCAAGAACAACAACGATCCGCTGCCGGCCGGCGAGTCGTGCATCGTCATCCGCGACGGCGCGACCTACCCCGAGCAGGTGACGGTCGCCAATTTCACGGGCAACGCGGCGGGCTCCTCGATCACGATCCGGGCCGACGTCGGATTCCGGCCGAGGGTCTCGCCCAACAACGCGACTTCCACGGCCGCCTTCCAGATCGCCAACTCGAGCGTGAACCTCTTCGGCATCGACATCGTCGCCGACCAGAACATGCCCTACGGCGTATGGGCGTCCTCGGCTTACGTCAATATTTCCAGCGTGAATGTGAGCACGAGCGGCTCCTCGGGCATCTACATGGCGGGCATCCGCATCAGCTCCTGGAGCGCCGTCTCATACAGCTCGGTGACGGTGTGGAACGCGCACGGCCTGTGGCTGGACGGAAGCACCAGGACGATGGTCTCCTACAGCAGCGCCCAGGCGCAGGGCTCGAGCAAGTACGCTCTTTACCTCCAGGCGGCCTCCTCCAACAGCTTCACCGTGTTCCTGGCCTCCAACTCCTTGGGCACCGCGGTCTACCTCGAGGCGGGTTCGAACGGCAACGCGATCAGCCAGAGCATGCTGGTCAGCAACTCGGCGAGCAATTGGGCCCTCCACCTCTCGTTCGCTTCCTCCAACACCTTCACCGGCAACTTCATGAGAAACCGGGCGGGGGCCGTGAACCTGGACAATTCCGACTACAACGCCATCAGCCTCAGCACGATGACGAGCGCCATCGGCAGCCCCACGGTCCTGACCAGCAACAACATCGCCTACAACAGCATCACCCGGAGCCACATCTCCTATTTGGCCGCCTCGGGAGGAGGCGGGCGCGGCGTCCAGCTCTCCGGCCACGACAATACCATCAGCTTCAGCACGATCGCCATGCAAACCAGCGGCGGCGAAGGCATCCGCGTCATGGTCGGAAGCTACGGAAACAGGATCACTCAAAGCCGCCTCTCCAGCAACGGGAACAGCGTCTACTTCCGGCAGGGCGCGCTTCACAATACCGTCGACTTGAGCACGATCGTCAGCAACGGAGCCGGCTACGCCGCCCTCTACATCGAGAACCTTTCCTCCGGCAACCTCGTCACGCAAAGCTACATCTCCAACCCCGCGGGGACCGGGGCCACGCTGGACTTCGGCTCCCTGTCCAACACCATCAGCTTCAGCACGATCACGAGCAACAGCAGCTCCTACGCGGCGCTGCGCCTCTACACCTCTTCCGGCAACGTCATCGCCGACGACTTCATCTCCAATCCGCTGGGGCACGGAGCGTGGATCGACACCGATTCCAACTACAACACCATCAGCCAAAGCACCATGGTCTCCGCCGCCTCCGTGGCCAGCCGCTACGCCCTCTACATCACCGCTTCCTCCTCCAACACCATACTGGGTTCCTACGTTCAGGGTTCCAACGCCTCCTACGTCTCCAACTCGAAGTACACGATCATCCGCGGCGGGGTGTTCGTGGCCACCGGCACGACCGGCGGCGCCCTGACCTTCGCGGGCGGAAGCGTCAACCTCACGGTGGCCACGACGACCTTGCGCGGCGGCGTCTCCGGCCGGGGCCTCCTGCTCGACGTCAACAACGGCGGCACGGTGGCCGTCGGCAGCGTCACGGTGACCGGCTCGGCGCGGGGTCTCGAGATCTCCACGCAATCGGCGGGCTTCGTCTTGTCCATCGACTCGATCACCTTCCGGGACCTGACGGCGAACGCCACGGCTATCCACTTCCTGGGCGGGACCTTCGTCTCGTCGATCAGCCTGGCGAATTTCGAGGACACCACGATCGGCGCCAACGTCTCGGGCGCGGCGCTGAGCACGGGCTCGAAGATCACGATGCTCGCCCACTCTGGGACGCGCACCGGCGAGGACTTCGACAACGACCCCAACTCGCTGGTGGACTGGCAGGGCCAGGCGATGTACCCCGGCTGCGCGGTGACCAAGAACGTGGGCGCGGGCTGGCAGTTCGCGACGATCACGCTGGCGGTCGACCACCTGAAGGCCAACAACGACCCGCTGCCCGCCGGCGAGTCGTGCGTCGTCATCCGCGACGGCGCGACCTACCCGGAGCAGGTGACGGTCGCCAACTTCACCAACAACGGCTCCTCGATCACGATCCGGGCCGACGCGGGAGTCCGGCCGACGGTCGCGCCCAACAACGCGGCCTCCACGGCCGCCTTCCAGATCGCCAACTCGAGCGTGAATATCTTCGGCATCGACGTCAAGCCGACGGCCGCCGCGTCCTACGGCGTCTACGCCTCCTCGGCCTACGTCCGCGTCAGCTCGGTCAACGTCGACTCCAATGGCACGATCGGCTACGCGGGCGTGCTCGTCAGCTCGTGGTCGACGGTGGATAGGACCAGCGTGACGGTGCAGACCGGCTACGGCATCTGGATGGTCGGGGGCGTGATGAGCACCGTGGAATACAGCACGGCCAATTCCGCCGGGCAGCGCGCCCTCTACGTCTATGGGGGCTCTTCCAACACCATCCGGGCCGTCGTCGCCAAAACGGCGATATACGGCATGGTCATCGAATCATCCCATTACAACTCGGTCCAGTTGAGTTCCGGAATAGGTTCCAGCGCGGGTTTGTGGGTTTACAGTTCTAACGACAACCTCATCGATGGCGGCTATTTCCAGGGAGGCAAGGGCGTTAACCTGGATGGATCCAGCCGCAATACCCTCACCCAGAGCGTGCTGGCCACCAACTCGCCTCTCGGTTCAGCCCTCTTCATGAACAGCAGCGCCAACCGCAATACGGTGACCGGCAGTCATGTGAGCAATTCAAACGGCCACAACGCGGCCACGATTGAGCGCGCCCACCTCAATACGATCAGCCAAAGCACCATTACGAGCATGGCCCAGGGCTTGGGCGCCCTCTACATCCTGAAATCCGCGTCGAATACGATCTTATCGTCCTATATCCAAGGCTCGAGCGCCGTCTTCATCTCGGGCTCAAGCAACACCGTGTTCGGAGGCTCGATGCTCGTCGCGACCAACACGACCGGCCGCGCCCTGACCTGGGCGGACGGCGGCATGGATATAACGATCGCCACGAGCACCTTGCTGTCCGCCTCCCAGGGCCGCGGCTTGGCGCTCGAGACGGGCAATGCGGGCACGGTGAGCTTGGGCAGCGTGACCTTCACGGGCTCGGGGCGCGCCATCGAGATCTCCACGCAGGCCGGCGGCTTCGTCTTGTCCATCGACTCGGTCACCTTCCGGGCGCTGGCCTCGGGGGCGACGGCCATCCACTTCCTGGGCGGGACCTTCGTTTCCACGATCAACCTGGCGAACTTCGAGGACGCGAACATCGGCGTCAACGTGTTCGGCGCGGCGCTGAGCGCGGACTCGCGCATCACCATGAGAGCCGATTCCGGCGTCAAGACGGGCTCGCTTTACGAGAACGACTTCGCGGATCCGAACGGGGTGGTGGACTGGACGCGCGAGATTCCCCCCACTTCCCCCGCGCTGTGGTTCGTCGCGCAGTCGAGCATCGGCGTGCAGTACGGGACCGTGGGCGCCGACGGCTACGCGGTCGCCGCCTCGACGATGCAGAACTTCTCGGGGACCGTGCTCAGCTCCACGGTCTTCGGGACGCAGGACCGCCTGGCCGTCCTGAATCTCGACCCGAACACGACCTACTACCTCAAGGCCGGCGCGCTGTGGGGCGCCGCGACGGCCTACGCGCAGACCGTTCTGTCGACGGCGACCTTGGCCTCGCCCGTCTCGGGCACGCAGTTCGGGGGCGTCTGGCTGACCTCGGCGACGCTCAACTGGCTGCCGCTGCCGGCGGACGTTTCCAGCAACTCGGCCCAGGGCTACGTCCTGTGGGCCTCGACCGCGGCGGACTTCACGGGCTCGGCCGACATCTCTTCGTTCACGCCCAACGTGGCGCTGAGCACCTTGAGCATCGGCAACCTGTACGGCGGCGCCACCTACTACTTCCGCGTGGGCAGCCTCAACTGGAACGGCGCGCCCAACTACGCGCTCTCGGTCTCGACGACCTTGCGCCACGTCCTCGCCATCTCCATCGCGGACGGCGTCGTGGACATGGGCACCTTGCTGATGCGCGACGACGTGGTCATCAGCACGCGCGACGCGGTCACCAACGCCGGCAACGTGCGCGAGACCTACTCCTTGCGCGCGACCACCGTCACGGCGGGCAGCCCGTGGCAGATCGCCGCGGCTCCCGGGATCAACCAATTCGCGCTCTACACCGTCTTCAACAGCACCGAGCCTTCCCTCAACGACTTCCTGGCGGGAGACGCGCTCGGCGAGACCGACGCGACGTCCTCGGCCTCGAGCTTCACCATGGGGCCCGTCGGCGGCGACCAGACCGGAGTCGCCGTGCCCGTCGGCGGGGTTCGCCATCTGTGGTTCCGGTTCGCGATGCCGACGGGCAGCAGCACGCAGGCCCAGCAGAACATCCAGGTGACCATCACCGCGGAGGAGGCGCCATGAACGCATTGAGCGCGAGCCGGCGGCATCTCGATTGGGCCCTGGCCGCTTTGCTCGTCGCCGTGATCCTGATTCAGGACCCGGGGACCGTGGACTATCAGCTGCCCAAGGCGGCGCTCCTGCGCGTCGGGGTCTTGGCGCTTTTGGCGGCGTGGCTGTACGCCCGGGGCCCGGAGCTCCTGGATGCCAGGGAGCTGGACCGTCCCGTCTTGGCGTACGCGGCGGCCGGCCTCCTGTTCACGGCGCTGACCTTGCACCCCTACACCAGCTTTTTCGGCCGCTACGGCATGTACATCGGCGGGCTGTGGACGATGCTGTCCTTGAGCGGGGTTTACTGGCTCGCCTCCCGCCTCGAGGCGGCCGGCGCGCGGGAGGCCTTGTTCCGGGCGGCCGTCGCGGCGGGAGCGGGAAGCCTCGCGTGGGGCTTCTTCTTCTCGTCCTTCGTGCAGCCGTTGTCGACCTTGGGCAGTCCGCTCAACTACGGGGGCTGGCTCGCCATGCTCATCCCGCTTTGGATCTGCGGGCTTTGGCGCGCCGAGAGCCGGAGGGCGCAGGCGGCGTGGCTGCTTCTTCTTGCCGTGAGCGGCCAGCAGATTCTGGCGACCTTGAGCCGGGGCGCTTGGCTGGGCGCGCTCACGGGCGCGGCGCTGTGGCTGTGGCTCAACCGGGCCGAGGTCGCGGCGCAGAGGGAGCGCGCGCGAGCCTTGGGGGCCGTCCTGGGCCTCGGGCTGGCGGCCAGCCTGGTCTTGAACCACCAGGCCGTGCGCGCCCGGGTCGCGGTCTTCCTGGACCCCTCGGAGACGAGCGCCTCGGCCCGCCTGGGCCTGTGGGCGGGCGCCTTGCAGATGATGCGCGACCAAAAGGGCTGGGGCGCGGGGCTGGACTCGTTTGGATTCATGTCCCCGCGCTACGAGACCGTGAAGTTCCGGGAAGGGACGGGGTCCTTGCTGCTGGCGAGCTACGCCCACAATGAGCTTCTTCAGGTCGGAGTCACGATGGGAATCCTGGGGCTGGCCGCCTACGCCTGGCTCTGGGCGAGCCTGATGGGGATGTCCTTGAGGAGGATCAGAGAGTCCGCCGGCGAGGAGAAAGCGGTCCTGTCCGCTTTCCTCGCCGCGGTCGCCGCGCTGTGGGTGCACGGCTTCTTCAACTTCCCGAGCTTGGGGACCCTGGCGTTCCAGTGGGCCTTCATTGGGGCGCTGGCCTCGCGCGGCGCGCAGGAGGCGCCTCGCGCGGACGCGCGGCGCCTGGCCCCGGCGCTCGCGGCCCTTTGCCTGCCCTTGCTCCTGCTGTCCGCCTGGCGCATGGGCCGGGATTGGCTGGCCGACCGCGCCGTGCGCCGGGGTTATCTCGCCCTCAAGGCGAAGAACTACGACGCGGCCGCGGCCGCGGGCGAGAGGGCCCTGGCCTTGAACCCGTGGGGCTCGGACTACGCGACCTATTTGAGCCGGGCCTATCGAGGCAGAATGAGCGCGAGCCGGGACGCGGCGGCGCAGCGCGGCGATTTGGAGCGGGCGATCATGGTCACGCGGGACTACACGGATAGGCAGGCGTTGGATCCGGACGGCTGGCATAACTACGCCATGGCCCTCATGTGGTCGGCGCACGGCTTAAAAGAGCCGGTGCTCGACGAGGCCTTGCGGGCCGAGAGGCGGGCCCTCGAGCTGGCGCCGGGCCTAGCGGAGCTGTGGCACGCGCTGGGCGAGATCGAGCACTTCAAGGGCGACGTGGAGGCCGCCAAGAAGTCCTGGGTGCGCGCCGTCGCGATCAACCCCGGGCATCGGAAGGCCAACAGCTGGCTCGAACGCTACACGCCGCGGGACGCCTTCGCCGTTTCTCCGCCGGATCTCGCGGACGGCCAGACGCTCAAGATCGTGAATTTGACGGACAAGCCCCTGCGCTTTGAAATCGAGCGCGTGAGCCAGGGGCGGACTTTGTACCGGCCTCCGGAGGGCTACGTCTCGGCTTCGGCGCGGGCCGAGCTGCGGGCGGAGCCCGCGCGGCTGGAGCTCGGGCCCAATCAGGTCGGGGTGGTGCGCCTGGAGATCGAGCGTCCGCGGCCGTCCTTGCGCCGGAGGCTGGCGCGGCGGCTGGGACGGGCCCGGGCGCCCGTCCAGGACTGCTTTTTCGTTCGGATTCGATGCACGAGTTTCGACGTGCCGGTGGATAAGACGGTCCGGGTTTTAGCGCGGATAGAGGAGATTCTATGAGAGCGGACGATCGCAAGCGGATGTTCTGGGCCGGGCTGCTCTTCGCCGCCGGTCTCGCGTCCACGGCCCGGGCCGTGGGGCTGTCCACGAATTTCGGCAATGTCTGGGTCGCCAACGTCCCCATGGGCTCGACCGTGAGCCTTCGGGATCTCACGGGGGTGGTCTATCGGGTTACGAACACCGGTCTCAACGCGGAGGACGTCGAGGTTTCGCCGATCCGGCCCGACGCGTCCCGGGAGCCGGTCTGGCAGGGCTATGAGGCGATCCCGGACCCCGGGTGGATCCGCCTGGCCCAGGACAAGTTCTACCTGGCGCCGGGGCAGGAAGGGGTCTCCGACGTTTTCATGAACATCCCCAAGGACGAGCGCTATCTCGGCAAAAAATTCCAGGTCTGGCTCTGGGCGAGAAACGTGGCCAAGGACCGGTTTTTGGCCGTGGGCCTGAAGAGCCGGATTCTCATTCAGGTGGCCTCGACCTTGCAGACTCAAGAGGAGAAAAAGAAGAGCGAGGAGGTCATCGCCAACCTCGATTTTCACCTCAATCCCCCCCTCATCAGCTTGTCCGCGCCGCGCGGCGAGAAGATCGCGGTCCAGGAGAGGCTCGGCAAGGCTTTCAAGCTCATCAACCTCACGGACAAGGCCATGAGGATCAAGGTGAGCTCCCTGAGGCCCGGAATCTCGGGGCAGAGCGCTCCCACGGGCGTCAAGGAGGGCGCGGCGCATTGGCTCGCGCCCGACAAGGAGAGGCTGACGGTGGAGCCCAACAGCGTGCTGGTGATCCCGTTCTCGCTTCACATCCCCAAGGACGCGGGCAAGGGCAAGTTTTTCCTGGTCCTGAAGGCCGATCTCGAAGGCTATCCGGTCCCGATTTCGGCGTACGGCCAAGTGATTGTTGATACCAGTGGGGAGGACTAACATGAATAAGAAAAGCCTGGCGGCGATCATCGCCGCGACGGTGATGGCGTGGGGCACGCGCGCGTTGGCGGACGCGGGGAGCAATCCGCACAGCATGACGCTGACCATGACGATCGGCAACGCCATGAGCATCCACATCGAGGACGAAACGGGGGCCGATCGCAACGACTACGACTTCGGCTCGATGCAGCTGGGCGAGGCGTCGGTCAACAGCGGGATCATCAAGATCGACAACACGAGCGGCGGTCTCTTGCAGACCTACCAGCTGTCGATCCTGGATACCGCGGCCGGGATGATCCACAAGACGGGGACGGGCGCGCTGGCGCAGGACGAGTACCGGGTGAGCGCGTTGTTTCAGCTCAACCAGCCTCCGCACGCGAGCTTCGACGTGGCCAACGCGGACGCCGACAACGACATCGTGACGGCGGCGGTCAAGACGGCGGAAGCGGGGGCCGGAGGCAACGAGCGGTTCGTGAGCGGCACGCCCGGGGCGGGAGAAGACGGGGTGAGCGTAAACGACACGGACACGCTGGGCGAGGTGAGCTTGTGGCTGAGGCTCGAGGCTCCGCCGGCGGGCTCGACGGTGTCGGGACTGCAGTCGGCGTTCGCGACGCTGTTCGTCAGCGCCTTGAACCAGTGAGAAATTAAAGGAGGAGAACGAACATGAGAGTCAAAAAGAGGAGCCTGGCGGCGGGACTCATCGCCGCGATGATGACGGCGTGGGGCACGCGCGCGTTGGCGGACGCGGGGAGCAATCCGCACAGCATGACGCTGACC
>JACQJQ010000004.1 GCA_016204945.1 Elusimicrobiota bacterium
GATATCGGCGGCGGCACGACGGAGGCCGCCGTGATATCCCTCGGCGGCCTGGTGGTGTCCAAGTCGCTGGATATCGCCGGCGACGAGATGGACGAGGCCGTCATCATGCATTTTAGACGCAAGTACAACCTCCTGATCGGCGAGACCACTGCGGAAGAGGTCAAAATCCAGATCGGCTCCGTGTTTCCCCTGAAAGAGGAGAAGACGATGGAGGTCAAAGGCCGGGATCAAGCCACCGGCCTGCCGAAGACGGTCCTGATCACGTCGGAAGAGGTGCGCCAGTCGCTGATGGAGCCGGTGCAGCTCATCCTCGACGTGATCAAGAACACGCTGGAAGAGACTCCGGCGGAACTGGCGGCGGATTTGGTGGATCGCGGCATCATGCTGGCGGGCGGCGGATCGCTGCTGAGAGGTCTTCCCGACCTCATTCGGCAGGAGACCGAGCTTCCGGTGCATCGCGCCGCGGACCCCCTGAGCTGCGTTGCGCTTGGGACGGGGAAGTTCCTTGAGGAGCTCGATCATATAGATGATCGGCGTCCGGACTTCGTCACGTCCTATCGCGACCGCTCGTAGGACGTCCTGCACGCCTAAACCGTCCATCGTGTCGTCGTTCGAATTCCGGGCCTAGGCAGCGGTGTCGGGTCCGGTCACATGCAACGCGAAACGCGGATCGCCAACGTCGTCTTGGGCGCCTTGTCGGCGCTCTCGCTTCTGCTTCTGTCCCTGCCTCTGTCGACGCCGGTGCGTTCCCTCAAGGCGGGGGCGGGGTATTTGCTCGACCCACTCGCCTATCGCGGCGAGGCGGGATATCGCCGCTTGGCCGGCTTGCCTGAGCGGACCCGGCGCCTGCTCGAAGCGGACATCGACAATGAAAGTCTGCGCGCGGAACTGCGGCGGATGGAATGGCTCGCGACCACTGTTTCGGCCCTATCGACGGAGAACGAGCGCCTGCGCGGGGCGCTCGCGCTGCAGCCCCCCGCGGGGCGCTCGCCGGCCTGGGCGCGCGTCATGGAGAGAGACCCGATTCACTGGTATCGAAGCCTCGTCGTGGATGCCGGCTTGGATCGCGGCATTTCCCTCAATGATCCCGTGCTCGGGCCCCGCGCCGGCCGGCTCGTGGCGGTCGGGCGCGTGGTGGACGTCCGGCCGAACACCTCGACGGTTTTGCTGCTGACCGATGAGCTCTCCGCCGCGGCCGCCTACCTGTCCTCAGGGACGCTCGAGGGCCTGGTGCAGGGGCAGGATGGCCCGCGTCTGCGCATGAACTATCTCAATGCGGAGGCCGTTTTATCCGAGGGTGATTCGGTGTACACGTCGCCGACGAGCGCCACGTTCCCCCCCGATATTCTTATCGGCCGCGTCGTGCGCGTCAATCCGCGCGATCCGTTCCTGACCTTTCAGTCAGTCGAAATTTCTCCCGCCGCCGACGCCTCGTCTCTCCAGGAACTCATGATCCTGCGCGCGCGTCCCCCGGAAGCTCGATGATCGCTTTTTTGCGCGCCGTCGCGCTGTTTGTCGGAGCCATGCTCCTGCAATGGTGGTGGAACACCCATCTGGCCTACTGGGGCGCGGCGCCGCAGTTCCTGCTCGCGCTGACGATCCTCATCGCCGCGCGGCGCGGGGCGGTTCCGGGCATGCTCGCCGGTTTTGGCTGGGGCTTGTATCTTGACGTCGCCCGCGCGGAGTTATTCGGCGCGAGCGCGCTCATTTTGACGCTGGCCGCATACTTCATCGGCGTCGCGCGCCGCCAGATCGACCTGCGCGCGAACGGGCCCCTCGCCGCGACGACCTTCTTGTTCACGTGGGCTGGATTCATGGGGCTCGGCCTCCTCGGCCTTATCTTCACCAAGAGCTTCGAGTGGTGCGGCTGGGTCGCGGCGCTGCTGACCCCGTTCCTCAACGTCGCGGCGGTGAGCGTCGCGGCGCTTTTTTGGGACGCGCGGGGTGAGCGATGAACCGCGGCGGAGCCGCGCCCCGGGAGCGCTTGGAGATCCTGTGGTACTTCATCGCGGCCATGGGCCTTATCCTCGGCCTGCGCCTGGCCCAGATGCAGCTCATCCAGGCGGGAGAATGGCGGCAGGCCGCCGAACGCAACCGCTCGCAGATGATCCACCAGAACGCGCCGCGCGGCCGGATTTATGATCGCGGCGGGACGCCGGTGGCCACCAATGCCCCGGCCTTTTCCCTGATCTTCCTGCCCGGCAAGGACCAAAGCCGCCAGGACCTGAAGCCGCTGGCGCTTGAGCTTGGGCGCCAGTTGAGCCGCGATTCAGGAGAGCTCATCGAGACGCTCGAGCAGGCCGTGCGCATGGAAAGCGCCATCCGCCTCGCCGAGAATCTGCCCACCCAGACGATGTTCCGCTTGTCCGAGCTGAAGACCATCTATCCCGGCGTCGTCCTCATCGTCGAGGCGCGGCGCTACTATCCGTTCGGGCGCTTCGCGAGCCACCTGCTCGGCTACATGGGCAAGATGAGCCAGCGCGAGTGGCGCGAACGCAAACCGAAGGGCTATCGAGTCGATTCCCGCACCGGTCGCATCGGTCTTGAGAATATTTTCGAGGATGAGCTGCGCGGGCGCGACGGCGGGCTGCGCATGGAGGTCGACGCGCAGGGCCGGCTCAAGCGCGTGCTCGACAAGATTCCATCGGAGGCCGGCAGCAACATTCACCTGACGATCGACGCGGCGGTTCAGCGCGCGGCGGATGACGGCTTGCGCGGGACCCTGACGGGTCGCGGGGCGGCGGTCGCGATCGACCCGCGCAACGGCGACTTGATCGCGATGAGCTCCCAACCGGACTTCGATCCGAACGCGTTTCTCTCCACCGACCCCAGCGAGGTCAAGAGCACCGTTCTGGAGCTATCCGAGTTCAACAATGCGATCTCGGGCGCCTATCCCCCGGGCTCGACGTTCAAGCCGATCGTGGGCCTCGCGGCGCTCGGCGAGGGCCGCGCGAGAGCCGAGGACGCGGTGTTTTGTCCCGGTTATTTCGAGCTGGGCGGGCGCGCCTTTCTCTGCTGGGAGCATAAGGGCCATAAGCGCGTGTCCTGGCTGACGGGGCTGGCCCTGTCTTGCGACGTTTACTTCTACACGCTCGGTCTTAGAGCCGGCGGCGCGGCGATCGAGCGCTATGCGCGCGCGTTCGGCATCGGCCAGAGGACGAGCATCCCGCTCAAGAGCGAGAAGAGCGGCCATCTTTTTGGGCCGGAGACCCGCAAAAGGGCCGGCAAGGGCTGGTACGACGGGGACACCCTGAACCTCTCGATCGGACAAGGGGAACTGACCGTCACGCCCCTTCAGATGGCGATCGCGACCGCGGCGCTGGCCAACCGCGGCAGCGTCTGGCGTCCGCGCTATACGCAGAAGATCGTCTATGCCGACGGCCGTCCGGACTACGTTCCGAAGCCGGAGCGCCTGGGGCTTGTTCCGGCGCGGGAGGATGCCTGGGACCATGTTCAGCGTGGAATGGAGGCCGTCGTTTCCTCCGGGACCGGCGGCGGGGCGCGTATTCCCGGGCTGAACGTGGCCGGCAAGACGGGCACCGCGCAGAACCCCCACGGAGAGGATCACGCCTGGTTCATCGCCTACGCGGCCAAGCCGGGGGAACCCGCGTCGATTGCCGTCGCCGTCCTCGTTGAGAACGGCGGCCATGGCGGAGCGACGGCCGCGCCGGTGGCGCGCAAGATGATCCTTGCCCATTTCGGCATGATGGACCCGTCGGCGCCGCGCAAAGCGCGCGACGTTCCCGCCCGCGTGCCCGCTCCGGTTCCGCCGGCGCCGCCGTTTCCCGTTCGGGGGCGGCCATGACGATGGCTCGCGCGATGCGGGCGCAGTCCGGCCTATCGGGCCGCGTCGATTGGACCTACATCGCGGCCGTAGCCGGCCTTGTCGTCGCGGGTTCTCTCGCCATGCTGTCTGCCGCGAGCACGACGACCTTCTATTCCGCGATCCTCCAGAAGCATTTCCTGGCGCTGACGCTCGGCGTCACCTTGTTCACGCTGACCCTGGCCTTCAACTACCAGGTGTTCCAGGATCAGGCGAAGTTTTTGTACGGCTTGGCGATTCTGATCGTCGCGGCAACCCTGATTCTCGGCAAGATATCGCGCGGACAGCGCTCGTGGGTCCATCTATTCGGATTCAGCTTCCAGCCGGCTGAGATGGCGCGCACCCTTGTCGTGCTGTCGCTCGCGGATTTTCTCGATCGGAGAGCGCGCCGCATCGGCGACCTCTCCACCATCCTCCTCGGCCTGGCTCTTTGCGTCCCCGTGATGGTTCTTGTGCTCAAGCAGCCCGATTTCTCGACGGCATTGACCTTCGTTCCCGCGATCTTCGGCATGATGTTCGTCGCCGGGACCGACCTGTTTCAGCTCGCGGCGGTCTTTGGTTTTGGGGGCGCCGCGATCTCGGTGCCGTTGATCTACACGTTTTGTCAGCTGCGCTACCCGTTCGCGCCGGCGCACAGCCTTCCCGGCATGATCCTGTCGACGTCGCGCATGGGCTGGGCGACCGCGGCCGCGATTCTGCTGTTCTGCGCGGTCGGCCTCGTCGTCTGGCGGCTCGCGAGCTGGATGCGCGTGCAGATAAAGCCGGCGGCCTTCGCGGCGATTCCGATCCTGCTCTCGGCCGCCCTCTTGTCGGGCATCGCGGTGCATCGCCAGCTTAAGGGCTACCAGCGCAACCGCTTCGTCGCCTGGATCGCCCCGCAGAGCGACGCGCAGGGCGCCTCGTACAACGTCATTCAGTCCCAGATCGCGGTCGGATCGGGAGGGATGTGGGGCAAGGGCTTGTTTTCGGGCACCCAATCGCAACTCGGTTTTCTGCCCGAGCGGCATACGGATTTCGTCTTCGCCAATGTCGGCGAAGAGATGGGATTCTGGGGAACCTCCTTGATTCTCGGCTTATACGTGATCTTATTGTGGCGCATCGTGACGGCCGCGCGGCAGGCGCGCGATCGCTACGGCTACTTGGTGTGCGCGGGCCTGGCGTCGACGCTCGCGTTCCAGCTGGTTCTCAACGTCGGCATGTGTCTGGGCCTTATGCCGGTGGCCGGCGTGCCTTTGCCGCTCGTTTCCTACGGCGGTTCGAGCCTTCTCGTCACCCTGTGGACGCTGGGCATCGTCGCCAATATTTATGCGCGGAGATACGCGCTGTTTTGATCCCCGGAGGACTTATGTCCAACGAAAACGAACAGATTCAGACGCCGCAAACGACCGAGCCATACGGCGAGGAAGCGTCCCTTCCGCCCGTCGTTGAAAAGGGGCCGCCCGCGGAGGCCCCGGTCCGTCCGGAGCCGATTCGAGTGCATGATGATTCAACGCCCGGCCCGGCCTCCGCGCCCGCGCGCGAGGATCTCTATCCGCGCGCCGGCGGTCCCGTCGAGGCGGACCGCGATATTCCGCAAGCGGCCGATGAGCCCCGCGAGGAAGACGACGGAGGCGATTCTCCCTCCGTGCCCGCCGCGGCCCCCATCCCGGTGTCGGCGCCGAGCCCGCTTCCGCCCGCCGAGAGCGGGATGCCCGCGGTTCCGGGCCATCCCGGCCATGAATTTCGCGAGGGCGGGCGGCGGCGCCGTCGCCGCCGCCGCGGAGGCAGGGGGAGCGAGCGCGGGCAGAATGGGCAGAATCCGCCGAAGACCGGCGGGCAGGCGCCGGCGCCCGAGCGTCCGAGCCATGAGCGCCGCGAGTCCCAGCAGGGCGGCGGACGCGAACGTCACGGCCAAGAACGGCGCGAGGGGCGTCACGACGGCGGACGCGGACGCGCGGAGAGCCGCGGAAGCGACCGTCATCACGACGACCGCCGCGATGAGCGCGGCGGCCGCGGTCAAGAGCGCACCAACGCCGGCAAGGGCTCGCGCGCGCCCGTCAAGCGCGAGGTGCTTGCCAACACCAGTTTCGAGGAAACGCGCATCGCGATACTGGAAAACGGCCGTCTGTCCGAACTGCACTGGGAGCGCAAGAGCTCGCAGAATATCGTGGGCAACGTCTACAAAGGCACGGTTGAAAACGTGCTTCCCGGCATCTCCTCTGCGTTCGTCAACATAGGCTTCGAAAAGAACGCGTACCTCTATATTTCCGACGTTCTTGGAGATAAAAACGCGCCGATCGACCAGACGCTGAAGAAGGGTCAGACCGTCATGGTGCAGGTCGCCAAGGAGGCGATCAGCACGAAGGGCCCCAAGGTCACGATGGACGTGTCGCTTCCCGGACGCTACCTCGTCTTCACCCCATATCAGGAATACGTCGGCATCTCCAAGCATATCGCCGAGCCGGAGGAGCGGCAGCGCCTTGAGCGCGTGGTGGATAAGCTTGTCAAGACGCATCTTGGGGGCAAGGGCGTGGTCGTTCGCACCGAGGCGGAAGGCGCGACCGAAGAGGAGCTCGAGCGCGAGGTGAAGTACCTCCAGAATCTGTGGTCTACGGTCCAGAAAAAGTACGCGGAGCAGCCGGCCCCCGCGATCCTGCACCAGGACCTCGGGCTCGCGATGCAGATCGCTCGCGATATCCTCTCCGATCAGGTCTACGTGTACCTGCTTGACGGCAAGGAATCCCAGAAGCAAGTCGTCGATTTCGTCGAGGGCTTCGCGCCCGAACTGAAGGATCGGATTAAGCTGTACGAGGGCAAGACTCCGATCTTCAAGGCGTTCAATATCGAGAAGCAGATCGAGACGATCCGGGAAACGAAGGTTTCCCTGCCGAACGGCGGCTCCATCGTGATCCAGGAAGCCGAATCCCTGTGCGCGATCGACGTCAACACCGGGCGCTTCACCGGTTCGAAGTCCCAGGAGGAGACGGTTACTCAGACGAATATCGAGGCCGCGATGCTCGTGGCCCAGCAGATCCGCCTGCGCAACATAGGCGGCATCATCGTCGTGGACTTCATCGACATGCGCAAGGCGTCCAACAGGGCGAAGGTGATGGAGGCTTTCGCGGAGGCGTGCAAAGCGGATCGGGCGAAGATCCGCATTCTTCCGATCACGCGGCTCGGCCTCATCGAGCTTACGCGCGAACGCAAGCGCATGTCCACCGCGGCGCTGCTTACGGCCGAGTGCCCGCAGTGCCGCGCGTCCGGGCGCGTGCTGTCCGCGGAGACCCTGCGCATAAAGATTCAGCGCGAGATATTCGAGATCACGGGCGGCCGCCCCGGCGGCTCGATCCGAGTCTCGCTGCATCCCTCGGTGGCGGATTCGTTCCGCTCCCAGCAGGCGGTCATCGAAAAGAACGTCCAGCGCGCGGTGCGCATCCAGTCCGACCCGAATCTGATGTGGGAAGACTATCACATCGTCCTTGAATAAATGAGAAAGCGCGTCCTCCAGCTGGCGGCCTTGTTGATCCTTTCATGCGCGCCCCTCGGCGCGCGCGGCGAGAAGATCTCCATCGTCGTCTCGGGGAAGCAGGCGCGATCCGAGTCCGTCTATCGCGCCGAGGGCGGATTGTACCTGGACGCGAAGCTCATTGGCGCGCTGTACGGAGGCCAAGTCTATTGGTATCCCGTGTCCGGACGCGTCCATCTGAGCCTGCGCGGGCGCTCGCTTCAGTTCGTCGCCGGCTCCGATAAGGCGGCGGCCGGCGACAAGGAGTTGAGGCTCGACGAGGCCGTCATCGTGCGCGCCTCGCGCGCCCTCGTGCCGCTGTCGTTCCTGACCAGCTCCGGTTTCGCATCCTGGAGCGGACGTCAGACGCGCTACGACGCGCGCACGAAGACCTTGGTCGTGGAGAAGGCGGGCGGGCCCAAGGCGCAGCCCGCGGCGCCGGCGGCTCCCGCCGCGGCGGCCAAGCGCCGCCGCCTGGTCGTCATCGATCCAGGCCACGGAGGAAAGGATCCGGGCGCCACCGGAAGCCGGGGTACGCGCGAGAAGGATGTTAATCTTGCCGTCGCCCTCGAGCTTTCCCGCCTGCTGCGGGAGCGCGGAGATTTCGACGCGCTGTTGACCCGGGACGCGGATGTCTTCATTCCTCTGTCCGACCGCTCGGATCTGGCCAACGAAAAAAACGCGGACTTATTCGTATCGCTGCACTGCAACGCCGCCGGAGACAGGCGCGAAAACGGCTTCGAGGTGTACTCGGTATCCGAGGCCGCCAGCGACCCCGCGGCCGAGGCGCTTGCCGCGACCGAAAACGCCGTTCTCGAGCTGGAGGGGAAAAACCCTCAGGATGAGATGGCGAAGATGATCCTGCTCGCCATGACGAAAACGGAAATGATCAACGAATCGGCGGCGTTCTCGGCCTTGGCGGCGAAAGCGATCGGCAAGAGCGTCGATGTCGAGTCTCGCGGCGCCAAGCAGGCCGGCTTCTACGTCCTGCGCGGCACGCATGCGCCCGCGATTCTCATCGAGATGGCTTTCGTCAGCCATGTCAAGGATGAGGCGAAGCTGGTTTCCCGGCGCTTTCGAACCGCGATGGCCGAGGGAGCGGCGGCGGGCATCGCGGACTACGCGCGGAGACAGGGATGGCTGGATTGAACAAGAATGCCCCCATAGGGGTGTTCGACTCCGGGCTCGGCGGCCTGACCGTGCTCAAGGCGCTTGCGCGGCTCATGCCCGAGGAATCGCTGATTTATTTCGGCGACACCGCGCACGTTCCCTACGGATCTAAATCGCCCGAGGCGATCGCGCGTTTTTCAAGCGAGATAGCCGAATTTCTCGCGGGACGCGGCATCAAGCTTCTTGTCGTCGCCTGCAACACATCCTCGGCGCTGGCCTTGCCGGCGATTCGCGCGGCCGCTCGGATTCCCGTCATCGGGGTCATCGAGCCCGGAGCGCGAGGGGCGCTCGCCGCGTCGCGCGGAGGCCGCATAGGCGTGATCGGCACGGAGGCGACGGTCAAGTCCGGAGCCTACGTCGAGGCGATCAAGGCCTTGAAGAAAGACGCGCGCGTGACGTCCGCGGCGTGCCCCTTGTTCGTGCCGCTGGTGGAGGAGGGGTGGTGGAGCGGGGAGGTTCCGTCGGCCGTCGCCCGCAGATATCTGGCGCCCCTCAAAAGAGCCCGGGTGGACACGGTGATACTCGGCTGCACGCACTATCCGTACCTGAAGCGGGTTTTAGCCGAAGCGCTCGACGCGCGCGTGCGCCTGATCGACTCGGCGGAGGAGACGGCGCGAGAGGCGGAAAGAGTCCTGCGCGAGCTCGGTCTCCGCGCGCCGATCGGCCGCCGCGGCCGCCGCGAGTTCTACGCATCCGACGCGCCGAAGCGCTTTCAGCGTCTCGCGCGCCGCATGCTGGGTTCGGGGACGATGAGGGTCAAGGCGCGCGCATTCGAATGATGAAAGATATGATGGCGCTGACGGGCCTGGCGAAGACGCGCATGGACGCGGGTTTTTCCCGTGTCGGGCGGCGCCTGACGGC
>JACQJQ010000090.1 GCA_016204945.1 Elusimicrobiota bacterium
CCGTAAGCCCAGCCGTCAACGTCGCAGACCCCGCCGCGATCCCATAGGCGAAGCGCGCGCTTTGCCCCAAGGCGTCAAGCCCCGTCACAGTCAACGTCGAGGCGAAGGTAACTGAAAATCCCGGACCGCCGACAGCCAGGTTGGAGGCCGGATTGATGCTCCCGGCGACGACCAAGTGGGTTGAGACGTTCACCCCGGGGTTTCCCGCCCCGGCGGCCAGGCTGGTCCCCGGGCTCATCGTGATATTTCCGGTCAACGTATAGGCCCCCAAGCCGGTAATCGGGTCACCTCCCGAACCGGCGTGGGTGGCGGCATGGGCCGCACCCGCGCCCGCCGTTGAGACCCACGCCGAGCCGCTCCAGAACTTCAGCGTGCCGGTCCCCGTGTCGAACCACAGGTCCCCGACCCCGGGAGACGCGGGAGCCGCGCCCGCGTTGGTGTACTTCTTGCCCGAGTGCAGCAGGGCGTTGGCCGCGAAAGGGGCCGCGGTCAACTCCTCGCGCGGGGACAGCACCGTACCCGCCACCTCCACCTCGAGCCAGAGCGCGCTCTCCCAATTAAGGCCCGAAGGCGTGAGCACCGCGCGAAACACCCCCGTGGACACCGCAACCGCCGTCGCCCCCGAGGCCCACAAGAGCGTCCCGGCCGCGGGCGCGTCATAGAGCCGGAACGTCATGCTTCGGCTTCCCGTGACCAGCAGCCCCGACTCGCGCAGGTTTCCCTGGTAGGTGACCCGCTCCGGCACGGCCGCCCGCGCCGCAGAGCAGCAGACCGCGGCCACAACGAGCGCGCAGAAGAGGAAGGCCGGCCTATTCAAAATCGCAGCAGTCGTTTTCATGGCGCTACCTCTCATCACCTGATCACCATCAGCCGCCCGGTCTTTGAGTTCCCGCCCGAGACCACGCGCCAAACATAGACGCCGCTGGCCGCCTTCGCGTCCCAGGTCATCTTTGCCGGCGCCAAGTTCGCGGGTATGTCCAGGCGCTTGACCCGCCGACCGTCAACCGTGTAAATCTCGATGACACCCTCCGAGGGAAGGTTGGTGAAAGTGATGCCCGCCGCCTCGGTCCCCGTCTGTCCGGCGCCGGTTCCCGCGTTGGGGCCGTGCGGCCGGAAAGGGACGGGGAAGGCGTAAACGTCCGCGACCGCCGTGTCCGCCCCGCCGATCAGGGCGTAGACGCTCAAGTGGCTCAAAGGTGCCGCCACCGTCCTGGCCGCGGGGTCTATGCTTGAGTTGGGGACCTTGACCCAGAGCTCCATATTCTCATCGAGCATCCAGAGGTTCATGGTCTTGACGCGCAGCGGCGGGTTGGTCCCATCCACGACCCCGTCGCCGTCGGCGTCCTGATAGGCCAGGCGAATCTCTCCCGACGTGGCCAACGCCCCTCCAAAGAAGCCCGTCTCATCAAGGAACTGAAGCTCCCACACGTCATTGGGCCGCGCCCAGGCCAGGGGGCCGTTATTGGCCCGCATTTTGGCGTTGGCACGCGAGATCTTCGCGGGGTCCACGGCCAGGGGAGCGCTCGCGGGGTCGCGCCGCAGCACCACGTCGAAAGTCGGACGGCCCACGACGCCCACGGGCAGGCTCATCGCCAGCCCGCCATCGCTGCTTGTCAGCGTGTAGGCGAGCGGGTCTTGCAGAGAGAAACGCGGAGGGTTGAAGAAGCCCAAGCGCAGGTCCATGATGCCACCGACCAGGCTGTCCGTACTGCCCGTGGGTATCTGCCACTGGCCGATGATCCCCTGCAGTTCGATGATTCCCCCCGCTATCATGGCGCCGCCGCCCGAATTCGTAGACGCGCTCTCGATGCTCACGCTCCCGCCTGCAATCAAGGCCCGCGCCGCCGGCGGCAATGCCGCCAGAGCGAGTATCACCGCCGCGAACGCCGCCGATATATCTCTCATTTGAGCAGCTCGTCCAATTCTTTGTAAATGTCCTTCATCGTCGCCGTCTCAGCCGGGCCGGGTTGACCGGACGCGCGCGCGGTCTTAAGCCGCAGCTCTTGACGCTCGATGCGCGCCAGGTAGCGCCGTATCCGGACTTCCGGAATATTCGCCCCGGTCAAAGACAAGGCCGCGAACCAATACCCCCGCGCGCGCAGCACACTCGGCCATTTGCCTTGGGTCATCTCATAGAAGCCCAGCACGGCTTTCCGGGACCGATCATCTTTCGCCTCCAAGCCGCCCGCCCTCTCCCCAACGGCGCGTTGAAGCTTCTCCAACTGCCCACGGGACCAATCGTCCGAGAGATCGGCCTCCAGCGCCCCATAGAGCAGGTCATAGGCCTCCAACCAGCGCCGTTGCCGCATAAGCTCCGACATGTGCCGTTTCTTTTCAACCGACTTCATGATTTGACCGCCTTCCTCTTGGACGGCGAGGACATCATCCGTAGCCCCCGCCAGCGCCGCCTCCCTGAGGCAGCGCCGGGCCTCCCCGTTGGCGGGATTCTCAAGATACACCGTCGTGCACACGCGCGCGGCATCCGCGTAGCGCTTCTCAAACAACGCCTCCCGGCCCTTCTGCAAGGCCGACTCGGGGTCGAACCAGCCAAGCCCTTCGGCGGCGCGTACGGCCGAGCCGGCCAACACCGCCGCCGCGAGCCCGACGACCGCCGCTCTATTTTTCAAACTTCTCATTGGCCCGCCTCATCCCTTCCAGCGCCGACCTGTTGCCCGGGTCCAGGCCCAAGGCCCGGTCGTATTCCAACAAGGCTTCGTAGTAGCGGCCTTCCTTCATCAACCTTGCGCCACGCTCCATGACGGCTTTGAGCGCTCTCTCTTCAGGCGGCGTCGTCTGCACCGCTCCGCCCAGGCGCACGGTCAATCCCATGCGATGCATCTGCCCGAGTTCCCCGAAAGGCGCGAAGGCATAGTCGATTTCCACCGCCTTGAGCTTGAAACCCACGCCGCCGCGAAATCCCATTCCGATCTCCTGCCCCGTCCGGTAGCCCAGCCGCAGAGCCAGAACCCGCCACACCGCGTACTCCACGCCGAACGCCGCGAAGATTCCTTCGTCCCGGCTCAACACCGGGTCCGCGCTCAACGTCAAGACGTCCCCCCGCGGACGAATCCGCCACGCCAATCCCAGGCGGTAGGCGGTGGGAAGAGGCGCTTGCTCCGCGTCGAACTTAAGCCCCGGACCCAGGTTCAAGGCCGAAAATCCCAGCCGCCACTCCGAGCCCCGCTGGTCGGGGCGCCACACCGTCAAAAGCCCCAGGTCCACCGCGAAGGTCTGCGCCGACGCTCCCGCCAAGTTCTCGCGCACGCCTTTAAGGCCCAGGCCGGCGTTGAGCATCGGAGCATCCACCCCGTCGCCCAGCAGCGTGCGTCCGTAGCCTACGCCCAGCGCCTGCGCCCCGGCCTCCACCCCTGCGGTGCGCGCGCCCTGCGCGTCGAAGCCGTCGAGCGGGGCCACGCCCAGTCGCGTGAAGTTTAAGTTCAACGTCGAACCCGCGCGCAGCGGCCACGCCAAGGAAAGGTACTGATGGTCCACCCCCGCAAACGAGCGGTTGTAGGTCGCGGCCAGTTGGGGGAAGGGCACCAGCGCCAGTCCCGCCGGGTTCCAGTAGGCGGCATAGGCGTCCTCTGCCACCGCCGCCCCGCTTTCCCCCATGCCCACCGCCCGCGGCCCGACCGCGAATTTAAGGAAACCGGCGCCAGCCGTCCCGGGTTCGCCGCCCCGCGCGGGGCTTGCGGCCAGGATAAATAGAGCCAGGACGGCCGCGGCAAAAGGCGCATGCCTATGCCGGGTCCGGATTCCCGCGGGCCCTCTCGGCCCAGGCGCTGAGGCCTGGGCCGAGAGCAGGTCGCTCATTTGATTCTAGCGATGGGGGTCGCCGTCCCGGCCCCCGAGTAGAGCGTCGTGATCCCGGCGGCCTTGCCCACCGTGAGCCCGAGTATGTCGACGTAGCCGGTGGGGTTTAAGCTCGCGTTGCCGGTGTTGGTGAACGTCGCGTCTCCCGTTCCGCCGACGTTGAGGAGTGCCGCGGTCGGCGCCGCGCCGATGCCGACGTTCGTGCCGTTATCCTCGATGGTCGAGTTTCCCAGGACGCCGGAAGCGGTCCAGCGCGAGACCTTGTCCGCCGTGCCGGTGCCGGTGACCGAATTGGAAACGACCGTTCCCGTCGCCAACTTGACCCAGACGCTGGCGTTGTTGTCCCACACCTTGTAGTAGGTCCCGTCGAAGTACAGTCCTCCCGGGGTGGTCATCCCGAACGTCGCGGCGGCCGGATTTGCGGGGAGCGTCCCCTTGGTGTTGAAATAGCTGACGCTGGACAGGTTGACCTGGTTGGCCACCGTGAAGCTGTCGGCTATGACCTCGAACTCGCTGGCCGAAGCGCTCCGCGCGCCCAGCCCCACGAACATCGCCGCCAGGGCCGCCAGCCCCAGAAGCCTTAGACCTCCCGACTTGCCAGTTTTCTTCATATGCCTCCTTACGGCTTTATGTTCACCAAAATCTTCCCGTTGCCCTTGATCTGAATCAGGCCTCCGGTGATATCGAATCCCAGGACCGTACCCGAAGGACCGGCCAGTTCCAAGGCGCTCTGCGGCGCCGGGCTCCCGATGCCCAAGCGGCCGTTGACGGGGTCGTAGAACAGTTGGGCAGCACCACCCATGACCCCGCCGTTGTTGAACTGAACCTGCCCGGAAGCTCCCCCCGGCGCGGCGGTGATCCCGGTAATGCCGGCGCCGCTGCCGTAGAAACTGCCCGAGAAGAAGGGCGCGTAGACGCCGCCCGTGCCCCCCACGCTGACGCCCGAGGACGTCCTCAGGCTGAACTGCGAGGGCCCCGAGGCCGTGAAGGTCCCCGAGGAGGCCGTCAGCGCCCCCGTCACGACCAGGTCGCTTGAGACCGAGACGAGGTTCAGGAACGAATTCTGCCCCGACCACGCGTTCGTCGAGGACAGAAGGCCGGCGCCCGCCGCCGCGTCGACGTAGGCCTTGCTCGCCGCGTGGCCGGACGCGGTGGGCGCGGGCACGAACACCGAGCCGGTGAAGGTCTTGGCGCCGGCGATGTTTTGCGTCGCGGCGTCGGTCGAGACGAAGGCCGCGAACTCTCGCCCGGCCAGGAGCTGGGCGTTGTGGGCATAAGGCCCCGCGAGCAACCGCTCGCGCGGGAGCATGACATTGCCGTTGACCGTGACTTGGAGCCAGGTCGTCGAGCTCGCGAAGACGGCGGCGGCGATCGGGTTGACGCCGCCAAGCTCGACGGCGAAGACCCCGTTTGCGACGGTCACGGCCGGCTGGGCCTCGGTCCACAGCAGACTGCCGCCGGTCGGAGCGTCGTAGACGCCGAACACGAAGCCGTTGGGGCCGGTCAGGGGGTTGTTGCTCGAATCGGTGAGCCGGCCCTGGAAATGGAGTTGTGTGGGGACGTTCTGGGCCCGCGCCGGCGCGGACGCAAGCGCGCAAACGATTGAGACGGAGAGTGCCACGGCGAGCTTGACGCGGATGCTCACGGCTTGTTCCTCCTTCGATCGATCTTCTCCAACGCCTTTCGAGCCTGCTCGTTTTCGGGGTCGATCAAGAGGATGCGCCGGAACTTCCCGCCGGCCTGCAGGTACTCGCCGCGCGCGTAATGTTCGACGCCCTTTTGATACAGGGCCTGCACGTCGCGCGGGTCCCCCCGGCGCGGCGCCGCCGGGGCGGATTGCGGCGTCGCGATGTCGGGTGCCGTCGGCGCCGTGCTCCCGGGCAGGACCTTGCCGCCGGCGCGCTCGGCGGCGAGCTTCATATACCCGCGCAGGGATTCGAGTTCCTCCTCCCGAGTCTCAAGTTTGAGCGCGGCCTCCCATATTTGATTCGCCTCCAGGAAACGCCCCTCCTGGTCGCGCAGCGAGCCCATGCGCTCGATCGCCGTGACGGACTCCGGTTCGAGCGCGAGCACGTCCTTGAGCAAAGCCTCGGCGCGGCCCAAGTCGCCGCGCGTGTGGGCGAACTCGACGCGATAGAGCATTTCGTCGATGAACCCGCGGGGATGACCACGCGACAGGCGATCGGCCTTGAGCCCCACGGCCTTCTCCATGTCGTCGATGAAGCGTGAGATGAGGGCGTCGTCCGGCTTCATGCTGTAGGCGTACGACGCGCGCATCATGGCCGCGCGATCCTCGCCGTAGAGGAAACCGCGCAGAGCCTTGATTAAGTTGGCGTCGAACTTGCCGCCGGGCTCGGGCAATTCCGGATAATAGGAGGCGATCAGGCCGAGACGGTTCGACAGGCGCACGAGCGCCGGGCTCAAGGGCTGGTTCTTCGCGAAGTCGGTCAACGCCTTCTGCGCCAAACGGTAGCGGCGCTGGAGGACCAAGCCCCGGACCGCGGCCAGCCGGGGGTCGTCGAGGCTCTGAGGCTTGAGCTCCGCGCCGGACTCGTAGCCGTAATCCGGCCCGCGCTCGCGCAGCTTCTGCGCCTGCTCGAGGATGTCCCGGCTCATCTCCTCGTCGCCGGTCGGCGCGCCGAAGTGGAAGGTGAGGGCCATGCGGTGCGATCCCGACAGCCCCTTCACCCCGCCGACCGGGATCAGGAAGGCGTAGTCGAACTGGATCTTGTTGATGCGGTAAGAGGAGCCGACCGAGAGCTGCCGCCAATCGTCGCTGCCGATGCCCAGCGCCCCGCGCAGGCCGAACTGGCCGTAGTCCAGCGTCGCAAAGAAGCGCTCCGCCGCGAAGATCAGGTCGCGCCGCGTCCCGCCGGAGGCGGACTTAGAGAGCTTCATCTCCCCGGCCAGGCTCAGCCAGAGGGATCTGTAGGCCAGACCCGCGTCGATCGCTCTCTCAAGCTTTTCGGAACCCGCGAAGGCCACGTTGGGGGACGTCACATGTTTCACGGACAGTCCGGCCTGAAAACGGCGCGGGAACCGATAGAGCAGGCCCAAGTCGGCGTCGATCGCCGACTGGCCGCGCTGGCCGCTCAGCAGCGGGTCGGACTGTCCGCCGCCGACAAGGCCGTTCGTCCGCACGGCGCTGCCGGCCTCGGGGAAGGAACCGAAGGTACTGCGCAGGCGCTTTATGTTCACGCCGCCGTAGAGTTCGCCGCGCTCGCCGAGATCGAACCAGCGCCGGCCGTAGCCGAGGTACAGCGAGTCTTCACGATAGAGGCTGCCGAGCGTCAGCGCGCTCCACGCGGTCGCGAGCGTCCCGTTTCTCCCTCTGGCGAGAGGCTGGGCATAGGCGATGAACGACGTGCCTAGGGTCGAGGCGTCTTGAAGTCCGGGATAAAGGACGGAGTACGAAGTGCCGAGCTGCGGCCGTTCTAAGAGACCTAAACCCGCGGGGTTATAGTGGATCGCGTAGACGTCGTCGGCGATCGACACGAAGGCGTTGCCCATCCCCGGCGCGCGCGCGCCCGCGCCGAGGTCCTCGAAGGCCGCGCGCGCGGGCGCCGCCGAACCCGCGATCAGCGCCGCCGCCCAGAACAGATTCTTCATCTTATCACCACGAGCGTGCCGCCGAACGTCTTGCCCTCGGCGTGTATTTGGTAGATGTAGACGCCGTGCGGGACGACGCGGCCTCCCGCCTTGCCGTCCCACATCAAGCTGGAGCCCGCGACGGGGCCCGGCGTCATGTCAGAAACGTAGCGGCCGCCCACGTCATAGAGGCGGCCGCTGAAGGCGGAGTCCTTCGGGTTGTCGAAGGTGAATACGACGGTGTCGTTTAAGCCGTCGCCGTTGGGCGTGAGCGCGCGGTTGGAGACGCCGGAGACGTCGAAGTTGAAGGCCTGGTTGCGCAGGACGGTCCGAACCTGATAATTGCCGATGAGGCCGGTCTGGACCGTGACCTCCTGGGCGGCGGCGTCGACGCGGCCGAAAATCTGCGCCGCTTTCGGGCCGTCGACGTAATAGGCCGAAAGGTTCTCGGGGGTGTTCGCCGTCGCGACGCCCAAGGAACCGGGGACGACGAGCCCGGCCGCCGTCTCATAATGCAGGGCGACGGCGTAGCCCGCACCCGCGGTCGGCAGGACCGCGGGCTGGTTGGTCGGCGAAATAACGGGAGAAAACAACGCCGACTTGACGACGCGGCCGGCCAGGTCCTGCGGCCGGTCCGAAGCGCGCACCAGCAGAGGCTTGCCGGTCGAGTTGCCGCCGGCCAGGACGATCCCGGCCATGGACGCGGGAATCTTGAGCCGCGTGATCTGGTCCGGGTGGACGGCCCACAGATTCCCGAGGGTATCGATCGCCATCACGGAATCCGAGAGGCCGCCCGGGAAGGCGTCGCGCGCGACGACCCGGTAGTAGAAGACGCCGCCGGGCACGGGCACGTCGGCGGCGTATGAACCGGTGTCGGCCGTCGCCGAGCCGATCCAGACCCAGTTCGCGCTTACGATTCCGGTCGCGCGGTAGACGTCGTAACGGTCGAGTTCCCAGGCCGCGGGCGACGAGGGCTGAGGGAAGCCGGAGCCGTCGAGGTTCGAGACGACCCCGGCCCAGTTCAGCAGGAAGGCGGTCGCGCCGGAACTCAGCGCGCCGCCGAGGCCGGCCGGGGCCATCGGCGGCAGGTCGAGGACCAGAAAGGTCGAGACGGCGACCGAGTAGGTGTTTGACGTGTCGCGGCTGTACAGCGAGAAGTAGCCGGTCACGTCGAGCGTCAACGACGCCTCGACATAGGAAGACGCGGCCGCGCTCGACTTGACGACCGAGCCGTCGGCGAAGACCGTGCCGAGCGGATAAGGCGTGCCGTCGGCGAGCGCGCCGGAGATCGGATTCGAGCTCACGAGGATCGTGACGCCGCCCGGGTCCGCGAAGGCGGGGTTGGTCCAGGTCAAAGTCACGCGGCGGTTGAGGGCGTCGCCCGCGACGGCCAGGTTCAAGATCGGCGGCACCCCGCCGGGAACCGTGCGCGTGGTCAGCACGGTGTTGAAGTTGACGTCGTCCTGCCAGTTGAGGCTGCCGAGGTTGAAGAAATAGGTCGCATTGGACTGGAGGCCCGCCACGGTCAGAGTCACGACGGTGCCGCTCGGCGTGCGCGACGAGACGAGCGCGCCGCCGAGGAAGTTCGTCGTGGATGCGTCGAGGCGGAAGCCCTCCGCGCCGCCCGCGGGCAAAGTCCACGAGATCGTGACGCTCGTGGCGAATACGCCGGTGAAAGCGGGCGCCGCGGGCACGCGCGCCAGGCTCGACTCAGCGCTCGGCGAGGAAGTCTCGGACGCGACCTTGCGCGCGTCGACGAGGTAGACGCGCGAGTAGTAGGTCGTGTTCGGCAGGAGCCCGGTCAGGGCGTAGAACTGGGTCGCGCCCGGCGCCGTGACCGTGGCGAATTCCGTGATGAAGACGGTCGGGTCGAAGACGTGCAGAGGGTCGGAGGAACTGTCAATCCTGTAAAAGCCGGCGGCGACGCTCCCCACGAAGCCGTCGAGCCCGGGCGAGACCCACGAAAGCGTGAGCGTCCCCGTGTCCTTGGACACGGCCGTAATCGAGGTCACGCTGCCGGGCTGGGCGATCAGCGACATCAGCCCCGGCGCCATCGTAAATCCCGCGCCCGAGGCGGTCGAGACTGAGTTCTCGCCGACGACGGAATCCAGGATCAGCCCGCCGCCCGACGAGAGCCCGCCGCCCCGGGCGACGACGCTGCGCGGCACGGTGACGGCGCCGCCGCTGATGCTCGGCTCGGCGCGCAGGACAGGCGCCGTGGAAAAAACCAGCACTGCCAGGAAGAATAATCTCAAGAGCGGGACCTCCCCCGCCCCGCTTCCGGCGGCTCTCGGTCGGCGAGGATCTCAAGCATCACGGCGAACGCGCCCTCCTGCTCGGGCGACAAATCGAAGACGAGACCGAAATATCGCAGGGTAGAATTCTCCCCGGAAACACCGGCCCCGCGCTGGACCCGGCACGGCAGGACGGCGACGACGGGCCTCGTCAGCCTAAGCACATAGGGAATCCCTTGCCACAGAGGACCTGGGAAAGCGAGAAGCCCCCCGCCCAGGCTGATATCGATGAGGGTCCCCTCGCCGAGATGCCTGCCCGCGCCCGCGTCCGGCAGGAACACCTCGACCTTCAGGTCGCAGGCGTGACGCGGGCGCTCCCGGCGCTCAGGCTCGATCATGGGTTCGCGCCTCGGCCGGTCGATTCGTCACCGTTCGGCAGCCGTACCAGCCGCTCCTGCAGCGCTTGCGGCGGGAACTCCGGGAACTCGTTGTGGGCTGGAGAAAATTCGGGCCGGCGCGGACGCGCCGGCCCGGTGGATTGGAGGCTACAACGCAGGAGTCGTCGGCAAGACCGACGAAGGGGGCCACGGCCCGCAGCTTGACAAGAGACTCTTAAATTTTTCCGACGAAGGTTCTCTTTATAAGGAAGCCCGGAAGCCCGGAAGCCCGAAAGCCCGGAAGCCCG
>JACQJQ010000091.1 GCA_016204945.1 Elusimicrobiota bacterium
GGGCACCTGCTCGCGCGCCGCCAGGGCCGCGCCTTCGCCTTCGCCGCCGCCGTCCTGACCGCCGCCGCGCTGAGCGCCTGGACCTGGGCGGCGGCCGGCCCCGTGCTCGAGCGCGAGCACCTGCCCTTCTTCCTGCGCCTGCTCTGGGCCTACTGCGTGGCCGTCCTGCCGCTGGCCCTCATGGCCGCCTCCGACGAAAAGGCCTTCCCCGCCTTCGTCGGGGCCGCCCAGGTCCAACTCGGCGTCCTCGCCCTGGCCGCGGCGCAGGCCGCGGAGCTCTCCTCGCGCCCGAAGCTGGCCGCGCTCGCTTTGCTCGCCGCCGCCGCCGCCCGCGCCGTCCACGACGCCTGGGCGCGGGCGCATCCCCCGAAGAGGTAGACCTCCATGGCCAGCTCCACGACCGACACGAAGCAGATCATCTACTCGCTCATCGACGTGGGCCGCATCCATCCTCCCAAGAAGCAGGTGCTCAAGGGCATCTACCTCTCCTTCTACTACGGCGCCAAGATCGGCGTGCCCGGCGACAACGGCTCGGGCAAGTCCACCTTACTGCGCATCATGGCGGGCAAGGACACGGAGTACACGGGGCAGATCACCCAGTCCAAGGGCTACACGATCGGCCTGCTCGAGCAGGAGCCGCAGCTCGACGCCGGCAAGACGGTCAAGGAGGCCGTCTCCGAGGGCGTCGCCGAGACGATGAAGGTGCTCGCCGACTTCAACGCCATCAACGAGAAGCTGGCCGACCCCGGCCTCAAGCCCGAGGAGATGGAGAAGCTGCTCGACAAGCAGGGCAAGCTCCAGGAGAAGATCGACGCCTCCAACGCCTGGGAGCTCGACAGCATGCTCGAGGTCGCGATGGACGCCCTGCGCTGCCCGCCCTCGGAGCAGACGTGCGGCACCTTGTCCGGCGGCGAGAAGCGGCGGGTCGCCCTGTGCCGCCTGCTCCTCTCCAAGCCCGATATCCTCCTCCTCGACGAGCCCACCAACCACCTCGACGCCGAGTCGGTGGACTGGCTCGAGCACCACCTGGCCCAGTACGAGGGCACCATCATCGCCGTCACCCATGACCGCTACTTCCTCGACAACGTGGCCGGCTGGATCCTCGAGCTCGACCGCGGCGAGGGCATCCCCTACAAGGGCAACTACGCCTCATGGCTCGAGCAGAAGCAGGCGCGCCTGGCCCAGGAGAGCAAGTCCGAGGGCAAGATGCAGAAGGCGCTGGCCGAGGAGCTCGAGTGGGTGCGCGCGGGCGTCAAGGGCCGCCGCGCCAAATCGAAGGCGCGCCTGGCGAACTACGACAAGATGCTCGCGGAGTCGCAGAAGGAGAAGAGCTACGACGACCTCGAGATCTACATCCCGCCCGGGCCCCGCCTCGGCGACGTCGTCATCGAGGCCAAGGGCATCTCCAAGGCCTTCGGCGACAAGCTTTTGTACGACGACCTCACCTTCAAGCTGCCGCCCAACGGCATCGTCGGCGTGATCGGCCCCAACGGCGCCGGCAAGACCACCTTGTTCCGGATGATCACCGGCCTCGACAAGCCCGACTCAGGAACGTTTAAAGTCGGCGAAACGGTCAAGCTCGGCTACGTGGACCAGAACCGGCAATTAAACGGCGACAAAAACGTCTGGGACGTGATCTCCGACGGGCTCGACGTGGTGAAGCTGGGGAAAGTCGAGATGCCGTCGCGCGCCTACGTGGGCCGGTTCAACTTCGTGGGCCAGGACCAGCAGAAGCTGGTCAAGAACCTATCCGGAGGCGAACGCAACCGCGTGCACCTGGCCAAGATGCTCAAGGAAGGGGCGAACGTGCTGCTCCTCGACGAGCCCACCAACGACCTCGACGTGCACACCTTGCGCGCTCTGGAGGAGGCCATCCAGGCCTTCCCCGGCTGCGCCGTGGTCATCAGCCACGACCGCTGGTTCCTCGACCGCATCGCCACGCACATCCTCGCCTTCGAGGGCGACTCGCGGACGACCTGGTTCGAGGGCAACTATCAGGCCTACGAAGAGGACAAGAAGAAGCGGCTGGGCGACGTGCAGCCCAAGCGCATCCACTACAAAAAGCTGACGCGCTAGTCCGACTCGGCGTAGTCGAGATTCTTGCCGTAGGTCTCTTCCAGGACCCACAGCCCCGCGAAGGCGATGCCGAAGCAGACGAACGTCAAAATCCGCAGGCCGCCGATCTGGCCGAAATGGTCCTTCAGCGCGAGGAACGCCGTCGCGGTCAGGACCGCGGAGCCCCGGACGAAGTTGGGGACGGAGGTCGCGACGGTGGAGCGGATGTTCGTCCCGAACTGCTCGGCCGCCGTGGTGACCAGCACGGCCCAGAAGCCGGCGCACCCGCCGAGCCCGAAGCAGACCGCGTAGAACGCCGGCGCCGAGAATCCGCGCGCGTTCACGTAGACCTGGATCAGCGCCAAGGCGGCGGCCAGAAACAGGGCGATGGCCCGCTTGCGGCTTTTCATCCATTGGCTGAGCAGGCCGCTGGCCATATCCCCCATGGCCAGCCCGATGGAGCCATAGAAGAGGGCGTCGGCCGCCGTCACGGGCGCCGAAAGGTTCATGTCGGCCGTCAGCTCGGGAGACAGCGTCAGCAGGATGCCGGTGATGAAGTAGATGGGCACCCCGACGGCGATAGCGGCCAGGTAGCGGGGAAGGCGCTCGCGCCTGAGCAGCAGGGCGACCGAGCCCAGCGGGACCTTTTTTTCCCTCAAGGAGCGGAACATCCCGGAATCGAACAGCCTCGCCCGCGAGATCAGCAGGAGGAGGCCCAGGACCCCGCCCAGGAAATAGGCGTGGTTCCAGGCCAGGTACTTGCCCGCCAAAGCGGCCGCGACGCTTCCGCCCATCCCCAAGGTGGCCACGATGGTCGTGCCGTAGCCGCGATCTTCCTTGGACATCCCCTCGGAGACGAGGGTCACGGCCGCGCCCAATTCGCCGGCGAGGCCGAAGCCCGCCAGGAACCTCAGGAACATGTAGGTCTCGACGTTCGTGACGAAGGCGTTGGCCAGGTTGGCCAGCGAGTACAGGAGAATCGACCCGTACAGGACGGTCACGCGCCCCTTTTTATCGCCGAGAATTCCCCACAGGAGCCCGCCCAGGAGCATCCCGATCATCTGCGCGTTGAACAGGCGGATGCCGATCTCCAGGGAGCGCGCGTGATCGACGATGCCCAGGGCCCGCAGGGACGCCGTTCGGACGGCGCCGAACAAGGTGATGTCGAACATGTCGACGAAATAACCCAGGCCCGCCACCAGGACGGTGGGGTTGAGCAGGCGGCGCATCAGCGCGCTCTGCGGCAGGACGCGGAGCCGGGGGCGCAGCAGCCGGTTCCCGCGCAGTCGCTTCGCAGCATATGCGCCTGGAGCGGGCCGGTCAGGTCTCGGACCTGGAAATGCCGCCACGCGGCGCCGCCGGGAGTCTCGACCTCGACCTGGGCCGCGACGTTGGGCGCCGGGTCGAAAAGGGCGGTCTTCTCGCAGCCGGAGGCGGCCGGCGCCTGGCACAGGATCTCGTCGCCCCGTCCCGCGGAGATCGAGTAGAAGCGCGTGCGCGGCGCGCCTCGGGGCGCCGCGCGAAAGCCCTCCTCGCCCATCCTCCAGTTTTTGGTCTGCCGGGGGGCCGGCGGCTCGGCGTCCCCGGGCAAAAAGCCGAAGTCCTCGGAGCCGTCCGCGAGCTGGCCCGCGCACGTCTTCAGCGGCGAGGGGCGGCACGACTCGAGCCCGCGCAGGGCCGCGGCGACGGCGACGAAACGCCTGATCACGGGCCACAGCCCGCCGGCGTCGATCGCGGCCAGGGCCTGGGTGGCGCCCATCGAATGGGCGACGACGTCCACCCGGGCGCTTCCCGCGTGGCCGCGGACGTCGGCGATGAAATCACGGAGGATGCGCGCGGCGCGCGCGTTGTGCAAATTCTCGACCGGAGCCTTCCGCTCCGCCTCCGAAAGCCAGGTGACGCCGTAGAGCCGGCAGCGGCCGTAGCCCGCCGCCCGAAAATCGGCCAGCGCCGCGTCCCAGTCTTGCGCGGCGTTGGCGTTTCCGTGCACGAACACGACGGGAACCGCGTCCTCGCCCTCGGAACACGGCTCCTCGCCGCCGAAATGGCCGTAAGGGGCGTTGCGCGGCTGGAAGGCGCCGGCGTCGGACGCCCCGGCCGCTCCGGCGACGAACAGAAGTCCGCAGACCAGCCGCAAGACTTTCATCGCAGCGCCTCCCGGGCGATGATCAAGGATTGCACCTCGGTCGTGCCCTCGTAGATCTCGGTGACGCGCGCGTCGCGGAAATAGCGCTCGACCGGAAACTCCCGCACGAAGCCGTTGCCGCCGTGGATCTGCACGGCGTCGTAGCAGGCCTTGTTGGCGGCGCGCGAGGCGAAGGACTTCGCCATCGACGCCTCCAGGGTGCAGGCCTCGCCCTTCGCGAGCTTGGACGCGGCCCGGTAGACGAGCAGGCGCGCCGCGGCGATATTGGTCGCCATGTCCGCGATTTTCGCCTGGGTCAGCTGGAACTCGGCCAGCGTCTTGCCGAACTGCTTGCGCTGCTTGGCGTAGGCGACCGCTTCCTCGAGCGCGGCCTGCGCGATCCCCACGGCCTGCGCGGCGATGCCGATGCGGCCCGAGTCCAGCTGGCTCAGCGCGATCTTGAAGCCGCCGCCGACCGCTCCGAGCATAGCCGACTTGGGGATTTTCGCGTTGTGGAAGCTCAACTCGCGCGTGTCCGAGGCGCGCAGGCCCATCTTCTTCTCTTTTTTTCCGACGGCAAAGCCGGGCATGCCCTTTTCCACGAGCAGGCAGGCGATCCCGCGCGAGCCCGCGTCCTTATTCGTCGACACGAAGGTCAGGAACACCGTGGCGAAGCCTCCGTTGGTGACCCACGATTTCGTCCCGTTGACGAGCCAGTGATCGCCCTTGTCCGCGGCGGACGCCGATAAGGACCCCGCGTCGCTGCCGGAGCCGGGCTCGGAGAGCGCGTACGCGCCGATCCACTCGCCCGCGGCCATCTTGGGAAGGAACTTTTTCTTCTGCTCCGGCGTGCCGTGCTTGACGATCGCCGCGCCGGCCAGGGAGTTGTGCACCGTGGCGCAGACCTGGAAGGCCGCCGAGCCGCGCGCGAGCTCCTCCATCGCGGCCGCGTAGGCGAGGGGATCGACGCCGAGGCCGCCGAACTCCTCGGGGATCGACAGGCCGAAGAGGCCGAGCGCCGCGCCTTCCTTGTAGACGGCCTCCGGGATCTCCTCGCGCTCGTCCCACTCCTGCGCGCCGGGCCGCAGGCGCTTATCGGCGAACGCCCGCGCGGTGTCGCGCAGCAAAGTCATCGATTCGGTGAAATTGAAGTCCATCAGCTTTTTTTCGGGTAGTCGTAGAAGCCGGCGCCCGTCTTGACGCCGAGCTTGCCGTCCGCGACCATCTTGCGCAGCAGCTCGGACGGCTTGTATTTCACGCCCCCGAAGCCGCGGTCGAGCACCTCCATGATGGCCAGGCACACGTCGAGGCCGATGTAGTCGGCGAGCTGGAGCGGGCCCATCGGGTGCGCCATGCCCAGGCGCATGATCGTGTCGATGTCCTCCTTCGCCGCCACGCCCTCGCGCAGGCACTCGACGGCCTCGTTGATCATCGGCATCAGGACGCGGTTGGAGACGAAGCCCGGGGAATCGTTGGCCACGGCGGGGGTCTTGCCCAGCCTCAGCGCGAGCGCCCGCGTCGCCGCGGCCGTCGCCTCCGAGGTCTTCGGCCCGCGGATGATCTCCACGAGCTTCATGACGGGGACCGGGTTCATGAAGTGCATGCCGATGACCCGCGCCGGGTCCTTCACGGCCGCGGCGATGCCGGCGATCGGCAAGGAGGAGGTGTTCGTCGCGAAAATGGCGCCCGGCGCGCCGTGCGCGTCGAGCTCCTTGAACACCGCCGTCTTGGCGTCCAGGCGCTCGGGCACCGCCTCGACCGCGAACTCGAAGCCCGCGGCCTCCGCGACCGAGGTCGCCGTTTTAAGCCGCCCCAGGGCCGCGTCCTTGTCGGCGGCGGTCAGGACGCCCTTGGCGACCTGGCGGTCCATGTTCGCGGCTATCGCGGCCCGCGCCTTGTCGGCGAGCGCCCGCCCGGCCTCCACGAGGGTCACGTCGAAGCCCTTCCAGGCGAAGAGGTGGGCGATGCCGCCGCCCATCGTGCCCCCGCCCACGACGCACACGCGCCTGATCTCCACCCGGCGAGTTTATCAAATCTCCGCGGGAGCGCATGGGTCCTTTGCCTCGCCCCGAGGGGCCGGAGGACCCACGGAAAAGCCCGGTCCATGCCCTACCATAACCGTAGATGAGCCCCTGCCTGGCCCTTCTCGCGCTGGCGCTGGCGTCCCCCTCTTTTTCCGGGACGGCCGCCGCCCCGCGGCTGTCCGGCTCCCTCGGCGGCCTCGGCGCCCTTCCCGCGCTCGGCGCGGCGAGCCCGTCGGCCGCGCCCTTCCCGGCCTTGACGGCGCCGAGCGCGGCGCTCGCCGCTCCGGCCCCACTGCTCTCCCTTCTTTCCGTCCCGGCGGCGGAGGAAAGCGGCCCCAAGCCGCTCGCCGCCGCCTCCGCCGAGGCCCAGGCCCTGTTCGACGGCGGCCGCGCCTCGGAGCCCGGCGCGGACTGGACCTTGGGCGTCTTCGAGGGCGACGGCGGCGCCGCGGTCCATTACAAATCGCGCGCGGGCGCCGGCGGCGCGCCCGCGCGCGTCTACGCGGGCGGCCTCGCCCTGACGGCGAGCTTCGAGTCCCTGTTCGCGCGCGCCCAAAAGCCCGCCGGCGACGAGCTGTTCCTGTGGACGCGCGGCCACGCGCCCTCCGCGTGGAGCGCGACGAAGAACCCCATCGACGCCGACGCCCGCGACCTCGCCAAGGCGGTCGCCCTCGCGGCGAGGGCCTCCCCCGGCGGCAAGGTCGAGCTCGTCCTGCACTCCTTCGCCGCGCTCGTCTTCCAGCGCATGCTCCAGCTCCACGCCGAGCCCGCCGTCGCCGCGGCCCTCAAGGCGCTGGCCGGCTCGCGCGTCTTCCTCCTGCACGCGACCACGCACTACGAGGGCATCGACAGGCGCTTGGGCCCGGAATTCGAGCGCATCGTCCAGGCCACGCGCGCCGCCGTCGACTTCCTCGACGCCGGCGACGCCGCCGCCGGGCTGTGGGAGGCCGCCGCGCGCATGAACCCGTTTTCGGAGCCCGCCGCCTCGGCCTGGCTCGGGCAATGGCGCTTCCAGCGCGGCCAGTTCCTCGAGCTCGCCTCGCGCGAGGCCGTCGCCCTGCTGCGCGAGCACCTCGCCGAGCCTTGGGACAAGCCCGTCGACCGCGTCCGCCGCGCGCTCCTCAAGGACCTCGAGGCCGACGCGCGCGATCCCGGCTGGCAGGAGGCCCTCCTGCGCCGCTCGGGCGACGCCTTCCGCTTCGAGTTCTCCCCGAAAGACGCGGCCCGCATCAGGCGGCTCGGGCTGCGCCTGGAGCTCGTCTACTCGGACGCGGACCAGCTGCTGAGCTGGGAGAGCGCGCGCGCCTTCCTCGAGCGCCTCGGCATCGCGTCCCCGGCCGAGGCGCCGCCCGCGGGCTCGGCGCTCCGCGACAAGACCGGCCGCCTGCGCGCGCGCGTCGTCGCCGGCGACCACTACTTTCCGCTCAAGCGCCGCGACGCGCTGGCCGAAATCCTCGAGCCGTGAGCGTCCTGCGCGCCTACGCCTTCCGCCTCGACCAGCCGCGAACGCCCGTCCTCGTCGAATCCGAGCTTCCGGACCTGACCACCGCCCCCCAGCGCGCGGCCGGGACCTTGACCGCCGACGCGCTCCACATAGCGCCCCCGAAGGCGTTCTGGACCCCGCTTCCCCGCCCCGTGCCGGGCCTGCTCGCCGCCGGCACGCTCCCGCCCGATCATCGCGCGCGCTTCCTCCTGCGCCTGCCGCGCGACTGGAACGGCCGCCTCGTGCTCGCCGCGGCCTCGGGCCTCACCGACGAGAGCACCTACGACCTGTATTTCTCCGACCGCCTCCTCAACCAAGGCTGCGCCTTCGCCGCCACCGACAAGGGCGTGCGCCGCGCCTCGCTCGACGGCGACACCATGGTCATGCCCATGACGCCCGAAAGCTCGGTGCGCCGCTGGGCCGGCCGCCTCGAATCCCTGGCGGAGGCCGCGCGCGCGATCATCCTGCGCCGCCGCGGCGCCCGGCCCCGGCGCGTCTATGCCGTGGGCCTCTCCAACGGCGGCTTCATCGCGCGCCGCGCCGCCGAGACGGGCCTCGTGGACGGCGCCGTGGATATCTCCGGAGTCCTCTGGCGCGCCGACCGGGGCGGGCTCCTGCGCGAAATGCCGGCCTTGCTTCGCGCCAGCGCCCAGGAGCCCTGGGACCAGGACGCCGTCGCCCGCGCCGGCTTCCCGCGCGCGGACGGCCGCTGGAAGCCGGTCGCCGAGCTCTACAAGCTCACGTATTGGGAAGCGTCTCTGGGGTTATTCGTCAGCGACCTGGACCCGTCCTACGAAGGCGCGCTCGCCGACTACGACCTCGACGGACGTCCGCAGGCCCTGTCCGCGATCCGCGAGTTCGAGAACACCGGCGACCTCCAGGTCCCGCTGATCTCGGTCTCGGGCCGCCGCGACTACCTGATCTCCTGCGCCGGCCACGCCGAGGCCTACCGCGACCTCGCGCGCGCGCGGGGCAAGGACGCGCTGCACCGCCTCATCCTGGAGGACGACGCCGCGCACATCGACACGAACGCGGAGAAGTTCCCCTTCGTCCCCCCGCTGATGCCGCGCGCGCACGCGGCCTTCGACGAGCTCGTCGCCCGGGTCGAGGCCGGCCCTACTGCGCCGTCCAGCCCCCGTCCACGCTGAGCGACGCCCCGCGGATCTGGGCCGCGGCCTCCGAGCATAGGAACACGGCGACGCCCCCGATCTGCTCCGGCGTCGCGAAGTCGAGCGACGGCTGCTTCTCGGCGAGCAGCCTCGTCCTCGCCTCCTCGGGCGTCATGCGCTCGCGCGCGGCGAGCGCGTCGATCTGCTTCTGCACGAGCGGCGTCAGCACCCAGCCGGGGCAGATCGCGTTGCAGGTCACCCCGCTCGCCGCGGTCTCCAGAGCGACCGTCTTCGTCAGGCCGACCAGGCCGTGCTTGGCCGCGACGTAGGCCGCCTTGCCCGCGGAGGCGACGAGCCCATGCGCCGAGGAGATGTTGATGATGCGCCCCCAGCCGCGCTTCCTCATGCCGGGAAGCGCCGCGCGGATCGTGTGGAAGCTGGAGGACAGGTTGATGGCCAGGACCAGATCCCACTTCTCGGCCGGGAAGTCCTCGACCGGCGACACGTGCTGGATGCCGGCGTTGTTGACGAGGATGTCGACCGGGCCCAGGCGCTCCCGCGTCTCCTCGATCAAACGCCCGATCTCCTTGGGCTTGGACATGTCGGCCGGGTGGTAGGCCGCGCCGGCGCCGGAGAGGCGCTCGAGCCCCTCGCGCAGCGCCGAGATCTCCTGCGCGTCCCCGAAGCCGTTGAGCATGACCGCCGCGCCCTGCGCCGCCAGCGCGCGCGCCACCCCCAGCCCGATCCCGCTCGTCGAACCCGTCACGACCGCCGTTTTTCCCTTGAGCATGCCCCATACTAGCGAATATGGTCTCTTTAGACTAGAATTGACGCATGGCCAAGAAAGTTCGGGCGGACGCGTCCCGGCAGCCCTTCCAATATCCGCTCAAGCGCGAGTTCCGCGAGCCGGACTGGACGCGCCTGCCCGGCTACAAGGGCGTCGGCGCGGCGCAGTGGCGCTCCGCGCTGTGGCAGCGCCAGCATTCGGCCAAGAACCTCAAGGATCTCAAGGCCGTGTTCGGCCCCTATCTGAGCGACGAGCTCGCCGAGGAGATCGTCAAGGATCAAAAGGAAAGGGCCACGATGTCTTTGCTCATCCCCCCCCAGATGCTCAACACCATGGATGAGAGGGACC
>JACQJQ010000092.1 GCA_016204945.1 Elusimicrobiota bacterium
AGAGCGTACTGGCCACCAGCTCGCCGCCCGGCTCCGGCCTCCTCATTGACAGCTTTGGAACCCGCAATACTCTGATCAACAGCCGCGTGAGCAATTCCAACGGCGAGAACGCCCTCACGATCCAGAATTCGAACCTCAATACGATCAGCCAAAGCACCATCACGAGTACGACCCAGGGCTTGGGCGCCCTCTACGTCCTGCAATCCGCGTCGAACACGATCCTCTCGTCCTACATCCAGGGCTCGAGCGCCGCCTACGTCTCGGGCTCGACGGGCACCGTGTTCGGCGGTTCGATGCTCGTGGCCACGAACGCGACCGGCCGCGCCGTGACCTGGGCGAACGGCGGCGTGAACCTCACGATCGCCACGAGCACGCTGCTGTCCGCCTCCCAGGGCCGCGGTTTGGCGCTCGAAACGGGCAACGCGGGCACGGTGAGCTTGGGCAGCGTCACCTTTATGGGCTCGGGACGCGGCATCGAGATCTCCACGCAGGCCGGTGGCTTCGTCTTGTCCATCGACTCGGTCACCTTCCGTGGACTGGCCTCGGGGGCGACCGCCGTCCACTTCCTGGGCGGGACCTTCGTTTCCACGATCAACCTGGCCAACTTCGAGGACGTAAATGTTGGCGCCAACATCTCGGGCGCGGCGCTCGACCTCGCCTCGCGCGTCATGATGAGCAACTCCCGCGGCGTCCGCCGCGGCGCGGAGTACGAAAACGATCCAAACTCCCTGGTCGATTGGCCGGGCTTTGGCGCGTCCCCCGGTTGCGCGGTCACCAAGAACGTGGGCGCCGGCCAGGCCTTTGCGACGATCTCGGCGGCGGTGGACGACCTCAGGGCCAACAACAACCCCCTGACCGGGCACTCGTGCGTGGTGATCCGCGACGCGGCGACATATTCCGAACAAGTGACGGTGCGGAACTTCACTAACAATGGCTCGGCGATCACCTTCATGGTGGACCAATCCGTCGTGGGCAAGCCCGTGGTCGCCCCCAATAACGCTGCGTCGACTGCGGCCTTTGTCGTCGCCAACGCCTCGGTCAATATTCTGGGCATCGATATCGCGCCCTCGGCGGCGGCCAGCTACGGCATCGTCGTTTCATCGGCGCATGTGACGATTTCGAGCGTCAATGTCCTGGACGCGCTCGGCAACATCGGCTTTGCGGGCATCTCGCTGTCGAGCTGGAACGCCGTTTCTTATAGCAGTGTCACGGTGGCGGCGGCTCACGGCATCTACCTGGCGGGCGGCGGCATGACGACGGTATCCCACAGCACGGCTCAGAATAGCGGAGCGGCGGGGATCCATTACGCCCTGTATTTGTGGGGTGCTTCGTCCAATACGATGACGCGCAGCCTCTTCAGCAACACCGTGGGCCGGGCCGCCATTCTAGACGTTTTCTCGCACTACAACACAATCAGCCTGAGCACGGTGAGCAGCCCGGGCTACGCCTTGCGGATTTCAGCCTCATCTTCGAATACCGTGACCGGCAGCTACTTGATCAGCCTAGGCAACTTCTACGGCTCCTTTATCAGCTCCAATGCCAACTACAACACGATCGGCCAGAGCACCATGGTCAGCACCGGGGGTTCGGGCTTCGGCCTGCGCGTCGCCGGCAGCGTCGGCAATAACTTCATCGGCGACCTCATGAGCGGGGCCAACGGTGCGGTCGCAATCGAAGCCGGCGGCGGCCTCAATATAATCAGCCTCAGCACCTTGACCACCACGAGCAGTTCACTCGCGCCGGCCCTGGTGATTGCCGGCTCTTCATCGGACACCGTCACCTCCTCCTACATCCAAGGCTCGACCGCCGCGCAGATCAGCGGTTCAACGGGCACCGTCATCAGCGGCAGCCTGCTGGCCGCCACACACACCGGCGGTGCGGCGCTCGCGCTCAGCAACGGAAGCTCGAATCTGACGCTGTCCGACAGCCGTCTGCTCGCCGGCTCGCAGGGCGCGGGCGTGTACCTCGATCGCGACAACGCCGGCCTCATACGCCTCGCGACCAATACGATAACGGGCGGCCGCTACGCGAGCTTCATCGCCGCGCAGGATCCGAGCGCGCAGATATGGATCACGTCCAATACGATTCTGCCCGCGCTCTCCGCGACCCAGGACACCTACGGCCTTTACTTCAACGGCCTGCTCTCGGGCGCGACGATGCAAGACAACTCGGTCTACTATCGCTCGCCGGCCGCCAACGCCGGAAGGACGGCCCATGCTTTCTACATACAGAGCAGCGCGGGGTTGCTGATCGACCGCAACCGGGTCAATAACCCGGGCATGGTCTCAGCCGGCTCGTTCAAGGCCTTCTACCTGAGCGACGGCGACTCGATTCAGATCACCCGAAATGACGTCCATTCCACGGGCGCCGGCCTCACTGATCACGTTCTGCTTCATGCCGTCAACGGCTCCAACGGCCTTTTCGTGAAAAACAATATTTTCGTCTCCTCGGGCGCCGCGTCCGGCCTTCTTCTGATGGCGGACGTCGACGCGGGTAGCCAGGCGGGCTTTACGGCCGATTACAACGACTATTTCAGCACGAACGCCGCCCCCTTCCAGTGGGGCGGGGCCGTGGCCGCGACCTTGGCCGACTGGCAGAACGCGTCCGTTCAGGACCTCAATACGATCTCGGCCGATCCGTTGTGGGCCGGCACCGGGGCTGGCGCCGAGGACTTCCACCCTTTCTCCACGCTGGGCCGCTGCGCGAACCCTCCGTCGTGCACCGTTTTCACGAACGACGCTTTGGTGTCTGCCACGATCGACGCCGGCGACCCCGCGGAGTCCGCCGCGCTCGAGCCGGTTCCCAACGGCGGACGCCTCAATCAGGGGTCCTACGGGAACACCCCTCAGGCCTCTCGTTCCGTGGGCGCCGTCGTCACGGGCATCGCGCCCGACGGCGGCTGGGTGTCCGTTTCCACGAGCGTCACGGTCAGCTTCAACAAGGCCATGTCGGTCGCCAGCTTCAACGGCGTGCTCCTGTCGGCGGTTTTAGACAGCAACGGAGTCGCCATCAGCACGCTCATCGCGGGCACGACCAATTACTTCGCCGCCTCGCGCCGACTCGTTTTCACGCCTTCGGCCTCGCTGGCCAAGAACCACCTTTATCAGGTGCTGGTCACGACGCACGTCAAGGACGCGGCCGGTAATCCGATTGCGTCCAGCGCAACAGCTTATTTCTCGACCGCCTTCGACCATGCCGCGACCAACGTCCTCGCGCCGACGGCCGGCGTGACCTTGCTCGTCCCGGCCAACGCGTTCTCGGCCGACGGCGGCGTCACCATTTCCACAGGGGGCCAGAATTCAACCATCCAGACCGCGACGGCCAAACTCCTGGCCGTGGATCGCTTCAGCTCGCCCGTCGCCATCCTGGATATCACCGCGAGCGACACCGCTGGAAATCCGATGCAGCCGGCCGTTCCCCTGACGATGACGGTGCCCTTCAGCGCCAACGTCAATCCGTCCTTCATCGACGGCACGAATCCGCCCGTGCGCGTCAGCACCTTGTCGTTCTGGTGGCTGGATCCGGTCACGGCCAGCTGGGTCCGCATCCCGGGCGCGGAGATCACTTCCGCGAGCACGCTCACGGCCCCTGTTCCCCACTTTTCCACCTTTGCGCTGATCGGCGGCCAGGACGGTTCCTTGTCCAACGCTTTCGCCTATCCCGTACCCTATGTCCCATCGAAGCAGGCCACGCGCGTGATCACCTTCCAAAATCTTTCCACCACGGCGCGCATCCGCATCTTCACGTTGAGCGGCCGGCTCGTCCGTCAAATCGACGTGAGCGACGGCACGGGCCGGACGACATGGGATGTGAAGAACTCCGATGGACAGGACGCGGCCAGCGGAGCGTACTTCTATCTGATCGAGAGCAACTCGGAGAAGAAGAAAGGAGAGCTGATCATCGTCCGATGAGGCATCGAGAACTCGCGTTGGCGATGCTCATTGCCTCGGCTCCCGGCGGAGCCCGGGCCGGAGCGGGCGCCACCGGAGCGGATTTCCTGGGAATCGGCGCGGGTCCCCGCGCCGTGGCGATGGGCGGCGCCTTCACCGCGCTGGCCGACGACGCCTCCGCTCTCTACTGGAACCCGGCCGGCCTTTCCCAGCTTCAGCAGCAGGAGGCGGCCTTCTCCCATGCGCAGTGGCTCAACGGCTTCGTCTATCACGACTTGCGCTATGCCCATCCGACCAAAACCCTAGGCGCCTGGGCCGGTTCCTACACTTTGCTGCGCAAAGGCTCCATTCCCAGCTACGACGAGAACGCGGCCCCGTTGGGGGCGGTCAGCGTCTCCAACTCCGTCGCGACGCTGGGCTGGGGCGGCAAGGTCATGGACAGGCTGTCGTTGGGCATCGGCGCCAAGTACGTCATGGAGTCGTTGGCCGGCTACTCGGCGAGCTCCTACGGCGCGGATTTGGGCGCGGTCGGAACGCTGTATGAGGACCCTTTCCGAAAAGTGAGCGCGGGGCTGGCGGTGCGCAACGTCGGCAAGCACGGCGCGTTTGTCGCCGCCTCCGAGCCGCTTCCGCGCGTCATCGCCTTCGGCCTGGGCTTTCGGGGCATGAGCGAGCGCCTCAACGCCGGCCTCGAGGGGGTCATGCCCGCCGAGGAATCCGCCCGCGTCGCTCTCGGCGGCGAGTACTGGGTGCACCCGCTGCTGGCCGCGCGGGCGGGCTACCAGATCGGGGCGGACGTCGGCTCCGGCTTCTCCGCCGGGGTGGGAATCCACGTGCGCGACGTCCGGTTCGACTACGCCTTCGGGGATCAGGGCGCCCTGGGATTCACCCACCGCATCGGCGTCTCCTACCGTTTCGGCAACGCGGCGGCGCGCCACTACGAGGAGGGCATGCGGCTGATGCGCCAGGGCGACTACGCGGAGGCCTTCCTACGCTTCAATCGCTCCCTCAACATCGACCGCGAGAACCGCGCCGCCATGCTGCGCATGAAGGAGTGCCGCGCGCACATCCAGCAGGAGCTCAAGCAGGTCGACGCCGTCATGCCGGGCGCCGCGCCGGCCAAAGAGAAGGCGCCATGATCCTGCTTTTTCTCGCGACGCTCGCCTGGGGCGGTCCCGCGGGCGCGCCGGCGGTCGTCCGCAACAACGAGCCCGGCATCCTGCGGCATATGCAGATGGGCACGGAGTTCTTCGAGTCCGGACGCTACGCCCAGGCGCTCGATGAGTTCTTCTGGGTGCTGGAAGTCGCGCCGGAGAACGTCGAGGCCAAGACCTATATGACCCGCATCGGCGAAACCTGGCTGCAATTGGAGTCCCGCGCGTCCATGCCGCCGCGCGAGCGGGCGCTGGCGATGAAGGAGGTGGCCCTTCTCCTCAAGAAAAGGAAGGAACGCCTGGCCGCGATGGAGCTTCAGCTTCTCGACATCCGCCGCCAGATCGAGAAGGGCGCTTCCAATCCGCAGGGCCTGCTTCAGGCCTCGCGCTCGCTTTCCGTCGTGCGCGAGACCGAGATCGGTGATCGGATCATGGCCGAGCAGTCCCAACGCTACCTCGCGATGCTCCAGGCCGAGCTGCGCAAGGCCATCTCCCGAGACGGCACCTTTCAGAATCCGAAGGACGTCCTCATCGTGCGCGGCTACCTTTGGTACTACCGCGGCAACATGGAGAACGCCCTGCGCGAGTGGCAGCGCGCCTACGCCATGGCGCCGGAGGATGCCCTGTTGAGAGAGCAGATTCAGTGGGCCTCTAAGAAGAAGGCCCTGCTTGAGCGAAGCCAGACCATCGCTCAACTGACCGAGCGCGCCCGCGACAAGACCTCGCGCCGGCAGTTCGAGCAGGCGGTTCTCGATTGGCGCAGCCTCGTCATCCTCGACCCCCAAAACGACGAATACCAGCGCGCCTTGATCAAGGTCGAGAACGAGCTGCGCAAGGACAAGGCCGCGCGCGCCCTGGCGAAAGCCGCCCGCGCGATGGCCAATCGCCGCCTCACCGAAGCGTCGGATCACCTCATCGAAGTGCTCAACATCGATCCGACCAACCGTGAGGCGCTTGATCGGCTGAAGACCATTCAGAAACAGCTTTTCGCGAAGCTCTCCCCCCGGTCCGTCCCGCGGCCGGCCGGCGAGAGCGTCCTGCCCGCGCGCGCGGAGGCCGTCGTCTCAGAACGGCAGGCGGAAGACCAATACACGCTCGGCCTCATCTACTACTCTCAGGGTGAACTCGACAAAGCCAAGCGCGCGATCGAACAGGCGCGCAAGGCCGATCCGGGCAACGACAAGTTCAAGAATGCGTTCGATCGCATCCAGGCGGAACTCAATCCTTAGGGGAGAGTCCCGCCGTTAAGCGGTTTTCAGCGGCATGCGGAAGATGAAGCGGCTTCCGCCCCCGTCGCGGTCCTCCACCCAGACCGCGCCGTCCATCGCCGCCGCCGCGGCCGCGCAGAAGGCGAGCCCGATGCCGGTGCCGGTCTCCTCCGCCTTGCCCGTGCGCCCGCCGGTTTCGTATTTCTTGAAGATCAGCTGTTTCTGCGCGTCGGGCACTCCGCGGCCGCGGTCGGAGACGATCAAGTCTAGGTTCGTCTCATGGCGGGCGACGTCCACCTCTACGGTATCCCCGCTCACGGACGCCTTCATGGCGTTGGCGATCAGATTGGTCAGGAGTCGGAACGTCAGGTTATGGTCGGCGACGACGGTTTGGAGGTCCGGCGGGACGCGCATGACCAGCGGCATGTTCAGATTCTTGACGCGTCCGGCAAAAAGATTGCGCAGCTTATCGAACATGGCGCCCAAATCCACGGGCGTAGGATGAGCCTGCAGCCGGGACTGCGCGGCTTGACTCATGTCGAGCAGGTCGTTGAGCATGAGCAGCATGAACTCCGCGGCATGTCCGGCGTGCTTGACGAGCGACGCGTAGCTGCGCTGGCTGATCAATCCCTGGTCTCTGACCAGGTCGAGCGTGCCCTTGATCGAGGTCAGCGGCGCCTTGAGATCGTGTACGATCATGTCCGTCATGTCCTGATGCGCGCGGTCGAGAAGCTCCAGCTCGTGGTTGCGCTTGAAGAGGCGGTCGGTGGATGCCTTGATTTTCAAATGCAGTTTGGTTCGGGCGAGGAGCTCTTCGGCGGCGAACGGTTTCTGCACGTAATCGTAGCCGCCAGCGGCGAAGCAGTCCAAACGCGTCTTGAGATCGCCGCGCGCGGTGAGGAACAGAACGGGGGGCGGCGCCTCGGGCAGCGACTTCCACTCGCGCAGAAGGTCCAAGCCGTTTCCGTCGGGCAGGCCGATGTCTAGAATGGCGAGGTCGGGACGGCCGGCGAGGTAGAGCCTGCGCGCATCGATGACCGTCTCGCACGAGTCCACGGCGAGGCCGGCGCTCTCCAAAACCATGTTGCATATGTCGAGGATGCTCTTGTCGTCTTCGACCACCAGAACTCGGTGTGACATGCCAAGGATTGTAAGTCTATTCCCGGACACACGCAAGGCGTTGTTTCGCAGCGTCAGCGTTTGGGAAACAGGTCGATAAGCGTCGAGGCAACCGCCCCGTTCGGGTCGACGCCCAGGCGGTCGAGGCCCTGCCGCGCGGTCGAGCGCGTGGGCCGCGCGCCCTCGGCCCACTGCTGGAAGGGCGGCTTGCCGGACTTCTGCGGCATGGTGTAGCCGAGGAACAGGGCGATCGCGGCGAGAAAAGCGAGCTCTATCGCGGCCTTCGCGGCGCCGCCGCCCAAATCCAGGATCTTGCCCAGCGCCCAGACGCCCACCGCGCCGCCGGCGATCGCCGACAGCGCCAGCGCGTGGTAGGCCTCTCCCGTCCAGTCGGGGTAGGACACCGCGATCGCGCCATACACCAACAGCCCGAGGATCAGGGACCGGATCAGCGCCATGAGGCCTCCGACTTCAGCGTCAAGTGGATCTTGAGGAATGGCTCGGCGAAGTCCGAAGGCAGTGCGGGAAAGGGCGCGGCGGCCTGCACGGCCTCGAGCGCGGCGTCGTCGAACTCCCGGTCGCCGGAGCTCGACTCCATGCGCAGGTCGGTGAAGGCGCCGCCGCGCATGATCGCGAAGACCACGACGCCCTCCCCGGAGGCCGCGGGCATGCGCTTGCGCCACGCGGCCCAGAGCATCTGCCGCGCCTGGCTGATGTACCACGGGTAGGGGAAGTTGGGCAGGTCGGTCGCGACCCCGGCGGCGTCGCCGGGCATGCCGCCCGCCGGGCCGGGGGCCTGGGTCATCGCGGTCTCGGGACCCGCGGCGAGCGAGGGCTTGGGCGGCGTTTTCTTGTCGCTCCAGCCCTTGAGCAGGCTGGGCCTGGGGAGCGCGATCGCGCGGCGCTTGTTCGTGGCGAAGGAGTCCGCCTCCGCCTGCGGGGTCGGCTTCCGCGGCTCGGTCTCGGCCGGACCGAGGGCCGCCGCCGGGCCGGCGGACTGCAATACGGCCGGCCCGCCCACGAAGTCGATCATGTAGACCTTGTCCGCTTTCCTGAGCGCGCTCGGCGCGTAGAAGGCGGCGGCGACCAGCGCGGCGGCGTGGAGCCCGGCGGAGCGGGCGAGAAACGGCTTCAACGCCGCCGTCATCTCTCGTCTTGGACCACGCCGATGCCGAGCTTCCCGACGCCGAGCTTTTTGGCGTAGTCGAGCACCGCGACCACCTTCTCGACCGGCGTCAGGCGGTCGGCCTGGACGAGCACGGTCTTGCCGGCGGCTTTCGACAGGCGCAAAGCCATCTCGCGCTCGATCTTATCCCAGCGCACGACGACGCCCTCGATCGTCACGGCGCCGGAGCGCGCGATCTGGATCGTCACGGCGGAATCGGTCGCGGCGGGCGCGCCGGAGGCGGCCTTCGGCAGCTTCACGGTGAGTTGATGATTGACCAGGATCGGCGTCAGCACCATGAAGATGATGACCAGGATCAGCGACACGTCGATGAGCGGCACGAGGTTCATCTCCGCGAATACGCGGCGGCGTCCGGACCCCGTCATGTCGACGCGCATCGGCTCAGCGGTGCCGCTCGGCGAGGCCGTCGAGCACCTCGTCGATCATCCAGCCGAGCTCCTCCTCGAAGCGCGATATTTTCTGGTTGAAGTGGTTGAAGGCCGCGACGGCGGGGATGGCGACGAGCAGTCCCGCGGCGGTGCAGATCAAGGCCTCGGAGATGCCCACGGCGACGAGGCCGGGCCCCGCGCCCGCGGCGCTGGCGAGGTCCTTGAAGGCGCGCATGACGCCGAGCACGGTGCCGAACAGGCCGATGAAGGGCGCCACCGAGGCGATCGTGCCCAGAGTCGAGATGCCGCTCTCGAGCTCGGAGACGGCGCGGCCCGCGGCGCGCTCCGCGGCGCGGCGGCGCTCGTCGCGGTTGGTCGGGCCGCTGAGCGTGGCCATCACGACGCCGGAGGCGAGGCCGCGATGGCTCTTCGCGAGCTGGGCCGCGTCGGTCAGCTTGCCCGCGTCCGCGGCGGCGCGCACCTTGGCGAGGAATTCCGGGGAGCCGCCGACGGCTTTGCGGAAGAACTTGTAGCGCTCCCAGATGAGGGCCACGCAGTAGATCGAGAGCGCGATCA
>JACQJQ010000086.1 GCA_016204945.1 Elusimicrobiota bacterium
GAGCGCGTCCTTGATCTCCTTGCGCTCGTAGAAGCGCATGGCGCCGACGATCTTGTAGGGCATGCGCGCCCGGCGCATCGCCTCCTCGAACGAGCGCGATTGGGCGTTCGTCCGGTAGAACACCGCCGCGTCCTTCAACGAGCGCCCCGCGGCGACCTCGTCCTGGATGCGGCGCACGACCCAGGTCGCCTCCTCGTATTCGTTCGGCAGCTCTTGGACGCGGACCTCGTCGCCCGGCGGCGCCGCGGTCCACAGCTTTTTGGGCTTGCGCGTCTTGTTGTGCTGGATGACCTGCCCGGCCGCGTCGAGGATGCGCCCCGTTGATCTGTAATTGCGTTCGAGGGTCACCACTTTCGTGTTCGGGAAATCGCGCTCGAACTCGAGGATGTTGCGGATGTTCGCTCCCCGCCAGCTGTAGATGGATTGGTCGTCGTCGCCGACCACGCAGACGTTCTTATGCTTGGCGGCCAAGGTCTTGGTCAGGACATACTGCGCGTGGTTGGTGTCCTGATACTCGTCGACTAAAAGATGCGTGAAGCGCTCCTGCCAGCACTCGCGCGCTTTCGGGTGGTCGCGCAGGAGCTGGCAGGTCTTCAACAGCAGATCGCCGAAATCGAGCGCGCCCGCTTGATCGAGCTTGTTCTGATAGACCTTGTAGATTTTCGCCGCGGTCTGCCGCGACTGATCGATCGAGGACAGCGCATGGATCTCGTAGGATCCCGCGTCGAGCAGGTCGTCCTTGGCGCGCGAGATGATGCCCACGTACAAGCCGGCCTTGCTTTTTTGATCCTCGAGGCCGAGTTCCTTCATCGCCTCGCCGACGAGCTTCTTCTGGTCGCCCTGATCGTAGATCGTGAAGTGCCTGGGCAGGCCGAGCTCCTGGTGGTGCATGCGCACGAGCTTCGCGCAGAAGGAGTGGAACGTGAGGGCCCAGACGAGCGCGCCTTGGCCGGGCGCCAGCTCCTCCAGGCGGCGGCGCATCTCGCCGGCCGCCTTGTTGGTGAACGTGACCGCGAGGATGCGCTCGGGCGCCGCGCCCGTCTCGATGAGGCGGGCGATCCGATACGTGATGACGCGCGTCTTGCCCGTGCCCGCGCCGGCGAGCACGAGCAAGGCGCCGTCCAAATGGGTCGCTCCGGCCCGCTGCTCGGCATTGAGCTTTTCGAGATCGACGCCCATGGCGGGGCTCACCGCGAGCCGACGGCCTCCCGCCTGGGCGCGTACAAGAGGCCGCAGTAGTCCTTGACCATGCGGTCGGCGCCGTACCGCGCGGCGACGGCGCGGATGGACTCCTTCATGACCTTGACCCAGCCGCGCGGAACGCCGTGCTCGTCGCGGTCGTAGTACAGCGGCACGATCTTCTGTTCGAGCATCCGGTAGATGTCCCCCGCGTCGGCCGCGTCGGCCTCCGGACCCGAGCCGCGGCCCCCGGGCTGTCCGATCGGCCAGCCGTTGCCGCCGTTGAAGCCCTCTTCCCACCAACCGTCGAGCACGGAGAAATTGGGCACGCCGTTGACTCCCGCCTTCTCGCCGGAGGTGCCGCAGGCCTCAAGGGGCGCCAGCGGATTGTTGAGCCACACGTCCACGCCCTGCACGAGGTAGCGCGCGACGTGCATGTCGTAGTCCTCGATGAAGGCGATGCGCCCGCCGAACTCGGGGCTCTTGGCCAGCTGATAGACCTGCTGGATCAGCGCCTTGCCTCCGTCGTCGGCCGGGTGCGCCTTGCCCGCGAACACGAGCTGGACGGGGCGCCACGGATCGAACAGCAGCTTCTTCAGGCGCGGGAGGTCGCTGAGGATCAAAGTCGCGCGCTTGTATCCGGCGAAGCGCCGCGCGAAGCCGATGACCAGCGCCGAATGGTCGAGCAGGGCGCCCCCGGCCAGGACCTGCGCCGAGTCGCCGCGCTCCTTCATCCAGCGCGCGCGGGCACGGGCTCGGGCCAGCTGCAGCAAGGCGCTCTTGTTGCGGTTGTGCTGGAGCCAGAGCACTTCGTCGGGAATCGCGGCGACCTTCGACCAGACCGCCTCGTCGTCCTGGCGGGCGCGCCACTCCGTCCCCAGATAACGGTCGTACACCGCCCCGAGCTCCTGATTGACCCAGGTCGGAAGATGCACGCCGTTCGTGACGTGCGTGATCGGAATCTCGGCCTCCGGCAGGGACGGCCACAGGGACCTCCACATCTCGCGGGAAACCTGGCCGTGGCGGCGGCTGACCGCGTTGCGGCGGCCGGCGATTTTCAGGGACAGCGCGGTCATGTTCCAGCCGGCATGGCCGGGCACGCGCGCGAGATTCATGAAGCGCTCGCGGTCCGCGCCGAGCTGCGGCCAATAGCCCGCGAAGTACTCCGCGATCATCTCCTCGGCGAACACGTCGTGGCCGGCCTCGACCGGGGTGTGCGTCGTGAACACCGCGTTCTCGCCGACCCGGCGAACGGCCTCCTCCAACGAGGCCCCGGCGGCGACGTTCTCGCGGACGAGCTCGAGAAACAAGAACGAGGAGTGGCCCTCGTTGGCGTGAAAAACGGCCGGCTGCAGGCCGAGCGCGCGCAGGACGCGCACGCCGCCGATACCGAGGATGATCTCCTGGCGCAGACGCATCGTGCGGTCGCCGCCGTACAGGCGGCCCGAGATCTCGCGGTCGAGCGTCGAGTTGCCTTCGACGTTGGTGTCCATGAGGAACAGGGGCACGCGGCCGACCTGGACTTTCCACACCGCGATCTTGACCGTGCCGCGGCCGAGCGGAAAATCGAGCAGCAGGCGGCCGCCCGAGGAATCGAGCACGGGCCTCGCCGGGGAGACCCCCCAGTTGACCGTTTCGTACACGTTCTGCTGCCAGCCGTCCGACGATATCTTCTGGACGACGTAGCCCTCGGGATACATGAAGCCGACGCCGACGAGCGGAACGCCGAGATCCGAGGCCGACTTGCAGTGGTCGCCGGCGAGAATGCCCAGGCCCCCGGAGTAGATCTTGAGCGAATTGTGGACGCCGAACTCGGCCGAAAAGTAGCCGATGCTCTTGCCCTTCATCTCGGGATGGCTCTCGGCGAACCAAGTCCGGTCCGTCGTCATGTAGCCGTCGAAGGCGGAGAGCACCGCCTCCATGCGGGAGAGAAAGCCGGCGTCCGCGGAAAGCTGGTTGAGCCGGTCGGCCGGGCAGCTGCGCATCAGCGAGACGGGATTATGGTGCGTCTCGCCCCAAAGCGTGCGGTCCATCTCCTTGAACAGGGCGCGGGCCTCGGGATGCCAGCTCCAC
>JACQJQ010000087.1 GCA_016204945.1 Elusimicrobiota bacterium
ATGCGCTCGCCGACGTCATGGTTGTTGCCTTCGACCTTGCCCTCCTTGGACATGTGCCCCGCCATATGACAGGTCGCACAGGTCGGCGCAGCCGAGTAATCCTTGCCAAGGATCCACTCGTCCTTGTCGAGCGCCATCTTGTCTCTGTTGGCGTAAAAGGCAATGCCGTGCTTCGACTCGTTGTATATCTCGATTTGAGGATGGTCGGGACCCATATGGCACTTGCCGCAATTCTCCGGCGAACGAGCGGTTTTGGCCTCGAAGGAATGGCGTGAGTGGCAGGCGTTACACGAGCCGCGCGAGCCGTCGGGATTGATGCGCCCGATGCCGCTGTTGGGCCAGGTCTCCGGATCGAGGACCGGCTTGTCTTCGGGCCCCACGCGGAGGAGTTCCCCCTTCGCGTCTTTCTTGAACTTTACGACGCCGCCATGACACTGCAAACAGCCGTTGACGGCGTCAGCGTTGTTGCCAGGCATACCCGCGGCTTTTTCGGCTAGAACGTTGTCAAGACTGGCGAGAATTTCTCCGGCCAGGGCGTGATGGCTGCGGGAAAACTCCAGGTTCTCCTTGGCATGGCACTGGGCGCAATCTTTTGGAGTCACGATCATCGAGATGCGTTCGCCGTGATGCATCCATGAACCGATTTTTTCCTTACCTGCACCGTGGCAAGCCAGGCAGTCAACGCCTGCCTTTGCGTGCTTTGAGCGATCCCATTCCATAACAAGCGCGGCGGACTCTTTGCGATGGCAATCGGCGCAGTTCTCCTCCGCGCGCGCCGCGCCAGAAAAAAACTCGAGCGCGGCCAAGAAGAAAAATATGCAAATCGACATCGGATTAATCTTCATGCACACCCCGCAATATTATTCAGTTCGAACATCTCACGGCATTCGAGCAATCAATCATTCCACGGGTTGCCGCTCCCAGAGGCCAACGTTGGGCAACGTCGGTCGAAATAGCGTCTTACTTCGGGCTCATCAGCCCCGGAACGACGGGGTTCTGCTTGCCGAAAAGCCCGAGGACGGCGGGATCGTTTTTCGGCGTCCTGTTCACGAAGCCGCGGATTTCCTCAGGCACCAGCTCGGGCTTCTGGAAAACGGCATGCTCATGGTTGAGTTGGCTGTCAAGCGAGGTCTGGTCGCCCGCGACCGTAACGGTCGGCACCATGCGGATCGTATCCCACGGACAGTCCTTCGCGCAGAGCTGGCAGCCGATGCAGATGTCGTAGTTGACGTAGACTCCCTTGGCCGCGGGCTCCTCGTCGCCGAACTTCTCGATGCACTGCGGCACCGGGCAGACCGCGATGCAGACCTCGCAGCCGGTGCAGGCGGAGAGGTCGATCAAGGCCTTGACCCTGGCCTTGGAGGCCCCCTTCACCAGGGCGGCGCGGCGCGCGTCGCTCTGCGGGGCGGGCATCAGACGGCTTCCAGGACGGCTTGGGCGTGGCCGGAGACGGACACCTTCCGCTCGGCCTGAAGGATGCGGCCGGTCGGACCGATCACGAAGGTCGAGCGCACGACGCCCATGAACTTGCGGCCGTAGAGCGACTTCTCCCGCCAGACGCCGTACGCGTGGCAGATCGCCTTGTCCTCGTCGACAAGCAGGGGAAACGGCAGGCCGTGCTTGGCCTTGAAGCCGGCGTGGGATTTGGCCGCGTCGGGGCTCACGCCGAGAATGCGCGCGCCCTTCCGGACGAACGCGTCGTAGCGGTCGCGGAAATCGCAGGCCTCCGTGGTGCAGCCGGAAGTGTTGTCCCGCGGGTAGAAATAGAGGACGACCGTCTTGCCTTTGAGCGCCTTCAGGGACCAGACGCGTCCGGTTTCATCGGGGGCGGAAAAATCGGGCGCCTTGTCGCCCGCGGCGACGGCCTTTCTCGTCTTGGTTGCGGACATCGCCTCATTGTAACAGGAATGAGCGCGGACGGTCAAACGCCAGCGCGGCGATCCGCGCGACGGCGTCCTCGGCCGCCCCCGGCAGGCCGGCGCCGAACGCCCGCGCGCGCATGCGCGCGAGGTCCGCGGGGCGGTCCAGCAGGCGCGCCGCGACGGCCGCGGCGCTTTCGGGCGATCCGCCCTCCCGCGCCGCCCCGGCGGCGAGGAGGTGCCTCGCGTTGTCTTCCTCCTGCCCCGGCAAGGGGCGCGCGAGGACCATGGGCAGTCCCACGGCCAGGCTCTCCGCGGAGGTCAGCCCCCCCGGCTTGCCCAAGTGGAGGTCCGCGGCCGCCATGAGCAGCGCCACGAATGCCGGCGGCCGCGGGCCGAAGGCGCGCATGCGCGATCGAGAAGCCCCTTCCAGGGAAATCCGGACCCGGTCGTTGCCCCCGCACAGGACGAGCAGATGCGCGCGCGGGACGGCCCGCAGAAGCGGCCCGGCCGCGCGATCCAGCGCGCCCAACCCCTTCCCCCCTCCCGTGAGCAGGACGACGGGGGCCGACGCGGGCAGGCCGAGCGCCCGTCTCGCCGCCCCCCGATCCGGCGGCGCGGAGAACGCGGGATGAACCGGGATGCCGGTCGCGCGCACGCGGCTTTCGGGCGCGCCGAGGGCGGCCAGGCGCGCGGCGGCCTCCGCGCTCGGAGCTAAAACCAAGTCCGCGGGAGGATCGGCCCAAAACGGGTCCGCGCCGTAGTCGGTCAGCACCGAAACGACGGGGATGTCGAGCTCGCCGCGGGCGCGCGCCTCGCTCAGCACGGCGGCGACCGCGGCCTGCGTGCAGACGACGGCCCCGGCGCCCGCGCGGCGCGCGGCCTCGCGCAGGCGCCGCGCGCCGCCGAGGGCCAGGTAGGCGCTCCGCGCCCCTCGGAGAAGCGAGCGCGCCCGGCGGCTGCGGTGCAGGGCGCCCCACGCCCGGGGCGCGGCGCTCAGCAGGCCGTGATAGCCGCGCGCGAGGAGCCGCCCGGCGAGCGGATGATGCTCCGCCGCGACCTCGAGGCGGCCAAAAGAGAGGCCGGCCTTTCGGCCGGCCTCTTCGAGAGCGAACGCCGCCGCGGAGTGCCCGCTCGGCGCGTAGCCGTAGACGAGCAGGGCCTCGCGCAACGGATCAAAGGTCCTTGGCTTCCTTCAACTCTGCGTAGCGCTTCGGGTTCTTCGACTTGAGCTGCTCGATGAGCCCCTTGCGGTGCTCGGCCCATTTGGCCGCGTTGGCCCCGGTCTTGCGCTTGATGGAGTCGTAGGCCAGGAACTCGTAGATGGCCTTGCCTTCGGGCTTCTGCAGGTTGCAGCCGGGCTTGTTCATCATCCGCTTGACGTAGCGGCTCCAAACCTTGGTCTCGACCTGCCAGATGGAGGAGTCATTGAAGAGCTCGGGCTGCTCCTTCCTCATCTTGGCGAGCGCGGCCTCCTGCTTGGCCTCGTCCATACCGCCCTCGGGCTCGACGAAGCGGCTGTTGAGCGGCCGCGCGGCCGAGTGGCACTGGGCGCAGCCCGCCTTGGGGCTGACCAGCTTCTTGTAGCCGGCCTGGACGTTGGCCGGGTAGCCCTTCAGGACGTCGGCGGGCAGAGAGTCCGGCCCGAAATCGTTCGGATACGGATTCGAGAGCGCTTTTTCCTTCTCGCTCATCTCGGCCGCTTGGGCCGGCGCCGCGCATCCGGCGAAGATCGCGGCCGTCAGCGCCGCGGCGAGGATCATGTTCGATTTGCGGTTCATGTCGTTTCCCCCTTTTTTCCATCGCGCGGCTAGAAGCCGCTGTCGTCCTTCTTCGCGATGCTGAGCAGCCAAGCCGCGAGATCGTCCAGTTCGCTCTTGGAGATCTTGTCCTTCCAGGACGGCATCGTCACCATCGGCAGCGGCCCCTTCGGGCTCCACTTCTTGGCGTCCGCGGCGGGCACGCCGTTCTGTATCTTCTTGACGAGCTCCTCATGCGTGTAGGTGCCTACGAGGTTCGGCAAGGTCGGCTCGGCGCCGAGGTTCATCTGGGCGAACTGCTCGGCCTCGGGCAGCGTGTCGTCGTACTCCTTCTGCCCGTCGCCCGCCGCGTTGAAGCGGCGACGGCCCTGCTTCGCGTCGAGGCCGTGGCAGCCCTGGCAGCCGTACTTGGCGAACACGTAGCGGCCGCGCGCCGTCCCGGAGAGCCGCGGCTCCCGCGCCGGCGGAGCGGGCACGTGGTAGCGGTACGGAACGACCTCCTCCTTCGTCATGCCGGACAAGTAGGCGACGATCGCGTCGGCCTCGGAGCGGCTGATCTCGCCGCGGAAATCAGGCATGCCCGACGGCGGGATCGGCTCCGCGTTGAGATGGGCGAACGGATCGTTCGGCGTGACCTCGGCCGGATCGTTGAGGAGGTGGCCCAAGATCCAGTTCTGGATGTTCCAGTGGCTGTCGTGGTGCTCGTCGCGCAGCTCCTTGCCGTCGATCTGGACGCGCTTGAAGTTGTAGCCGGCGATGCGCTCGAAGGGCTTGTCGGCGATGTCGTCGAGCGGGACCGAGGTCGTGCCGCCGAAACCGTTGATCATGTGGCAGCCCTGGCAGCCCTGCCGGTTGAACGCCTTTTTCCCCAAGGCGGCGGCCTCCGCGCCCTTGAGGGTCTCGAAGTTCCCATGGCACTTCACGCAGGAGCCCTGGATATGGACGCCCTTGAGCATCGGCTTCTCCCAGTGCTTGACCCAGCCGTGCGCCGCGTCCACGCTCGTGGCCAGTCCCTGGCCGGAGTGGCAGGAGGTGCAGCCGAACTTCGTGAACGGATGAGCCTTCACCAGGGCCGCGTCCACCTTGGGATGCGACTTGTATGGATTCTCCGCGAAGTCGTTCTTGAGGGTGGGATTGACGTACTCGTCCATGCCGACATGGCAGGTGACGCAGCGGTCGAAGCGCCCGAGGTCGCCGGCGATGATCTGCTTGATCTCCACGGGCGAACGGCGCATCCTTCGGGCCTCGTCCTTGAGGCCCTTCTTCTCCAGGGCGTCCGCGGCCAGCTGATAGTACTTCTTCTGGTAGGGACGCCATTCGGCGTTGAAGTCCTTGGCGAAGGCCCAGACGAAGGCCGCCAGCATCAGCGCGTTCGAGACGATGAAGGCTTTTCGGTAGCTCATGTCAGATGTTCATGTTGATCGAAGGAATCGTCAGCACGTACTTGATGTTGAACGCGAGGCGGGCGCACATCTTCAGGAGCACGCTCATCGTGCTGACGACCAGGACCATCGTGACCAGATAGCGGGGCCAGTCGAGCGTCCGGATGTGGCGCTGCGGCAATACGAAGCCGAAATAGAAGGACGCGCCGAGGAAGAACAGCAGGAACCCGCCCTCGGCCGCTCCCATCCTTCCCAGCGCGACGCCGGCGACGGCGAGCGCCGCCACGGCCGCGAGGAAGCCGCCCATCGCCTTCCTGCCGTCGAGCTCCCTCTGGATCAGCTTGGGCAGGAGCATCCAGGCGGCGGACAGCGCGCCCAGCAGCGGGATGCCGATCAGCATGGAGTACGCGCCGACGCCCTCGGGGCCGAACACGCTCCAAGTCGGGGGCGGAGCCGCTTTCGGCAGGTACCAGGATTCCCACGGCCAGTACCACGCGTAGTTCGGCCCGCGCAGGGCGTAGCCGATATAGATCAACGCGAACCACATCACGATGCCCAGCATGAACAGCGCGTTCGCGAACGGACGCTCCTTCCAGGCGTAGTAGCCGACGCCCTTCGGATTCGTGTCGATATACGGAATCGCGATCAAGCCCACGATGATCAGGCCGGGCATGGCGACGCCGGCGATCCACGGGTCGAAGTACACCAGCAGCTCCTGCAGGCCGACGAAATACCACGGCGCCTTCGACGGGTTCGTGGTGACGTTCGGGTTCGCGATGGCCTCGAGCGGCGCGTTCTGCAGGATCGACCAGATCATGATGAACAAGACCGTGCCGGCCGCGGCGATATACTCGCGCTTGACCAGGTGCGGCCACACGTCGATCTTCTCCTCGGCCGCCGAGTAGGGCGCCGCCGAGAAGCTGTCCTTGCGGATGCGCCAGAAGTGCAGGATCAGCAGGATGCCGACGACCAGGGGAACCGCCACGCAGTGCATCACGTAGAAGCGCAGGAGCGTATTCTCGCCGACCATGGTCCCGCCGAGCAAGGTGAAGCGCACGTCGTTGTTGATGCGCATGCCGACAAGCGAGCCGAGCGGCCCCTCGTTGCCCAGGATCGGCGTGGCGCCCGCCATGTTCGTGCCGACGGTGACGGCCCAGATCGCGAGCTGGTCCCAAGGCAGCAGGTAGCCGGTGAACGAGAGGAACAAGGTCAAGGTCAGCAGGAGGACGCCGATGCCCCAGTTGAACTCGCGGGGCTTCTTGTAGGCGCCGGTCAGGAACACGCGCACCATGTGCGCGATGACGGCGACGACCATCGCCTGCGCGGCCCAACGGTGGGCGTTGCGCAGGAACATGCCCAGCGTGACCGCGAACTCGAGGTCCTTGATATCGCGGTAGGCGAGGCCGATCGTGGGCCGGTAGTAGAACATCAGCGCCACGCCGGTCAAGGTCAGCAGGAGGTAGAGCGCGAACGAGATGCCGCCCATGCCCCACGTATAGGCCCACTCCAGCGCGCGGGGGCGGACCTTGACGGGGTGCAGGTGCAGCCAGACGTTGCCGATGATGTGTCCGGCGCGGTCGCGCGGGGTGTCCTTCCAGACGCCGCCGCGGAACACCGAGCGCCAGAGCTGGGAATCGATGATTTCCTTCTTGATCGTCTCGAGGTCTAGGGCGGGCATTTTATCGTGGTCCTCAGGCCGCCGCGTAGCTCGCGAAGTAGGGCGCGTCCTCGCGCTTGCCCGGCTTGTTCTCGAGCACGGCCTTGTCGACGATCAGGTCGCCGGTGGGAGCCAGTTCGACCTTCGCGCGCCACAGCGGCATGGGCGCCGGTCCGGCGATCACGTCGCCGTCGAGCGTGTAGTTCGAGCCGTGGCAGGGGCACTTGAAGCGGTTCTGATCGCCCCACCAGTTCGGCGTGCAGCCCAAGTGCGTGCAGCGGGCCCACATCGCGTAGAAGCCGGACGGGGTGCGCACGATCCAGACGCGCTGCTCGTTGAGCCATTTCGTGGAAACGCCGAGATCGTAGCTGGAGGCCTGGCCCGCGTTGAACTTCTGCGACGGCTCGTAGATGACGTTCGGGAACATGAAGCGCGCGCCCGCGGCCGCGGAGGCGGCGAAGAAGGCGGCGAGCATGCCCCAACCGGCCCAGAGGAAGTCCCCGCGGGACATTTCGGCGGGCTTGGCGGCCGGTTTCGGCGACGGAACGGGAGCCTGATTCGGGGCGGGATTCGGGGTGATTTCGCTCATGAGTGTCGGTCGGGGCCGGTTGATTTTGGGGAAAAATAAACGCCGAGCGTCGTAAAATATCAATTACCGCGCGGGCTGTCAAATCACGCCGCGAAGGAGGAGCGGCGCTACGCCTTATCCGCGGAGAATCCTTTCAGGATCTCCCGCGCGCCGCGCAGCATCTCCTGGAGGTGCAGGCGCGTGGTCTCGTCGCCCGCGGAGGGAAGGCTCAGGCTCACGTCGCGCGCGATGCGCTCGAGGTCGCGGCGCGCGACCGAGCGCGCGTCGACGGGCATGCCGGCGTTCTTCAGCACGGCGCTCAGCGCGCCTAGATGCTCGCGCTGCAGATTGCGGCGGTAGAGGTTGACCGGCGCCGGGGCCTTGCCCCCGACCTCGGTCCAGACCGCGCGGCGCACGCGCTCCATCATCTCTCCGGGCGTGAAGCGGCCCATGGGATCGCCGACGTAGAGCTCCTGGTCGGTCAGCCGACGCAAGGTCCCCTCGGCGTACAGGTGCTCCAGGGCCGTCTTTTGAATGTCGAGGACCACGGCCGCCATCGGGTAGGGCTCCATCTTGATCCCATAGCCGAGCTGGCTATTGCCGAGGCGGCGCAGAAGCTCCGGCGACGCCGACAGCGCGTTTTGCTCGAAGAGCTCCGTCTCAAGGAAGGCGAGCGCCTCCCGCTGCTTCGCCGCCGGCACGGGCTCGAACTGGACGCCGGCCCCGCGGTTGGAACGCACGCCGCCTATGAAGGGAAGCGCGGCGCCGGCGGCGCTGAGGTACGCGCTCATGCCCGCCGAGAAGCGCTCTCTCAGGCGCGCGGGGTTCTGCCCGGCCCCCGCGGATTCGGACTCCAACCGCTTGAAAAGATCCTTGGCCAGCGCGACCCGCGCGCGGGAGAAATCCAGCGGCTCCTTGCCGGAGTCGAAGCGTTGGGCGTAGGGATCGATGCCGTCGACCTCCTCGTCGGTCGCGTAGGCCAACTGGGAATCGGTCTCGGCGCGCGCGGCGATGGCCGCCAGGGCGGCCTTGCGCTCCTCCTTCGTGCCGTTGAGCGTCTTGTAGGAGTACTCGATGGCCCAGGCGTCGTACGGACCGACCTTCGTCTGGAAGTAGGCGCCCTGCGGGGAGCCGGGCGGCGCGATGCGCGGCGGCAGATAGTCCATGACCGACGTGGAGTACAGGCCGTCGGAGGGCGCGGCGACCGCCGAGCTGCCTTTGAAGTTGTGGCGCAGACCGAGCGTGTGGCCGACCTCGTGCATCATGATATGGGCGATGTACTCGTCCTGGTAGCGCTTGATCTCGGATTCGGGCACGTCCCCGCGGGCCTCCAGCAGGGCCAAGGACGCGGCCGCCTCGCGCCGCGCCTCCCTCAGCATCGCCTCGTCGTTGTGGGCGTCGCCTTTGGCCGCCGGAGGGCGCCGGCCGATCAGGTCGAGCTTGCCGATGAAGCGCGTGATGGCGTCGCCCACGCTGATGCTCGCATGGAAAAGCTCCCCGGTCAGGGGATTGGCGCGGCTGGGCCCGACCGCGAAGGTGCTGCCTTCGCCCACGAACCAACGGATCATGTTGTAGCTGATGTCGGCCGGATCGAAGGAGGCCCGCGCCTCGGGCGAAAGATCCTTATCCACCTCCTTGACCTGGAGCGCCTTGAGCAGTCCGACGTTCTCGAGGGCCTCGTTCCAGGCCAAGATGCCGGCCTTGATCGCCGGCCGGTACAGCTCGGGGATGGTGTCGTCGAGCCAGAAAACGACGGGCTCGACGGCCTCGGAGACCGGAGCCGCGGGCTCCTTCTTGCGCAGGTTCCAGCGGTTGATCAGATGCTCCACCGGCTCCGCCGACTGCTTGAGATCGGGGCGGCTCAGGTTTCGGACGCTCTCGGTGAAATGGCCCACGCGCGGGTCGGCCGGCCGGGGCTCGAAATCCGAGCCGTCCGGGAGCTTCGTGATCGAGTAGCGCATGGTGACCGCGATCAAGCGGGAGCGCGGCTCGGAGACGGAGTAGACCAGATGCGCCTGCACCTCGAGATTCTTGGGGTAGGCGTCAAGGCGCTCGAGGGCGCTGTCGCCCTGGCGCAGCTCCGCCGCGCGCCCCTCGCCCCGCCCGGCAACGGCGGCCTTCACGCCCGTCAAGTCGCGAAGGAAAAGCTCGTCGGCGGAGACGACGACCTGGCCCTTGGCCGCGTCGCTGGACAGGACGGGCAGCACGGCCAGCGCCTCGTCGGCGATCGAGCGCGCGACGGCGCGATGCTCGGGCGTGCCCGGATCGGCCTTGTAGCCCGTCTGGCGGCGCACGAAGAGCACCCGGTCGCCCGACAGGCGAAACGAGCAGAGAAACGTGTCGTCCATCATCGTGGAGAAGATGCGGTCCTCCCCCGAGCCCCGCTCCAAGGTCGAGGAGAAGAGATAGGGCACGTCCATCTGGTCCAAGCGGATCGTCAGGGAGCGCCTCGTTTGGGGCCCCTGGGAGACGCGCGTCACGGCGAACAGCGGCCGGGTCTGGCGCGCCTTCTCCACGCTCGCCGCGACCGCCGAGCCGATGTCCATGAGCGCGTCCTCGGCGCGGGCGCCGCGCGGGAAGGACAGGAGTATGAACGCCGCGGCCAAAAATCGTGGATTCATGCTCCCTAGTATGCGGCGCTTTCGGCGCCAAGGCAAGGGCCGCAGGTCCTAGGCGGAGAGAGACTCTGGACCTACGTCAGCGTCCCGCCGCGGCGGCGGCCCGCTCCAGGACCCAGGAGTCGAAGCCCGGGTGCGGCATCAAGGCGCGGCCGTCCCAGGCGTACTCGAGCCCCGCGAGGTCCTTGACGATCTTCTTCTCGATGCCGCCGCGCGCGATCAGCACCGGGACCACGAGCGCGCGGCCGTTCTCCGTCTTCGCGCGCGCAACCTGCGCCCGCAGGTCCGCCACCGCGGCGGCGCGGATCTCGGGCGCCGCGTCGTCGCGCAGCAGGCCGAAGCCGCACGCGCGAAAGCCCTTCACGGCGGCGCACAGCGACGCCAGGGACTCGCGCCAGGCGGGCACGGCGGCGTCGTCGACGGGCCCGTGCGCGACGAGGATCAGGCGCTCGCGCGACGCGTCCCGGCTCAGCGCCCGGGCGCGCTCGTTCAGGATGCGCCCCACGAGCGCGTGGTCGTCGAGCGCCCGGGTCATCGCGATCGGCGCGCGCGCCCTCACCCGCGCCAGCGAGAACTCGTGCCGGTGCGCGGAGTGGGCGGAGTGGGCGGCGTGGGCCCCGCGCGCGGCGGCCATGCGCTCATAGGCGCTCTTGAGGACCTCGGAAGGGCGCTCCGCCAGGCCCAGCGCGTAGCGCGTCTGGTCAAGCACCTCGGAACGGCTCTGCACGAACAGCGGAACGGCGATGATCCGCGCGACGCCGCGCCTCTCGAGGCGATCGACGGCCGCCTGCAGGGCGGCGGGGTCGGCCATGCCCAGCGCCGTCTCGACCGGGACCTTCGCGTCCACGCGCGCGCGCAGGCGCTCGACCTCGCCGTTCCAGGCGGGGTCGCCGCCGTGGGCCAGGAGGAGGATGCCGTAGAGCGCGGCCTTCATCCCCGACTCGCCGAATGCTTGAGGCTGAGCTCGCGGCCCGTCGACAGCGAACGCGCCCAAGCGGCGAACTCGGCCGCCCGCGCGTCCACGACCCGGCGCGCCGCGGCGACGGCCACCAGGCGCGAGGCCATGTTTTGGGCGACGATCGCCTCGAGATCCTCCAGGCGGTAGAGATAGACGCCGTCGAGCCGGTGGACCGACTCCTCGACGTCGCGCGGCATCGCGATGTCGATCAGGAATAGCGAGCGCCCGCCGCGGCGCCGGACGGCGTCCTGGACGACGCGGCGCGTCAGCACCGCTTCGGGCGCTCCGGTCGAGGCGATGACGACGTCGACGCGCTCGAGCTCGGACGGGAAGTCCTCCCAGCGCAGGGCCTCCCCCTGGTGGCGCGCGGCCAACTGGTAGGCCCGCTCCCAGGTGCGGTTGGCGACCGAGAGCCTGCTCACGCCGCGCGCGGCCAGGTGCTTGGCGGCGAGCTCGGCCATGGCCCCCGCGCCGAGGATCAGCGCGGATTTGCCGTCGAGGCGGCCGAAGATCGACTCGGCGAGCTGGACGGCGACGGACGGCACGGACGAGGCGCCCTCCGCGATCGCCGTCTCGACGCGGACCTTCTTGCCCACGAACAGGGCCCGCTGGAACAGGACGTTCAGGCGCTTGCCGGTCATGCCCGCGGCCTTGGCGGCCTCGTAGCCCGTCTTGACCTGCCCCAGGATCTCCGTCTCGCCGACAACGAGCGAGTCCAGGCCCGCGGCCA
>JACQJQ010000099.1 GCA_016204945.1 Elusimicrobiota bacterium
ACCGGCTCGACCTCACCGGAGCCAAGAAGGCCTGCGACCGCGGCGCCTGCGGCGCCTGCACCGTGCTGGTGGACGGGCGGGCAGCCTACGCCTGTCTGCTGCTCGCGATCGACTGCGCAGGGCGTGAGGTCGCCACCATCGAGAGCCTGAACGGCGATCCGCTCCAGCGAGCCTTCGTCGAAGCCGACGCCTTTCAGTGCGGTTTCTGCACGCCGGGGCAGATCATGAGTCTGAAGGCGCTGTTCAATGAGAAGCCCGCGCCGTCGGACGAAGAGATCGTGCGCGCCGTGAGCGGGAACCTCTGCCGCTGCGGCGCCTACCGCAACATCGTGCGCGCCGCGCGCATCGCCGCTGGAAGACGATGAAGCGCGACGTCGAGCCCGGCGTCGCCGGCAGCCCGCATCCTCGCGTCGAGGGCGGGGAAAAAGTCAGCGGACAGGCGCGCTACAGCGGCGACATCCGGCTCCCGGGGCAGCTTTATGCGCGAGTGCTGCGCAGCCCGCTGCCCCATGCGCGCCTGCGCTACATCGACACGGCCAGGGCGCAAGCGCTGCCCGGGGTGCATGCCGTTATCTCGAGCGCCGACGCATTCGATATCCGCTGGTACGAGGAAAGCCAGCTCTTCGACCATACGCTTCGGTTCATCGGCGACGAGGTGGCCGCGGTCGCCGCCGAGTCGGAGGAGATCGCGGAAGACGCGCTGCCCCTGATCGAAGCCGACTACGAGCCTTTGGCCTTCTCGGCCGGCTTCGAGCACCCGCTTCTCGATCGCGCCACGAAGAAGCAGCGCGGTGATGTCGAAGCGGGCTTGCGCGCTGCCGACGTGGTAATCGAAGAGGCGTATACCACGCAGTCGGCGCTCCACAACGCGCTCGAACCGCACGGCTGCACCGCAACGTGGGAAGGCGATATCCTGGTGCTCTACGAGTCCACACAGGGCATCTTCGCAGTGCGCGAGGAAGTGGCGAAGAAGCTCGGCCTCGCGGAAGACCGGGTCCGCGTGGTTACCCAGCACATGGGCGGCGGCTTCGGCGCCAAGCAGATCGCCTGGAAGCACAGCGTGATCGCGGCGCTCCTATCCAAGCGCGCAGGCCGGCCAGTACAGCTCATGCTCGACCGCGAGTCGGAGAACCTCGCCGTGGGCAACCGCAACGCGACGCGCCAGCGCGTGCGCCTCGGCGCCAAACGCGACGGCACGCTCACTGCGATCGACGTACAGGCGCTGGTGCAGACGGGCGCATATCTTCCGGGCGGCGAGGACAGCGATGTCATCGGCACCTATCTCACGCTCTACCGCTGCGCCAACGTGCGCGCCGAGCAGGTGCCGGTGCGCTCGAACACCGGTCCTGCGGTGGCTTTCCGGGCGCCGGGCTATGCCGAAGCGAACTTCGCGCTGGAGTCGGCGATGGACGAGCTGGCACGCGCGCTGCACATGGACCCAATCGAGCTGCGGCTGCGGAATTACGCGACCGACGACCAGCTCGAAAACAAGCCGTACACCTCTCCGGACAGCCTTAGGCTTTGTTACGAGCGGGTGAGGCGCAAAATCGGGGTCAGACCCCAAGCGAGAACATCGGGGTCTGACCCCATCAAACGAGGAATCGGCTTCGCGGCGCACGACTGGGTCGGCGGCGCGGGTCATCCGCCGGCTGAGGCGCGCGTCGAGCTTGGGGGCGGCAGGGGGCGTGTGATCACCGGCGCGCAAGACATCGGCACAGGAACGCGTACTGCGCTGTGCCAGATTGCCGCAGAGGAGCTGGGCATTGCCCTCGAACAGGTGTCCATTTCTCTTGGCGATACCAACGGCCCCTATTCGCCGACCAGCGCAGGCAGCGCGACGCTCGCGAGCCTCGGTCCCGCGGTGCGGGCCGCCGCGCGAGAAGCGAAGCGCGGCGGAAACGGCATCGGCGTACGGGATGAGAACCCCGAAGACAAGTCGATACGCACCTGCGGCGCGCAGGCCGTCGAGGTGGAAGTCGATACCGAGACCGGCGAAGTCCGCGTGCTGCGCGTAGTCGCGGCGCACGATTGCGGCCGCGTCATCAATCCGCTGCTGGTCGAGAGCCAGGTGATCGGCGGCGTGACGCAAGGCTTGGGCTACGCACTGAGCGAGGAGCGCATCGTCGACGCGACGAGCGGCGTGGTGCTGAACGCGAACCTCGAGGAGTACAAGGTGCAGAGCGTCGCCGATCTTCCGGAGATCGTGAACGCCACGGAAAGCAAGCCCGACTGGGAAGCGAACG
>JACQJQ010000100.1 GCA_016204945.1 Elusimicrobiota bacterium
CCGCGGCGGAGGCGACCTCGGGCCTGTCGTTTAAAATGCCGATCGCGGCGGGATCGAAGAAGCGGGCCTGGAAATTGGCGGAAACGCCGAGCGAAGTGAGCCACTGGCGGACCGTCAGGCGCTCGACGGCCTCGGGGACGGGGCCGGACGTCATGGACTTGAGCGCCCTGCCGAACGCCGCCAACGCCGTCTTTTCCCTCCACGACACGCCCTTGAGGCCCAGCAGGCCGGCGGCCAGGTGCAGCGGGGCCGGAAGCCACGAGGGGCAATGCAACCGGTCCCGTTTCCCGCCCGGCTCGGCGTAGTCGACGATGACGTCGCGATCAAAAGCGAGCTTGTCTTCGGTCCCGATCGTTTTTAAGAACTTTCGAGTGGCCCGGTAGCACCCCATGAACAGATGCTGACCATTGTCGATATCGAGACCGTTCTCTTTGAAGGAATAAGCTCGGCCGCCAAGGTGAGGTTTTTTGTCGAGCACCAGGACCTTGCGGCCTTTTTCCGCCAAGGCCACGGCGCAGGAAAGCCCCGCGAAGCCCCCGCCGAGGACGATCGCGTCGGATCGGTCAAAACCCATGACAATACAGCCACGCCTTGAGCGCGAGCGCCAGCTTCCGACGGCCCGAGAGGCTCGTCTTTCGGAAGAAGACGCGGTATCCGCGCGCCTTGATCTCATCGAGAAGGCCCTCGTACACGTGGGCCATGACCTCGGCGGGCAGCAGGCCCGGCCGGTCGCGGACGTCCACGAGCGCGCGCGCGCGCGCGTAGTAGCCCTTCGCGCGCCCGTACTGGCCCTCCATGAGGCGGACGAACGCCGGCCCCTGGTCGCGCGCGAGCAGCCGCTCGACGGAATAGCCGGCGGCGCGGATCTCGGACAACGGCAGGTAAATGCGGCCCAGCCCCAAGTCGTCTCCGACGTCGCGGACGATGTTCGTCAGTTGGAAAGCGTAGCCGAACGTCGCGGCGAACTCATGCATGCGGTCCTTCGGCGTGTGCTTCCAGCCGAAGATATGGACGCACATGGTTCCCACGGAGGAGGCCACGCCCCGCATGTAGCTCTCGAGGTCGGCGGCGGTCTCGTAGCGCGTCCCGTCGAGGTCCATCGCGCAGCCGCGGATCATCTCGAGAAAGGCGTCCCGGGGGATGCCGTAGTCCGCGACGGGCTTGAGGAGGCCGCGGGAGACGGCGTGCGTCGGCGCGCCCCGGTACAGAAGAGACACCTCCTCGCGCCAGAAATCAAGCCGGCGCCGCGCCTCGTCCCGGTTCCCCCCCGGCTTGTCGACGATGTCGTCGATGAGCCGGCAGTAGGCGTAAACGGCGGACAGGGCCTCGCGCTTGGGCTTCGACAGGAGCAGGAAGCCCAGGAAAAAGTTCGACTTCTTCTCGGCCGGGGGCGGCGCGGAGATCATGTGCCGACGAGGGCGCGCGCGACCAGCGGAATCCACTCCCGTTTTTTCAGGGTCGGACGCGTCCGGATGGTGTCGAAGTCGAGCTGATGGATCAGCTTGAGAATCCGCATGCCGCCGTACCAGGTCAGGCGAATCTCGAGGGAGAGCGGCCAGCGCAGCTTCCCCGGCAAGGGCCTGCCCCGCTCGAACAAGGCTCGAGCGCGGGAAAGCTCGAACTTCATCAGATTCTTGAAGCGCTCGTTGTAGACCCCCATGCGCAGGTCGGCCTCGGAATAGCCGTGCGCCTTGAAGTCCTCCCCCGGAATGTAGATGCGGTCCTTCTTGAGATCGACGGAAACGTCCTGCCAGAAATTGGCGAGCTGCAGGCCGGTGCAGATCGCATCCGAGTACTCGAACAGCTCCGCGTCCCTGTAGCCGTGGATCATCAGGACGATGCGCCCCACGGGATTGGCGGAACGGCGGCAATAATCGGCCACCTCGGCGAACGTCGCGTAGCGGTTTTTCTCCGTGTCCTGGATGAACGCCGAGAGCAGGTCGTCGAACGGCTCCTTGGGCAGGTCGAGCTCGCGCAGGGTCTCGCCGAGGGCCAGAAAGATCGGATGCGCCGGCGGACGCCTCCCGAGATCGGCCAGCATCGAGCGCCACTCCAGAAGGCGCTCCCGCCGGACCCCCTCGTACTCGGGCTCGTCCGAAAAATCATCGGCGACGCGCGCGAAGGCGTACAACGCGGCGACGTGCCGGCGCAGGCGCTTGGGCAGCAGCAGGGAGGCGACCGGGAAATTCTCGTAGTGCCCGTCCGCCAGATCCTGGCAGAAGCGATAGGCGCCCGCGACGTCGCCCGGGGCCGAGAGCTTCGCCTCGTACGCCTTGAGCGTGCCCGCCATTTACTTCTTGCCCACGCCGATGCGCGTGCGGCCGTCGCCGCGCTTCTGGTTCAGGCGCTTGAGCGGAGCGTCCGACCACTCGAACTCGAACTCGCCGCAGCGGACGCGATCGCCGGAGCGTATGCCGGCCTTCTTCAGGGCGCGGTCGACGCCGATGCGCTTGAGCGTGTGCTGGTAGCGATTGATCGCCTCCGGCAGGCTGACGTCGAGCATCGCGGACGCGCGCTCGACGAACTTGCCGCGCAGGACGTAGCGTCCGCCGCCCAAATTTTCGACGACAAAGCCTTGCTCGACCCTGCGGACCGAGTCGTCGGCCGTCCGCTCCGTGAAATGCAGGGGGCCGTCGTGCTTGGCCAGCTCGGCGATGACGCGATCGAGGACCGCGTCGACGCCCGCGCCGGTCGCGACCGAGACCGCGAGAATATCCCGGCGCTTTTTCTTCAGCCGCCCCAGGACCTCGTCGCTCCCGGGAAGATCCATCTTATTGAGGACGAGAAGCTTGGGCTTGGCCGCGAGCCCCGGATTGAAGCGCTTGAGCTCGTTTTCGATCGTCTTGATCCCCTCCAGCGGCTCCGCGCCCATGTAGCCGGCGGGATCCACGAGATGGATCAGGAGGCGCGTGCGCTCGACGTGCTTGAGGAACTTCACGCCGAGACCCTTGCCCTCGGAGGCGCCTTCGATGAGGCCGGGGATGTCGGCCGCGACGAAGCTGACGTGCTTGTGGTAGGCGACGCCGAGGTTCGGCGACAGGGTGGTGAACGGATAGCCGGCGATCTTCGGGCGGGCGCTGGAGACGCGCGCCAAGAAGCTCGACTTGCCGGCGTTCGGAAAGCCGACGAGGCCGACGTCGGCGAGAAGCTTGAGCTCCAGGTCAAGCGCGGCCTTCTCGCCCGGACCGCCCTTCTCCGCGAGGCGGGGCGCGTTGTTGAGACGGGTCTTGAAGGACCAGTTGCCGCGGCCGCCGCGGCCGCCCTCGCCGGCCCGCCAGCGCTGTCCGTCCTTGTGCAGATCGGCCACGAGCGCGCCGTCCCGGTAGACCAAGGTGCCGACGGGGACCGGGACCACGACCGAGTCGCCGTCGGCGCCGTGCTTATGCGAGCCCTTGCCGTGGCCGCCCCGCCCCGCGTCCACGTGCGGGCGGAAGTGCAGGTCCATCAAAGTAGTCAGGCGCGAGGCGGCCTCGAACCAGACATCCCCGCCGCGGCCTCCGTCGCCCCCGTTGGGGCCGCCCCACTCCATGTATTTCTCGTGCTTGAACGAGAGACAGCCGTCGCCCCCGTCGCCGGCGGCGACGAACACGCGGACCTTATCGATGAAGTTCATGCGGTAGCTCTGGAAACGGCGCGGCCGCCGGCGTCGCCGGCGGCCGTCATCGACGCGCGCGGGCGCGGCGGACCGGCTTACTTGGCGGCTTTCGCGGGCGCGGCCTTCGCGGCGGCGGGATACACGGACGCCATCTTCTTGTCCTTGTACGCCCACTCGAACGCCACGACGCCGTTGATCTTCGCGAACAAAGTGTCGTCCTTGCCCCGCCCGACGTTCGTACCGGGAAGAATCTTGGTGCCGCGCTGGCGCATGATCACCATGCCGGCCTTGACGACTTCTCCGCCGTAGCGCTTGACGCCGAGGCGCTGTCCATGGGAGTCCCGGCCGTTCGCGGATGAGCCCTGTGCCTTTGTTGAAGCCATATTTTAGTTGAGGGAAATGCTCTCGATTTTGATGGACGTCAGCCACTGACGATGGCCCTGCGTCTTCTTGTAGGCCTTCTTGGTGCGCTTCTTGAAAACGATGATTTTCGGCCCCCGGCCCTGCTTCACGACGGTCGCCGTGACCTTCGCGGCGCGCGTGGACTTGGGCTCCTGCCCCTCGGGAGCGTCGCCCACGGCCCAGAGCGCGTTGAACGTCAAAGTCTCGCCCTCCTTGACCTCCAGCTTCTCGACCTTGACGGTCTCGCCGGGAACGACCCAAAGCTGTTTTCCGCCCGTCTCGATGATCGCGTACATGGGACTCCTCTTGAGGTAGGCGTACATCATAACAAAAGCCTCGCCGCAACGCAACATGCCGCATGCGCCGGTCCGCCCCTCTGGCGACGCGCCCGGAAGGCTGTTACACTCCCGATTGGAACGCGGATGGCCAAAACCAAGCCCCCCGGCAAGGTCCGCCTGACCGAGAATCAGCTCAAGGTCATCCAGGACAAGTACATGCGCGACGCGCCGACGGTCGAGGCGTGGCTGATGGGCGTGGCGCGGAACGTGGCCCTGGGCGAGATCCTCTCCCACCCCCAAGCCGAGGCCTGGGGCGCGTTCGACGGGGTCAAGCGAAAAGTCGAGCGCGGCATGAGCCTCTACCACCAGGGCCTTGCCGACCACGACGCCCGTCACGCCAATTTCCGGCGCCTGATGGACAACCTGGAGAGGACGACGGCCAGGATTCCCGCGGCCAAGGCCCTTCGCGAAAAATGGGCGAACGCGTTCTACGACATGATGGCGCGCTGGGACTTTCTCCCCAATTCCCCCACCTTGATGAACGCCGGCCGCGAGCTCCAGCAGCTGTCCGCCTGCTACGTTCTGCCGGTGCCCGACTCGATGGAGGGCATTACCAAGTCGCTCGGCGCCCAGGCCATGATTCAGAAGTCCGGCGGGGGCACGGGCTTCTCGTTTTCGTCGATACGCCCCAAAGGCGACCTCGTCAAGAAAACGCGGGGCGTGGCCTCGGGCGCCTTGTCCTTCATGAAGTTGTTCGACACGATGACCGAGGTGGTCAAGCAGGGCGGCGCGCGCCGCGGCGCCAACATGGCGGTCCTGCGCTACGACCATCCCGAGATCATGGACTTCATCCGCATGAAAACCTCGCCGGGGATGCTGGAAAATTTCAACGTTTCGGTCGGCATCGACGAGGCCTTCATGCGCGCCGCGGAGGCCGACGCCGAGTACCCGCTGGTCAATCCCCGCTCGGGCGAGCCCGTCGGGAAGCTGCGCGCCCGGGAAGTCTTCGAGGCGATGGCCGAGTGCGCCTGGAAGACGGGCGACCCCGGCTTCGTCGTCCTCGACCGCATCAACGCCTCGGGCTCGAACACGACGCCGGCGCTCGGCCGAATCGAGAGCACGAATCCCTGCGGCGAGCAGCCTCTCCTGCCCTGGGAGCCGTGCAACCTGGGCTCGCTCAATCTTTCCGCCTTCGTCGACGGCAAGGGCCGATGGAACTTCCCGCGCCTCGAGAAGAGCGTCGGCCTCGCCATCCGCTTCCTTGAGGACGTCATCGAGGTCAACGACTACCCGCTGCCCGAGATCGAGCGGCTCGCCAAGGGCAATCGCCGCGTCGGGCTCGGCGTGATGGGGTGGGCCGAGGCGCTCGTCAAGTCCGGGGTCGCCTACGCGGACCCCGAGGCGCTCGAGTTGGCCGACAAGGTCATGTCGTTCATCAACGCCGCGGCGCTCGACGCCTCGGAAAAAATCGCCGCGAAGCGCGGCCCGTTCCCGAACTGGAAGGATTCGGTCTACGATCCCATGTCCAGGCACTTCCGCGGCGAGAAGCGCCGTCCGCGCCATTGCGCGCGCACGACCATCGCGCCGACGGGCACCATCGCGATCGCGGCCGGACTCCAGGGCGGCGGCATCGAGCCGTTTTTCGCGATCGCGTACACGCGCTACAACGCGAGGGCCCTCGATCTCCTGGAAAGCGGCGGGACCCCGGACGACAAGGACGTCTTCTTCGAGGCGAATCCGCTCTTCAAGGAATTCGCCGCGAGCAGCGGCTGGTTCGGACTCGATGAGAAGACGCTGATGAAGCGGATCGACGAGAACCGTCAATCCCTGAGCGGCATTCCCGAGATTCCGGAGCGCGTGCGGCGGCTGTTCGCCACGGCCCATGACATCTCGACGCAAACGCATGTCCGCATGCAGGCGGCCTTCCAGCGCCACGTCGACAACGGCGTCTCGAAAACGATCAACCTGCCGGAAACGGCGACGATCAAGGACGTCCGCGACGCCTATCTTCTCGCCTATCGCCTCGGCTGCAAAGGCGTCACCGTCTATCGCGACGCCTCCAAGGCCCGGCAGGTGCTCAATCTCCGCGCCTCCGCGGCGGCGCCGGCCGAGCGCTGCCCGAAATGCCTCTCGCGCAACGTCGCGCGCGAGTCCGGGTGCTCCGGCGCGACCTGCCACGACTGCGGGCACTCCGAGTGCTCGTGATCGTCGGAATGTGACCAAAGTCGCTTCCTTTAATTACATGGAAGTTTCCTTGCTTTGTGGCCGACTAAGGACCTATACTTCGTGGGCATGCGCGAGCGAAACACGCGGCGGGGCGGCACCTTGACGGAGCTGATGGTGGCCGTCGCCGTCCTGTCCATCGGCGTCCTGGGCCTGTTCGGGGCGTTCCGCTTCATCGCCCGCACGACCCTGATCTCGCGCGCGACCTCGCTGGCCACCAATCTCGGCCAGGAGCGCATCGAGTCGCTCAAGAACCTGAACTATTACGCCCTCCAGATCACGACCGCGACCGGAACCGACTCGACCGTCGAACCGCACGTCCTTTACGACACGGTCAACTACCCCCCGGAAACAATCGCGATCGGCGGCATCACCTTCACGCGCTACACCTACGTGAGCATGGCCGAGCTCTCGGGCAGCGACATCGACGAGGTGTCCGCCACCTACCCCGACACCGGCCTCAAGCAGATCACGACCCACATCATCTGGTCGGAGGCGGGACGGAAAAAGGTGTGGAGCCTGCGCAACCTGCTGGAGAACCCGAACATCAACCCGCTTGACTCGACGATCACCGGCACCGTGCGCAATTCCGCGGGCGGGACGGTGGCCAGCGCCGTCGTGGTGGTCGAGCAGAACGAGGATTGGGGCGCCGCGGCGGACGGCTCCGGCGTGTTTTCGTTCTCGGTCTATCACGGCACCTATACTTTGCGCGCCTCCTCGCACAGCTTCACCGACGCCGTCTCCACGTCGGTCGTCGCCAGCAGGAGCGCGATCGCCGTGCGCGACCTCACCCTGACGTCCGTCCCGACCGGCTACATCTCCGGCAACGTCTGGTTCAACTCCGGCCTGGTCATCAGCCAGGTGGTCGCGGAGACCACGACCTGGACGGGAGGCGACCTCGTCCGCAACGTCGAGTACATCGAGCTGTTCAACCCCACGACTTATCCGATCAACATCGGAACGACCGGCGATCCCGAGATCCGCGTCGACTACGACTGCGAGGCCGCGGGGTTCGATAAGTCCCACGACGATTTTAATTTCGTTTTCATGACCACCTACGTGCCCGCGCGCCACCATTACCTCTTGGCCAGCGCGACGGCCTTCATGATCGACGGCGCGGCGGTCAACGCCGACGCCTGCTTCGGCGTGGCCCCCAACTGCGACACCGCGCCGACCATTCCCGACTATCTCGACAGCGCTCGCGCGGGCGGCCTGCGCCTGCGGCGCTACTCCGACAACGCCTACTACGACAGCGTGGGCTGGGACGACAACAACAACATCGCCAGCGCGGACCCCGGGATCGCGGAAGGAACCTCGATCCCCAATTATACGGCGGCTGGTCGCGACGGCTTGGAGGCGGGCAACCAAATCGTGCGCGTCTCAAGCCCCGGCGCCAGCGTGGCGGCCATGTGGACCTACGGACGCGCCTACGACTCGAACGACAACTCGAGGGACTTCTTGTATCCGTCCGGCGTGTTCGACGGGATCGTCTATTCGCCGAGGAACACGAGCAACAGCGAGCGCCCCACGATCACGGGCAAAACCGCGGTCGGCGCCTACGTCTCCGTCAGCGACCCGAACTCCGGCTCGACCATCGCCTACGTCGCCTACGTCACGAGCGGGTCCCTCTCCTTGCCCTACGCGCGATTCGCGCTCCCGGGCGTCGCGACGGGGACCTGGAGCGCCGCCGCCGCCTACGGCTCGTACGCCGCCTTCATCGACTCCGTGACCGTCTCCCAAAACGCCTATACCGGCCTCCCCAACGCCGACACGACCCCCTCGTGGGCCGGAGCCAACCTGCATCACATCGTGTTGACCGACTCGATGGTCTCCGGCTTCGTCAAGGGCGTGGTCACCGACTCCGCGGGCGCGCCGATCAACGGCATCACCGTGCAGGGCGGCGGAAGCTCGAAGGTCACGGGCTCCAACGGCGTGTACTTCATGCCCGTGTCGAGCGGAACGATCACGCTCGTCGCCAACCCCAACAACCTGGTCTCGACCTACGTGCAGGGCGTGGAGACGCCCTCCGTGACGGAGGGCGCGGTCACGACGCAGAACTTCACCTTGCCCCTCGGCGGACGCATCACGGGCTATGTCACCACCGGCACGACCCCGCTGGCCTACCAGCCCATCGCCGCCACGAGCGGTGGCAGCCAGTCCGGCGCCGGCGTCACCGACACCGGCGGCAACTTCACGATACGGAACGTCTCGACGGGCACCCACACGGTCTTCCCCGTGCTCGAATCCGGCCAGGACGTGACGCCGAACACGATCGACGTGATCCTGACCTCCGCCGGCGGCGTGTTCGCCGGCACCTTCACCGTCTCCGGGGCGTTCGGCAACATCGCGGGCACCATCTCCGACGCGGCCGGGCTCGTGACCTCCGGCGCCCTCCTCCTGGCCTCGACCAGCACGATCGCCAGCTCGCCCTCGGCCATCGTGGCCTCGTCGGCGCCGGCGCAGCTGCCCATGTACATGGTCTCGAGCAAGGCCGACGGCAGCTACACCCTGCCGGTGCGCGGCGGCGCCAGCCCCTACTATCTCTCCGTCTACGTCCCCGTGATCTCGGCCGCGGGCGGCGTGTCGATAACGACCAAGACCTACAGCGGGATCGTCGTCAGCCCGAGCTCGACGACGGTCAAGTACGTGACGATCCCATGAGGAAATTCCGCGAACGCGCCGGCTACACCCTGACCGAGCTGATGCTGGTCGTCGCCATCGTCGGCATTCTCTCCACCATCGGACCGGGCATGCTGACCAGCATGCAGAACTTCTTCCTGATGACGAGCGCGCGCTACGAGATCCAGCGCGACGCGCGCACGACGCTCGACACGGTCAACCGCTACCTGCGCCAGGCGGTGGCCTCCACGGTGATCATCGACACCAACGGCCAGGGCCCGTTTTCCCGCATCCGCTTCAAGCACGTGGACGGCCGCTACATGGAGTTCCGCCAAAACGGGAAAAAGCTCATCCAGGTCATCGACACCGCCGAGTCCGTGGTCAGTGAAAACCTCGTCTACATCGCCTTCACCTACCCCCATACCGACGACACTTCGATCATCAGCGTCGCGATCACCATGGGCAAGTCCATCCAGCTCGGCCGCCGAAAGGTGCTCGAGCTGACCATCCAGAAAATCCGCGTCATGAACTGACATGAAGACAAATCCATCGCCCGAGCGGCGCGGCCAGATCCTCCCCGGCGCGATCGCCATGCTTCTGATCCTGGCCGTCATGGTCCCGGCCATCGTCTACTGGGTTCAGCGCGAGGGCGTCTACGCGAGCAAGCAATCCCACAACACCACCGCCTTCCACTTGGCGGAAGCAGGCGCGGAAAAAGCCTACCTCTACATCTCCCTCTCCACGATCACCTGGAACTCCATCCAGGCCGGCGAGGTCCAAGACGACTACAATTTCGACAAGACGTTCGAGGATATCCCGGGCGGCACCTACACGATCAGCATCACGAGCGGCCCGGGCGTCCAGCAGGCGACGATCATCAGCGTCGGGCGCGACCGTTTCCGCAAGGAGACGCGCGCCCTGCGCGTGGTCTACAGCAATTCCATTCTCGGCGACACCGCCATCTACTCCGGGCGGGGCGTGCAGATCGGCAACAACGTGACCGTCGAATGGGGCGGGGTCATGAGTCCCTACACGATCATGGCCAACAACGCCAATCATCCGCAATTCTGGTCCGCCAGCCAAATCACCACGAAGGACACCAACCCGGATCCTCCGAATTGCGACGGCGACACGCCGGCGGACGGGACCATCTGCTGCCAGTGGCACTCGTATGAGAAAAGCCTTCCCTCCACGCCCTCCATCGACTTAGACTTCTACCGGGCCTCCGCCGCGGCGACGACGGGCTGCCCGAGCCACGCGGGCGCGGCCGGAGCGCTGTTGGACGGAACCCCGTCGCCGGGCCGATGCTATTACCCCGGCGCCGTCACCAATTGGGACGACACGACCAACGGCAAGACGATCTTCATGGAAAACGACCTGACGGTCAAGTCGAACGGCATGTTCCACACCGGCACGATGATCGTCATGGGCAACGTCAACCTGCCCAACGGCCAGTGGGGCGACGGCAACGTGACGATGAGCGTGCCGAGCAGCGCCTGGAAGCAGTACTGCAACGACTGGGACCATTACCACGATACGTTCGACTCCGCCGGCCCCGCCGTCTTCCCGGGCCTCAACAGCGATTACGCGCCGACCGGGCTGACGCATTCCTCCTCCAAGGTCGCGGTCAACGGCTTTCTGTACGTCGGCGGCAACTTCAACAACGGCGGCGGCGGCGGCGGCAACAGCGACGTCTACGGCGTGCTCTACGCGGTCGGCACGACGACCATGACCCCGACGTCCAACGACGTGACCTTCTTCTACAACGGCCAGGCGACCGCCAACCTCGTCACCACGGACGTGAGCTTGACCCGGGTTTCATGGAAAGACGAGCTGCGCGGCTGGCCCTCGGGACTGTGAGCCGCCCCAAGGGCGTGTTCATCGTCTTGGAGGGCCCCGACAAATCCGGGAAGTCCACCCAGGCCCGCATGCTCGCGGAGGCGCTCCGGGCGAAGGGGCGAGAGGTCCTGCACACGCGCGAACCCGGCGGCACTTCGGTCGCCGAGGGCGTGCGCCGCGTGCTTCTCGATCCGAATCTGACGATCGATCCCCTGACCGAGCTTTTTCTCTACGAGGCCTCGCGCGCCCAGCACACCAGCGAAAAAATACGTCCCGCGCTGGAGGCCGGGAAAATAGTCGTCTCGGAGCGCTTCACGATGTCGACGGACGCCTATCAAGGCGCCGCCCGCGGCCTCGGGCTCGCGATAACCGCGACCCTCAACAAGATCGCGACGGGCGGGCTCCGGCCGGACCTCACCGTCCTCCTCGACATCCCGGCGGCCGAGTTCGACAGCCGGGATCCGGGACGCGAGCTCGACCGCCTCGAACGCGAAAGCGCCGACTTCCGCGGCAAGGTCCGGAGAGGCTATCTGAAAGCCGCCAAGGCCGACCCCCGCGCGGTCGTGCTGAGCGGCCGGCTGCCGGCCGACGTCCTGCACGCCAAGATCCTCGCGTTGGCCGAGAAAAAGCTCTGATGCGCCTCGACAAGGTCCTCGGCCAACGCCGCGCCGTCAAGACCCTCGAAAGCCTCCTGGCGTCCGAGCGCCTGCCGGCCGCGATGCTGTTCGTCGGGCCCGAAGGCGTCGGCAAGCGCCTGGCCGCCGTCGAGCTGGCCAAGGCCCTGCTGTGCCGCGAGCGCCCGTTCACCGGCGAGGCCTCCTGCGGGGAATGCCGCGACTGCCGAGGCGTCGACGGGCGCGTCCACCCGGACGCCGTCATGGTCGACGCGGCCTACCAGGCGTCCCTGGAGGAGGGCGAGCTCGAAAAACAAAAAGTATGGAAGGTGGACACGATCCGCCGCCTCCTCAAGGACCTCAGCTTCAAGTCCATGCTGGACGGCTGGAAGATCGCCATGATCCCCGACGCTCAACGCCTCAACGAGGCCGCGGCCAACGCGATGCTCAAGATACTGGAGGAGCCCCAGCCGAAGACCCTGTGGATATTGGGCGCCACCCAACGCGAACGGCTGCCCCGCACGATCTCCTCGCGCTGCTTTACAATCCCCTTCGGGCCCCTGCCCGAGCCCGTTCTCGAGAAAATCTTGGCCGGACGGGGCGCGGCGCCCGCCGAAGCCAAGCGCCTGGCCGCGCTGTCCGACGGCTCCGCCGGACGCGCGCTTGAGCTCGGCGTCGATAACGGCCTCTCCCAAGGCGACGGGCCGCTCGCCGCCGTCACCGTTTCCGACGGCCTGCCGAGGGACCTCGCCGCCGCGCGCGTCAAGGTGGAGGGCGCCCTCTACTCGCTCGCCCAACAGCTGAGACTCCGGCACCTCAATGGAGAACGGGCATTTGGAGATGTCGAAGGCCCCTTGCGCGAGCTCTCCCGCCTGCGCGCGGCCCTGCGCGCCAACGCCGATCCCAAACTGATCCTGACGCTGGCCGCCCTGGAGGCCGAAGCCGCGCGGTAAGCCCATGACCAAGCGCTACTACATCACGACCCCGATCTACTACATCAACGCGGCGCCCCACATCGGCCACGCGTACACGACGATCGCCGCCGACGTTCTCGCCCGCCACATGCGCGGCCGCGGACGGGCCGCCCACCTGCTCACGGGCACCGACGAGCACGGCCAGAAGATCGAGGACGCGGCCAAGGCCGCGGGCAAGCACGTGATGGACTTCTGCGACCAGACCTCGGCCAAGTTCCGCGATCTCTGGAAGCACCTCGACGTCCACGTCGACGACTACATCCGCACGACGGAGAAGCGCCACGAGAGCAAGGTCCAGGAGCTGTTCGCCCTGCTTCTCAAAAACGGGGACATCTACAAAGGCCGGTATGAGGGCCTCTACGACGTGGTCAGCGAGTCCTTCGTCAAGGAGAGCGACGCGGTGAAGGGCCCCGGCGGCGTCCTGCTCGGCCCCGACTCGGGCAAGCCCCTGCAGAATCTCTCCGAGGAGACCTATTTTTTCAAGCTCTCGAAATTCGGACCGAGACTGCTCGCCCATTATGAGGCGAACCCGGGCTTCCTCGCGCCCCCGCACCGCGCCGCGGAGCTCCTCCGCTTCGTGTCGGACGGACTCGAGGACATCTCGGTCTCGCGCACGAAGGTCAAGTGGGGCATCCCCGTTCCCGGAGACCCCGGCCATACGATCTACGTCTGGTTCGACGCGCTGATCAACTACTGGTCGGCGGCCGCCGCTTCGCCGGATCTTTGGCCGGTGGACGTCCAAATCGTGGGAAAGGAGATATTCCGCTTCCACGGCGTGATCTGGCCGGCGATGCTGATGGCGGCCGGCCTGCCCCTGCCGAAACAAGTCTTCGCGCACGGCTGGTGGACGATCGAGGGGCAGAAAATGTCGAAGTCCCTCGGCAACTTCATCTCGCCGTACGACGTCACGGCCGAGTTCGGCGTGGACGCCCTGCGCTACTTTCTCCTGCGCGAGATGCCGTTCGGCAGCGACGGCGACTTTTCCAAGGCGTCCCTGACCAAGCGCTACAACGCCGAGCTCGCCAACGACCTGGGCAACCTCGTCTCGCGCGTGTCGGAAATGGTGGACAAGTTCCTCGGCGGCCGCCTCCCGACGAAGCCTCCTCTTGGCCATGACTTCTACACGACGACGGTCGCCAGGCGCACGCCCGAGATATCGGCCAAGATGGAGGCCCTGGACTTCTGCGGCGCCCTGGACGCGATCTGGGAGGTGATCCGCAGCCTCAACGCGCGCGTCAACGAAAAAGCCCCCTGGAAGCTCGCCAAGACGGACCCGAAGGAATGCGAGCTCGTCCTCTTCGATCTCGTCTGGTCCCTGCGCCTCGTCGGCGGCTGGCTCGACCCGTTCATGCCCTCGACCGCGGCGAAGATCCACATGCAGCTCGGCGTGCGCCAGTTCCCCGACGCGCTGACGGCCGAGGACGTGCTCGCCGGCAAGACTCAGCGCCAAGGCCTGATCGCGAAAGGCCCCGTCCTGTTCCCGCGTAAAATTTAATTGAGCGGCGCTATTTGCCGGTCGAGCCGAAGCCGCCGAGGCCGCGCGCCGTCTCGCCGAGATCGTCGCAGTCCTTGGGCAACGGCGTGGCGATCGCGACGACCAGGAGCTGGGCGATGCGCTCCCCCTTCTTGAGCGCCTGCGCCGCGCGCGAAACGTTCCAGAGCATCACCCCGACCTCGCCGCGGTAGCCCGCGTCGATCACGCCGCCGGCGGTCTTGAGGCCGCGCTTGGCCAGCGACGAGCGGTCGCAGACCAGTCCGACGTGCCCCGCCGGGATGGCCATCGCCACGCCCGTGCGCACCACCGCGCCCTCGCCGGGCGCCAACTCCGCGTCCTCGAGCGCGTACAGGTCGAGACCCGCGTCGTCGGCATGGGCCCGCGTGGGCAAGGTCGCGGCCGGATCGAGGCGCCGCATCGAGAGAATTCCGCGGGCGCTCATAAATGCTCCCCGTAGTCGCGGGGCGGCGAGGCCGGTATCCAGCCGACGAGGCGGCCCCCCGCGCGCGCCAGCCACGACACCGGCCCCAGCAGGGCGTAGAAGAAGAAGCAGATGAACAGGATCATCAGCGGGTAGTAGAAAATCAGGAAGCCCAGGCCGAGCAGTCCGAGTATCGCGGCCACCGACTTCGGCCGCAGAACGCCCGGCTGCTTGAACGCGGGGTAGGGGATCGTCGAAACCATCAGCAGGGAGATCGCGACGACCATGACCGGAGCCAGGCCGTAGAGCGCTGGAATCTGGTCCATCAGGAAGCGCCAGGTGCCCGCGGGCCGCCCCTCCTCGATCTTTTGATAGAGCAGGACGAAGCCGGCGAGGAAGCCCGCGCCCCCCGGGATCGGCAGGCCCGTGAAGTGGGACTTCGAACCCTGGCCGTCATGCGCCATCGCGTTGAAGCGCGCCAGGCGCAGGCCGCCGCATAGCGCGAACAAGAAGGCCATCGGATAGCCCCACGCGCCGTAGTCCTTCAGCATGAACGCGTACATCATATGCGCCGGGGCCACGCCGAAGGTGAGGAAGTCGGCCATCGAGTCGAACTCGACGCCGAAGGAGGACTCCCCGTGCACGAGGCGGGCGACGCGGCCGTCGAGCGCGTCGAAGACCATGCCGGCCATGATCGCCGTCGCCGAGGACACGAACTCCCCCCGCACGGAGGAGAGCAGCGCGTAGAAGCCGCACGCCATGTTGCCGAGCGTGAACAGGGAGGGGGCGAGGACCTGCCCGCCGCGCTTCAGAGCCTGCTTGTCCATTCCCCGATGGGCGTCACGCCGCCGGCGACCCGGTCGCCCGGCTTGGCCGTGCAGAGCGAGCCGGACGGAAAGTGCACGGCCGCCTGCGAGCCGAAATAGATGATGCCGTACTTCTCTCCCGCGGCGACCGCGTCGCCGGGCCTGCGCCAGCACTCGATGCGCCGCGCGATGAGGCCGGCGATCTGCTCGACGACGACGGGGCCGCGGCCCTCGGGCTCGATGGTCATGACCACGCGCGCGTTCCCGCGCGCCGCGTCCTTCATCGCGGCGGCGAACGAGCCCGCGACCGAGCTGACCTTCGTCACGCGCCCCGCCGTCGGGGCGCGCTGGATGTGGACGTCGAAGATGGAGAGGAATATCCGGCAGGTGACCGCGTCCCCGGGGCCCTCGCGGCCGACGGACAGCACGACCCCGTCGCCGGGCGAGTAGATGCGTCCGTCGCTCGGCAGGGCCCGCTCCGGATCGCGGAAGAAGTAGGCCGTGAACGCGGCGAAGCCGAAGGCGAGAAACGACAGCAGGGCGCCGAGGACCGCGGTCGACTCTCGGCCCGTCAGCCACACGCCGCCGGCGCCGGCCGCGACGGCCGGGACCACGAACCGCCACGCCTGGGATGCGATTTTCATTGCTCATCCACCAAAGATATTGGCGGCGGTGGGACTCGAACCCACATGCCCTTACGGGCGGCAGATTTTAAGTCTGCTCTGGATACCAATTTCAGCACGCCGCCGGGTCCCTTCATTCTAGCATCTGGAGGAGTCGGCTTCACCGTCTTACTCCGGCTCCATCCGTTCGAGGCTGCAGCACAGGAAAAAGCGAGCCGTCTCTTGCGTTCAAGCGCCGGAACTTTTTCATCATAGCAAGCCCCGAGCACCTTCTGAGCCGCCATTTTTCCATACTTCAACACCCAAACGCTTTCATGTCCATGATGAATTTTACCCTCAAGTCCGATGAGCCGGGTTAAAGCCGCCTTCAGCCACTCGAGAAAAGGCGGCGAAGCGGAGAAAACGCGCAGCGACCACTGTTCGCCGCCATTGCCGGGATGAATCCAGCGCCTGATCGAGCCGTCACCGTCAACGACTCCGCGAAAGAAATCCAGGAGCATCCGATCTGGAACGTTCAACGCTCCCATGGTCTTCGATTTCGCCGGAGTCAGACCGATGCGCGCGAGTTCTTCCCAATACGACCGACCGCAAATATTGATTCGATGAGAAAGCTGGCCCCGGCCGTTTAGGTGCTGACACACCTTGTTCGTAATGCGGCAACGATCCCTGATCATCTCAAGGAATTCATGATCTTTGGCAACCAGGATGACATGTCGTCGGTTTCTCAACAGACAGCCATCGGTGGAGACAAGGCCGGCGAGATACCACCACTCACGAGAGCAAGAGGCGAGATTGATCATACCTTCATACGATCGACCGGCCCAAAAAGTTCCCTAGAGACCTATATCCTCGTTCCAGAGGTCGGGCCTCTCGCGCGTGAAGCGAGCCATCAGCGCGACGCAGTCGGGATCCTGAAGAACGGACACCGTCACGCCGCGCGCGGCGAACAGATCCTCGGCCCCGAGAAAGTTCCTATTTTCCCCCACGACCACGCGCGGGATGCGGTACAGCAGCGCCGTCCCGGCGCACATGATGCACGGGCTCAGGGAGGACACCAAGGTCAACTCCGGCCAGTCGCGCCGGCGTCCCGCGTTCCGGAGGCAGACGACCTCGGCGTGCGCGGTCGGATCGCCCGTCTGCACGCGCAGGTTGCGCCCGCGCGCGACGATCGCCCCCCGCGCGTCGACGAGGACGGAACCGATCGGCAGACCGCCCGCGTCATAGCCCTTCTTGGCCTCGAGGTAAGCCTCGCGCACGAGCTCCCGATCGGTCATTCCGGCACGCGCATCGCCGAGCTCTTCTCGATGCGCTTAAGCGCCGCGGACAGGTCGTCGTCCTCGGTCCAGGCATCGAACTCATCGAGAATTCCCGAGCTGCGAAGCACCCGCAGGGGCTGCTTCTGCAGGCCGCAGAGCAAGAGCGCGGTCCCGAGGCGCCGGCAGCGGGCCTGAAAGTCGCGCAGGGCGTGCTGGCCCGTGGCGTCCAGCACGGGAACGGCGCCCAGACGCAGGATGAAGACCTTCGGCGGGTCTTGGATGTGGGAAAGGACCTGGCCCAACTTGTCCGCGGCGCCGAAAAAAAGCGGGCCGCTGACGTCGTAGACCTCGACGCCCACGGGCAAGGCGAGGCGCACCCGATTCGACTTTCCTCCCGCCTCCTCGTCGCCTCGGTCGGCGACCGCCGCGGCGACGGTGGTCATCTCGGCCATGCGCCGCATGAAGAGGAAGGCCGACAGGACCATCCCGATCTCCACCGCCGCCGTCAGGTCCACGAGGACCGTCAGCCCGAAGGTGGTCAGGAGCACCGCGACGTCCGAGCGCGGAGACTTCAGGAGGAAGGAGAAGGTGCGCCACTCGCTCATGTTGTAGGAGACGATGACGAGGATCGCGGCCAGCGAGCAGAGGGGAATGCGCGCCACCGCGGGGCCCGCGAAAAGGAGCACGCAGACCAGGACCACGGCATGCGCGATGCCCGCCACCGGCGTGCGGCCGCCGCTCTTGACGTTCGTGGCGGTGCGCGCGATGGCTCCGGTGACCGGAATCCCGCCGAAGAGCGGGGAGACCACGTTGGCGACGCCCTGGGCGACCAGCTCCATGCTGGAGCGGTGGCGGCCGCCGATCATCCCGTCGGCCACCACGGCCGAGAGCAAGGACTCGATGGCGGCCAGGAGGGCCACCACGGTCGCCGGACGCACCAAGGCCGCGACCGTCTTGAAATCCATCTCCGGCAGGCGCGGCGCGGGCAGGCCGCGGGGCAGGTCGCCGAAGCGCGAGCCGATGGTCTCCACGGGAAGGCCGAAGAGGGCCGCCGCCGCCGTGGCGAAGACGAGGGCCGCGAAGGGCGAGGGTATCTTCTTGGTCAGGCGCGGCAATAGGACGAGAACCGCGAGGGTCGCGGCGGAAAGCGCCATCGTCGGGCCGTCGGCGCTCGGCAAGGCATGGAGGTAGGCGCCCCATTTCTCCGCGAACTCGGGAGGAACCGCGTCCATGCGCAGGCCGAGGAGGTCCTTGACCTGGGAGGAAAAGATGATGACCGCGATTCCGCTGGTGAAGCCCGTCGTGACGGGATAGGGGATCCACTTGATGAGGTTGCCCATCCGGCACAGGCCCATGACGATGAGGATCACGCCGGCCATGATGGTGCAGACCGTGAGGGCGTCGCGCCCGTACTGATGGACGATGCCGTAGATGATGACCACGAAAGCCCCGGTCGGGCCGCCGATCTGGACGCGGCTGCCGCCCAAAAGCGAGATGAGGAATCCGCCGATGACCGCGGCGTAGAGTCCCTCGGCCGGGGTCACGCCCGAGGCGATGCCGAAGGCCAAGGCGAGCGGGATGGCGACCACCCCGACGATGAGGCCGGCGATGAGATCTTTGACGAGTTGGGCCCGATCATACGACTTGAAGGTGGCGACGATCTTGGGCGTCAGGAATGCCGGAGTCATCGCAGGGACGGGTCGGACTGCAGGGCGGTCACGCAGGCCATGTCGACGATGTCTTCGACGGAGGCGCCGCGCGAGAGGTCGTTGACGGGCTTGGCGAAGCCCTGCATGATCGGTCCCAGCGCCGAGGCTCCCGTCAGGCGCTGGACCAGCTTATAGCCGATGTTGCCGCTCTGCAGGTCCGGAAACACCAGGACGTTCGCGCGTCCCGCGACCCTCGAGCCGGGGAATTTCTTCCGGCCGATTTCGGGCACGAGCGCCGCGTCGGCCTGCATCTCGCCGTCGATGGCCAAGTCCGGCGCCTTCTCCTTGGCGATGCGCACGGCCTCCTTGACGGCCGCGGCCAGCTCGTGCTCCGTCGAGCCGTTCGTCGAGAAGGACAGGAACGCGACGCGCGGCTCGATGCCGGCCAGAACCTTCGCCATGCGCGCCGAGGAGATGCCGATCGCGGCGAGCTTCACCGGCACGGGATCGATGTTGATCGCGCAGTCGCCCATGATCAGCACGCCCTCGTCGCCCTGCTCCGGGCTCGGGAAGATCATGATGAAGAAGCTCGAGATCGTGCGCACGCCGGGTGCGGGCTTGATGATGTGCAGGGCGGGCCTGACCGTATCGGCCGTCGCGTGGTCCGCGCCCGACAGGAAGCCGTCGACGCGGTCGTTGTGGAGCATCATCACGCCGTAAACGAGGGGCTCGGCCACCGCCTTCCTGGCCTCCTCCGCGGTGATCCCCTTGTGCTTGCGCAGCTCGTGGTACTGCGCGGCGTACTCGGCGAACTTCGCGTCCTCGACGGGACGCACGATCTCGATGCCGGAAAGGTCCGTTCCGTTTTCCGCCGCCGTCCTGCGGGCCGCCTCGGGGTCGCCGAGGAGAATCGGGATGCAGAGGCCCTCTCTCCTCAGGATCGACGCGGCCTTGAGCGTCCGTTTTTCCTCGCCCTCGGGCAGGACGATTTTTTTCTTGAGCGCGGCGGCCTTGCGGCGGATGTCTCCGATGATGTCGCGCTTCAAAACGGCGGTCATGCCCCTAAGGATAGCGAATCGCGCCCTTGGTCGGCAACCAGCGATCGGCCGCGGCCAGGTGCTCGGCCTCGTCATCGGCGATGCGGCCGAAGATGGCGGCCGTGACCGGATCTCGGTCGGCCAAGGAACGGCGGAAGCTCTCCTCGGCGGCCCGCCCTCGGGCCTCGGCCTCGCGCATCGCGGCCGCGAACTCCGGAGCGGTCCTGCTTGCGGTCAGGCGCCGCCACAGACGATCGGAGACGGGCCGGCCGTCGACCCTCACGCCGAGTTCGGCCATGCGCCCGAGCAGAAGATCGAGGTGCGCTTCCTCCTCGCGGCCGATGCGCCGCCACGCCGCGCGCAGTTCGACGGATGCGTCGGTCAAATTCTCCGCGGCCCACAGGAATGCCGCGAAGGCCTGGCGCTCGGCGAAGGCCGCCGTGCGCAGGCGGTCGCCCAAGCCGTCAGGCCCGCCCATGCCGCGCGCCGACGGCGCGTAGTCGTCCGGAGCGCAAACGACGAAAGGCCGCCAATCCATGACCCATGATAGCCAAAAAGAGTTCGGCGCCGTGCTCCTCTTTTTCCAGCAGGCTAGGGGCGTCGGCCCAGCTTGCCGCCGGCGAAGCGGTCACGATCGAGCGAGCGGGTTTTGCGGCGGGAGAGCCCGTACCAGGCCAGCGCGCAGACCGCGCACAGCGCGAGCCGCCCCGGCGTCGCGCCCCTGAACAGCACGGCCAGCAAAGCCGCCGCGGCCGCGGGAAGGAGGGCCCAACGCAGGCGGTCGAGCGTCATGCGCCGCTACAGAGCGTCGGACTCGGCCTTCTTCTCGGCGCAGCTCTCCTGAGGACCGCAGGCGCCGAGCCCCTCCGTCAGCCCGGTCTTGGGCGGCTCGGAACGCTTCTTTTTCGTCGCGGGCGCCTTTTTCTCGTCCGCGCGGATAGGCTCTCCCTTCTCATCGAACTTATAGGCCGAAGTCTGGGAGGGCTCGCGGGATTTATACTTGGACCGGTCGTAATCGTAGGGCTTCCGTTTCGCGGGCGCCTTCTTCGCTTTCTTCCTCGCCGGCTTCGGGGCGGGCCTCGCCTCCGCGGCCCCGATGGACTCGCCCTCGGCGCGCGCGGGAGGCGCGAAGAGGACGAGCGAAGCGGCCAGGGCAAGGAGAAATCGTCGCGGTGTCATGCTCGTAGTATAGCGCGCTCGCCAACGAGGGTCAACTCCTCGCGGTCGTGGAACAGGTGGCGCGCGCGCAGAAGCGAGCATCGGGAGCGCAGCGCCAGCGCGCCTCTCAAGACGCGCAGCGGATCGCGGCGCGCGAACTTCAGATTGACGATGAAACGGCGGCACCAACCCCGGTCGAGCCAGCGCGCGAGAAGGTCCGTGACGCGGTCGGGGTCCTCCACCATGTCGCAAAACAGCCAGGCCGCCTCCTTCTCCGGCGCGTACTTGAAGGCGTCCTCCGCCCTATGCTCGATGCCGGGGTGGACCGCGCCGCCCTTGAGCGGGCCGTTGTCGACGGCGACGACCAGCGCCCCGCGCTTGGCCGCGCTGTAGCTCCAGCCGCCGGGAGCGGCGCCAAGGTCCGCGACCGTCTCGCCCTCGGCGGGCTCGCGCCCGATAATCCCGTAGGCCTCCTCGATTTTCAGGTACGAGCGCGACGGGGCTTGAGGGTCGTCGGCCATCCGCTTCTGGCCGCCGAAAACCGCGTCGCGCGCGACGTAGGCGCGGCCGAAGTCCGGCAGGTAGGCGAAGAGGCCTCGCGCCGGCCCGAGCCCCGGGCGGCCGCGCACGGCGAGCCTCGCGACGCGCGACATGCGCCCCCTCACGCGGGCGAGGCATTCCTCCGCGGCCGTCTTCGCGCGGCGGCTCAACCCGGCCTCGCCCGCCGACTCGACGCAGAACGGCCACGGGGCGTCGAAACGTTCGCCGCGCGCGGACGCGGCGAAGTGATCCGCCATCGCGCCGGCCAGCGCGTTCAAGGATTTTCCCGCGACCTCGACCGGGGCCTTCATGGACACGTGCGCGAAGCACGGTTCCCCCGCGCCCTCGGGGCCGAGCACCCAGCCGGCTCCCGCCTTCTCCGCGGCGCCCCCGAGCTCCTTGACGAGAAAGGCCTCGTAGCCCGCCTGGCAGAGGTGCAGCGTCACCCGAACAGATACTGCTTCATGCAGTACACGCTGCCCCCCGACTTGATGAACTCGGAGGTGTCCACCTCGACGACCTCGAGACCCATCGCGCGCATGTGCCCCGACGCGGCGCCGGCCCCCTTCTGCATGACGGCGGTCTTCGAGCGCCATACCGCGGCGTTGCAGGCCATGCGCGAGACGGCGTCGGACTCGGAGGCGGTGACGACGATCGGGAATATCTTCAGGATCAGCTCGAGGCTCGCCGCGTCGAAGGCCGAAGGGTAGATGAGGACCGCCTCCGGCGTCAGAGGACAAAAGCATGTGTCGAGGTGGTAGAACCTCTCGTTGACCAGCTTGAGCTGGATGACGGGGGTCTTGAAGGTTTCCGCGACCTGCTCGAACATCCCGGGGTCGGTGCGGAAGCCGTGGCCGCCCCAGATCAAGCGCTTGCCCGGATGCCACACGGCGTCGCCGGAGCCCTCGAAAGTTTCGTGGCCGCCTGATTTGGTGCGCGCGACGCGGTAGCCGTGAGCCTCGTACCAGGACGCGAAGGCCTCGGTCTCCCGGCGCCGGGACGCGTGGCGCATCGAGGAGATCAAGGCGACCTTTTCACCGTCGGGGCGCGTGCCCGTCAAGGATGAGTTGGCGGCGAAGACCATGTCCTCCAGGCCGGGCGTAGGGGGAATGACGGAGACGGGACAACCCGCGGCCCGGAACGCGGCGGCCAGCTCGGCCCATTGCTTCATGGCCTTTTCGCGATCCGCGGCGCCGACGTGGCGGGCCATGTACGGGTTGTTCGCGGACAGTATCTGGAAATGGTCCGGAGGACACATCAAAACGCCCGACGGCTCGTCCATCGACGGGCAGTTCCTCAGGGAAAAACCCTTGAGATCGGAAATGCCGCGGTATAAGTTGGCGCTCACTCGAAGTGCTCCCGAGTGAACCGTTCGGCCAGCTCCTCGTCGGCCATCTCCTCGGGCTCGCCGGACCCGCCCGCTCGGACGACGCGCGCGCGCCCCCTCCCCGCCCAAGTGACGCCCCAAGCCTCCCGCACCGACACGCCGAGCGGCTCGGCGCGGTGGACGACGGGAATCAGCAGCAGGGGGCGGCGCCGCGCCGCGCGTCCGACGAGGAGGCGGAACAGCCGGCGGCGCGAGGGCGTTTCCCGCGTCATGTCACTCGACAGTTCGGCGAGCAGGGCGGCGCGGGCCCGCTCAGGGACCCGCAGGCAACCGAGAGCCGCGCAAGCCGCCGACTCGGCCGTCTCGCCCGGCATGAGCCCCGCGGCGGCGGTCATGAGCCAAGCCTCGATCATGCGCCAGGGGCCGCGCGGAAGCGGCGCGTGCGCGACGACGGCTTTCTCAAAACGCGCGAACGACTCGTCGGCGCGCAGGCATGCGAGCGCCCGCGCGGGATCGGCCGGGAACGCGGCGGCCGCGCGCGCGCGGCGCGCCCACTCGCGCGCGCCGTACAGCACGCGGCCCGTCGAGGGGACCCCCCCGGACTGCACCATGCCGACCTCCCGGCCTTCGCCCAAGAACCTGAAGAGGCGCAGCGGCATGCGGTCCCAACGAGCCTGGGGCGACATGAGAGGGCCGAGGTGCCCGCGGCCCAGCGCCAAACGGTCGATGCCCAAATGAAAGCTCCCCATGAAGCCCGCGTACAATCCTTCCTCCAGAACCCCGATCGTGTCAAGGGCGAATGGGTCGATAGCAACGACGAGACGCGGGCGGCACGGACGGCCGCGAATCTCGCGCAGGGCCAAGATCGCGTGCCGCATGAGCTCGAAGTTCAGGTGGGAGAGTTCTCCCATGACCGGCGGATGCGAGAGCATCGCGAGCAAGGCGGGGGATCGGCCCGATTCTTTCTCCAGGCGCGCGGCCAACGCTCGGGCCGCGACGATCGCGGGCGCTTCCGAGTCGAACGGGCGCGCGCGCCCGTCGGCCAGGCTCAGGAGCGCCTTGTCATGGATGCAGACCGTCCAGTCGGGCGGCGCGAGCTCCAACATGGCCGCCGCCGACATGCCGAGCGCGCGCGCGAAAGGCTCCGCGAAAATGCGCAGGAGCTCCGATTTGGCGGGGAGGACCGCGCCCTCGAGCGCGAGCTGGCTCTCGTAGGCTTTCGTCACGGCGCGCATCAGGTCCTGGGCGGTGCCGGTGTGCGCGGACGGGTAGGCGGATGCCATTCGTTTCTACTCTAACAAAAAAATATGATAGCTTCTGGAGATGATCGTCCTCGCTCTCGCCTCCCTGCTCGCGCTGTCCGGTCCCGCTCGCGCCGCCGCGCCCTCCAAAGGCTACGTCGTGAAGGTCGACGGCGCCCAGGTCTGGCTCGATCTGACGGCCGCGGACGGCGCCGTCCCGGGCCGCGGCTTCCAGGTGTACGAGGAAGGCGAGGACCTCAAGCATCCCGTGACCGGCGAGCAGCTCGGCAAGGCCGAAAAGAATATCGCCGAAGGCAGGATCGAGCTGGTCTCCGAGAAGCACTCTCTGGGACGGACCGCCGCGCGCCCCCTCTCCGGGCCCGTGCCCCTGGTCCGCGCCGGCCAGCGCGCGCGCCTCGCGGCCGCCTCGGCCGCGCCCGACGCCCCGGCCGCGCCCGCCTCGCCGCGCCGGCCCGGCGAGGCGGACCTGCGCGCTCCCCGGTCGCGCGGGGCGTCCCTGCCGTTCGTCGTCACCGGGATGGCGGTCGCGGATTTCGACGGGGCCGGCAAGCCGCAGATCGTTCTGTCCGATGACAAGGCCTTCCGGCTGTACGCCTATCCCGCCGCGGAAAACAAGGTTCTGGCGCAGGGCGAACTGCCCGGGACCGGGGTCCGCATCCTGTCCCTGGAAGCGGCCGACCTCGACGGCGACAAAAAATGCGAGCTCTACGTCTCCGCGTACAACGAGCAGTTCCGCCGCCTGGAAACGTCCGTTTACGCGCTCGACGCGGGCAAGTGGACCAAGACCGCGGACCTCCCCATGCTCGTGCGCGCGCATCAGAACGAAAAAGGCGAGCGCGTCGTCGCCTCCCAGCAGATCCAAGACGACAAGACGTTCCCGTTCGGCGCGGTGTACCCCTTGCTGTACAAGGACGGCCGCTACGCGCAGGGCCGCCCGAAGCTCAACCCCAAGCGCGCCGACTGGCTGTACGGCTTCACCTACGCCCAGCTCGACGCGGCGGGCGAACCCGCCGCGCTGTACCTGACCAGCGTCAACAGCCTGCGCGCGCAGTTCGCCAAGGGTCATTGGCGCTCCGCGGAGAGCTTCGGCCAGAGCCCGACCCGCGTGCGCTGGCATGACCACCTGCTCGAATTCCATCCGGCCATGCTCGCGACGTACGGCCCCAAGGGCTTCGACAAGCTCTACATCGTACGCAACCTCGCCATGCTCGGCGGCCTCGCCAATCCCTTCGGTCTGTTCAACGGCGGGGAACTGCACGCCAAGAACTGGACCGGCGTGGCCTTCGAGACGGCGTGGAAGGCCGAGCTCGGCGGCTCGTCCTCGGGTTTCGCCCTGGTCGAGCCCGAGGCCGGCCGCCGGGAGCTCGCCGTCGCCGTCGCGGGGTCGACCGGCAAGTCCGCGGTCTGGACTTTCGACCCCTAGGCATGGGCGGCCGCAAGATTCTCGTCGTGGACGACGACCCGTCGATCCGCGAGATTCTTTCCATCCAACTGACGCGGCTCGGCTACGAGGTCACGACGGCCGAAGACGGACTCGAGGCCGTCGCGGCCTTCAAGTCCGCCGCGCCCGACGCGATCCTGCTGGACCTCATGATGCCGCGGGTCGACGGGCTCGCCACCTGCCGGCAGATACGCGCGCTTGAAAAAAAAGCCGGCGCGAAGCGCACTCCCGTCCTCTTCCTCACGGCGCGCGACTCGACGCACGACAAAACCAGCGCGGCGCTCTCCGGCGGAGACGAGTTCGTGCCCAAGCCCGTCAGCATCCAGGAACTGCGCGACCGCCTCGAGGCCGTCTTCCTCAAAAAGGGAAAGCCGTGATCGGCGCGGCCTTTCTCCTGGCGCTCGCGGCCTCTCCGGCCGCGTCGTCGGGCTTCGGCAACGCCTCGATGGGGAGCAAGCCGTACGGCGTCCTGCTCCTCGCCTCCGACGCGGGCGGAGCGTGGAAGACCGAGCTCGGCGCGCTTCGCTCGCAGCTGCGCGGCGTCGCCGTCGAAAGCGTCGAGTCCGCCGGAGACGTCGTCGCGATCCAGCGAGGCCTCGACCGGCTCAAAAGCCAGCACGTGACGAAGGTCGTCGCGGTCCCGCTCGAGCTCGTCGCCGAGTCGCCCGTCATGGACGAGCTGCGTTATCTGTTCGGAATCCGGGAGGAGCCGGCGCGCGACAGGCCCGACGCCCCGCGCCCGGGCATGGCGCCGGTCAAATCCGCGAATAAGAGCTCTCTGGTCTTCCCGGGCCGCGGCCCCAGGCGCCTCAAGAGCGAGTCCGAGCTCGTCCTCGCCGCCACGATCGACAAGTCGCCCGCGCTCGCCGGCATATTAGCCGACCGCGCGAGGACCCTCGCGCGCGACCCGGCCAAGGAGTCCGTGGTGCTCGTGGGGATCGCCCCCCGCTCGGACAAGGGCCTGGAAGCCTGGAAGACGGCGGCGGCGGCGATCGCCGAGTCCATCCGCGTCAAGGGCGGCTTCCGCGAGGCCGCGATCATCTGGGTGCGCGACGGCACGCGCGCCGGCCAGCAGGACAAGGATCGAGAATCGAACAAGGCGACTTTGCGCCGCCTCGCGACGCAGGGCGGCGTCGTGGCGGTGCCCCTCGCCCCCGACGGCCGCCGCGTCGAGAAGCTTCTTCGGCGCCAGCTCGGCTCCGCCGGCTACCGCTGGAACGGCAAGGGCTTGATCGGCGACCCGCGCCTGGCCGACTGGATCGTCTCGATTTCGAAATCCGCGTCCGCCCTTCCCGACGTCAGACAGTATCGAGACAACGCTCCAGGAGGATTCCGATGAAGGCCGAGAGCAACCGCGAGCCGGTCAAGGTTCTGGACAAAGGCTTCGTCCGTCTTGTGGATTTCATGGGCGGAGACCAGGGCGTCGTCGACGCCGCGCGCGTCTCCTACGGCGGCGCGTCGAAGGGCGCCGAGGCCGACCGGAAGCTGATCGGCTACCTGCTCAAGCACTCCCACATGACGCCGTTCGAGCACGCGGTGTTCAAGTTCCACGTCAGCGCCCCCATCTTCGTCGCGCGCCAATGGTTCCGCCACCGCTTCGCCGCCTACAACGAGGTTTCGTTCCGGTACACGGAGGTGAAGGACTACTTCTACATGCCGGAAAGATGGCGGGGGCAGGACAAGAAAAACAAGCAGGGCTCCTCCGCCGCGCCGGAGCTCGATCAGGACGCGCTTCACGGGCTGTTCCGGACCCAGGTGGACGGAGCCCTCGCCGCTTACAAAAAAATGCTCGGGATGGGCGTCGCCCGCGAGATGGCGCGCATGGTCCTGCCCGTCAACCTCTACACCGAGTTCTACTGGACGGTCAACGCCCGCAGCCTCATGAACTTCGTGGCGCTGCGCGCCGACGCGCACGCGCAGCTCGAGATCCAGGCCTACGGAGAGGCCCTGGCCCGGCAGTTCAAGGACCTCATGCCGTGGACCTACGAGGCGTTCCTGCGCGACGGTTGGAGGGGCGAGAACCCGACGATCGCCGCCGAGAAGGCCGCCCTTCCCAGCCTCCAGACCGCCGCGAAATAGCGTGTCGCCGGCCTACGAGATCGTGCTCGTGCGGCCCGACATCGCGGGCAACACCGGGAACATCGGGCGCAGCTGCATGGCCCTTGGCTGCCGCCTGCACCTCGTGCATCCGCTGGGCTACGAGATCACCGACGCGAACCTCAAGCGCGCGGGCCTCGACTACTGGCCGAACCTGGACCTCCGGCAGCACGACGGCGTCGCCGAATGGCTCGCGAGCGTCGAGCCGGAGCGCGAGGTTTGGCTGCTCTCGACCAAGGCGAAGAAGAGCTGGAGCCCCGCCGAGGTCTCCCGCGGCGCGGTCCTGGTGTTCGGCTCCGAGACGGGCGGCCTGCCGCCCGAGGTCCACGCTCGCTGGAGCGAACGCGAGCGCAAAATCCCCATCGACGCGCGGGCTCGAAGCCTGAACCTGTCCGCATGCGTCGCGATGACGCTGGGCAGCCTCATCCTTCGCTGACCCGCAAGGCGAGCGGCGCCATGATGCACGCACAACATCCCACATCCAACGAGCATGAATTTTGATGCTCAAAGCATGGAATTTGTCGGGCCTGTGCATGCAGAAACGAACCAGGGGTTCATTAGCGAAACTCAATCTACCAGGCGGAATGCAGCTGTAGCCGGTCCGGGTGTCCATTGATCACCCAGCAATCCGACTTACCTATGTCGCGTTATTCAACTCGTCCTGGGACGAGTTTATGGATAACTGGACGTTATTTCTTGTAGGCATCTCGCCGCAGTGAAAGCGCGAGCATCGAGACGACCCGCGCCTCATCGTCCACCAGATAAAAAGCCCTCCAATCGCCGATGCGCCACCGCCACGTTTCAGGCTGATAATTCCTCAGCATGCGAGCCTGGGAATGACCCCGAGAGCGCCTCAGAAAGGGATAAACATAGCCGGTCAGCTTGGCGCGAAGCCGCTCGCGCAAGGAGGCGGGGGCTGCCGCAATATCTTCCAAAAAAGAGGCGGTTTCGAAGATTCGGTAATCAGCCAATCATGCGTCCGCGACGGGCTTTCGCGTCGCGCGTGCCGGCACGAATGCGTCGCATGAGCGAGGCATCGCGCACGATCCCATGTTGCTCCTCCGCGTCAATATACGCGCTTTCCAGATGCCGCTTGGCCGCCGTCTCGATCATATTCGAGAGCGTGCGGTTGTCGGCCTGGGCGCAATCGCGGAAGAAGGCGTAGGTCGCGTCGTCGAGGCGGAGGGTCACCGTTTTGGGCATGATTTTTTTATATTCGATCGTATTCATATATATTCTAACGGGACTCCCGGGTTCCGTCAAGGCCCCCCACACCATACGATCGACATGCCCCGATTGTTCCCTTCAGCGCCATTGCGCGCTCTCGATTTTCCCTTTATAATTCGGCATTAACGTCCGCATTCGGCTCGCCGGTCCACACCCATGAAAACCATCCTCACCGTCGGAGTCGCCCTCTTCGCCGCCGTCGCGGGCGCCGCGACGCCCGCCGAGGTCGAACGCGGCGACCTCGAGATCGTCGTCAAGGCGTCGGGCACCGTCGTGGCCGACGGCGTCTTCCTCATCAAGTCGGCGATCGAGGGCCGCGTCGAGAGCGTCCCGGCCTCGACCTACGCCTGGCATAAGGCGGACCAGACGCTCGCCTGGCTCGCGCACAGGGAGCTGGCGGCGATGATCGACTCGAAAGGCTCCCAGGACGTCGGCATCCTCGAGGACCGCTGGCAGCGCGTCTTCCGCCCGGCGCCCGCGCGCTGCCGGGACACGTGCTTCATCCTCAAGAGCTTCCTCAAGCTGAAGACCTGGATCAAGCCCGAGTCCCCGATGTTCGAGGCCGCCTCGACGCTCAAGCTCGTGGGACGCGTGCGGCCCGAGGACGCGTACTGGATCCGCGACGGGCAGGAGCTCGTTTTTTGGCCGCTCGCGGATCCGAGGCGGGTCCTGCGCGGACGCGTGGCGCAATACCGCCTCGACCGGCGGGACGCGAAAGACTCCGCTCCGGGCGGCGCGTTCACTTTGATCATGCCGCCCGACCGCTCCCTCGTCCCGGGAACCGCGTGGGAAGGCCGGATCATCCCGCTCTCGAGGAAAGGCGCGCTCCATGTGCCGACCGGGGCGCTCATCCGCAGGGGCGAGGACACCTATTTGACCGTGCGCGTCTCGACCGGGATCACGACGCGGGGGCGGACCGAGGTCACCTCCGGCGTCCAAGAGGGGCGCGGCATCCTCATCCTCGGAGACTCGCAGCTGTCCGGCGCGCAGCGCTACGCGCCGGAAGACGATCACGAGGCCCTCCGGCTCCGAGCGCGCGAACGGCGGGACGCCGAGGCATGGGACGAGGGGCGCCCGGCCCCGGCGAAGCGGCGGGACAAGCACGCCGAGGTCATCGACAACGCCGACTACGGGGAGGATCCTTATGCCGAGCCCCAATAGGCCGCACATCGCGCCCACGCGGCGCGTGCTCGCGATCGTGCTCGCCGGAGGCAAGGGCGAGCGCCTGCACCCGCTAACGCACGAGCGCTCCAAGCCCGCCGTGCCGTTCGGCGGGAAATACCGCATCGTGGACTTCGTGCTCTCGAATCTCGTGAACTCGGGCATGCTGTCGATCTACGTCCTCGTGCAGTACATGTCCCAGAGCCTCATCGAGCACCTGCGCTCCAACTGGCGGACCGCCGGCCTCACGCGGGAGCACTTCATCACCGTCGTGCCCCCGCAGATGCGCCTCGGCACTATGTGGTACCGGGGCACGGCCGACGCCGTGCGCCAGAACTTGAACTTGATCCATGATTTCGATCCGGACCTCGTGGTCGTTTTCGGGGCGGATCACGTCTACCGCATGGACGTCGGCCAAATGGTCCAGTGGCACGCGGAAAAGGGCGCCGACGTCACCATCTCGACGATCCCCGTTCCCCTCAAGAGCGTCCCGTCCTTCGGCATCGTGCAGGCCGACGCCAAGGGCCGCGTGTCCGAGTTCATCGAGAAGCCGCAGACGACCGCGCCGATGCCCGGCAGCGCCTCGCACGCGCTGGCGTCGATGGGCAACTACGTGTTCACCAAGGACGTCCTCGTCGACCTGCTCAAGAGCAGGCACAAGGACGACGGCGACCTCGACTTCGGCAAGAACGTCCTGCCCGGCATGCTCAAGACCCACAAGCTCTACGCCTACGACTTCTCGACCAACATCCTGCCCGGGCTCAAGACGTACGAGGAGCAGGCGTACTGGCGCGACGTCGGGACGATCGGCGCCTTCTACCAGTCCAACATGGACATTCTCGGCGCGCGCCCGCGCCTGAACCTCAACAATCGCCGCTGGTTCATCCACTCGGGCCGCTACGACGGCCCCCCCGCGAAAGTGCTCGACGGCAAGCTGACGAACTGCATCATCAGCGACGGCTGCTTCGTGCGCAACGCGACGATCAAGAACTCGATCATCGGCCGCGGCGTGCACATCCACGATGGGGCCGTGATCGAGGATTCGATCATCATGGATTTCTGCAAGATCCGCTCCGAGGCGCACCTCCGGCGCGTGATCGTGGACCGCTTCAACGAGATACCCGCCAAGCTCAAGATCGGCCTCAACTCGGCGGAAGACGCGAAGCGCTATTTCGTGGATCCGAGCGGCATCGTGCTCGTCCCCCGCGGAGAAACGGCCCAACGCTGACCCGCTGGCCGGGATCTCTCCACCGCTCCCCTATCTGAGCATTCAGATACATCACACAGATAGGAGGCTCTGAAGAAAGCGAAATACGGGGCGAAATGGCTACAATGGGGCCGTGAAGTCGGAGGCCGATCCATGACCACGAAGCTCATACGGCTCAACGATCAGGCGGAGACGGTGCGCCTCCTGGGAGAACAGGACGCGCGGCTGCGCGAGCTCGAGCGCGACTTCGGCGTCGAGATCTTCCTGCGCCAGGACGCGGAGAGCGGGGGCCTCTCGCTGACCGTGAAGGGAAGCGCCGGACGCGTGGAGAAGGCCGCGCGCCGCCTGCGCGCGGAGATCGACGCCCTGCGGCGCCGCGCCGCGCCCGCCGATCCGCGCGGCTTCGAGCCGATCAACCTCGACGCGCCGTCCCTGCCCGAGGACGGCCTGTACCGCGCCCACAGCGGCAAGGTGATCCGGGCGCGCACGCCGAACCAGCAGAAGTACTGCGACATGATCGCCGGACACGATCTGACCTTCGGCGTCGGCCCGGCCGGCACGGGCAAGACTTTCCTCGCGGTCGCCTGCGCCCTGCGCGCCTTGGAATCCCGGCAGGCGACCCGGATCGTCCTCTCGCGTCCGGTCGTCGAGGCGGGCGAGAGGCTCGGCTTCCTGCCCGGCGACCTGATGGAGAAGGTGAACCCCTACCTGCGCCCGCTCTACGACGCGTTCATCTCGCTCCTCGGCGGAGAGCGCTTCCGCACCTGGCGCGACAACGACGTCATCGAGATCGTGCCGCTGGCCTACATGCGCGGCCGCACGTTCGAGGACGCGTTCATGATTCTCGATGAGGCGCAAAACACCACGCCGGAACAGATGAAGATGTTCCTCACGCGCATGGGCTCCGGCTCCAAGGCCGTCGTCACCGGAGACACCACGCAGAACGACCTCGGCGCGCGCGCGGCCTCGGGCCTCGTGCGCGTGCTGGAGATCCTCAAGGGCATAGAGGGCGCGGCCACGATGCGCATGGCCGAGGCCGACGTGTCCCGCCACCCCCTCGTCAAGCGCATCGTCCGCGCCTACGACAAATGGGACGAAAAGGCGGGCTGAACGTCGTCGTCGCCGGCATGGCCTCCCTGCCGCCCGCGGCGCGGCGCGGCCTTCTCTACAAAAAGGCGGTGGCGCTCGCCTTCGCTTCGTCGAGGAAAGCGGCCGGAATCCGCGGCGAGGTCAACCTCGTGTTCATCGGGCGCGCCGCGATGCTGCGGATGAACCGCCATTACCTGGGTCATGACGGCGACACGGACGTCATCGCCTTTCCGTACGACGCCCCGCGGGCGCTCGCCGGCCCCGAGCGCCCGGTCGGGGACATCTTCATCTCCGCGTGGATGACGCGGCGGCAGGCGAAGGCGCTGGGCCACTCCGTCGCCGTCGAGGCCGCGACGCTCGCCGTCCACGGCGCCCTGCACCTGCTCGGCCACGACGATCACCGCCCGGCCGCGAAAGCCCGCATGTTCCGGGCGCAGGACCGGATCGTCGCCTCCCTGCGTGGCTAAGGACGCGTCCGGCGTCCGGATCGAGCCCGAGCGCGCCTTGGGGGCGCTGTGGATGCTTGGGGCGGCGGTCTTCTGGCTCGTGCCCGACCAGAAGCTCATCCGCGCGAAACTGCTCGCCGTGCAGGCCGTCGTTCTGCTCGCGGGCGGCCGCCTCGCGTGGCGCGCCGCGGCGCGGCGCGATCCGGGACGACGCTCCGCCCTTGACGGCCCGGCGGCGGCTCTCTCGGCCGCGGGCCTCGTTTTCTGGGCGCTCTCGCCCGATCTCGCCGTTTCGCAGTCCGAAGCCGCGCGCCTTCTGTTCTGCGGCCTCGCTTTCTGGACCGCCAGCCGCTCTTTCGCGCTGACGAGCCCGGAGCCGTTCCTGGCGTCTTGGAGCGCCGCCGCGGCGGCGGCGGCCTCTTGGGCGCTCCTGGAGGCGGCTCAAGGCCGCTCCCGTCCCTTCGCGAGTTTCGGCAATCCGATCTTTCTCGGCACGGCGCTGGCCTCGGCCCTGCCCTTGACTCTGGCCCGGGCCCTGAAATCCGCCGGGGCCAACCGCGCGCTGTGGACGGCGGCGGCGGCGCTTCAAGGCGCCGGGCTTCTGCTCGCGCGCTCCCGCGCGGCGGCCTTCGGGCTCCTCGCCGGCCTCTCGCTCTGGGCGCTCGCGAGCCTTGAAGGACGAAGGCGCCTGGGGGCGCTCGGCGGCGCCGCGGCCCTCGCCGCCGCGGCGGCATGGGCGTTCCTTGGCCGCGAGTGGACGCACGTCTTGATCTGGCGCGACACGCTGGCGCTGTGGCGCTCCCATCCACTGATCGGCTGCGGCCTCGGCCGCTTTCATCTCGAATTTCCCGCCTTCGCCTCCGCGGAGCTCAAGGCCCGCTGGCCCGAGGGACGCATGATCGTCAATTTCGCCCACAACGAGTACCTGCAGACCTTGGCCGAGACCGGCCCGCTCGGCTTGGCGGCCCTGCTCGCGGTGCCCGCCGCCGCGTGGCTCATGCTCAAGCGCGGCGGCGCCGGCGAGGGGCGCCTGGAGCGCGGGGCGGCGACGGCCGGCGCCTTGGCCCTGTTCTCCGCCGCCCTCGTTTCCCCGGATATGCGCCTGGGAGCCTCGTCGTTCGCGGCGTTCGCCCTTCTCGGCGCCGCGTCCCGCGCCGAGGCGAGCGGCGCCGCGCCGCGCGCGATTTTTCCCCTCGGAGCCCTGCTCGTCTTCCTCGGCCTCGCCGCGCAGTCGCCGCTCGCCGTGCGCCGCAACGCGGCGGAGGCCCCTTTTCACGCCGGCGCCGACGCGATCCGCCTCCGCGAACTGGAGGAGCGCTTGGCGCGCTCGCCGCGGGACGCGGATGCGGCCGAGGAGCTCGGCTTCCTCAAGGCGAAGGCGTCCGATTTCGACGGGGCTCGAGCCGCGTTTCGCCGCGCGTCGAGGCTCGCGCCCTCGCGGCCGGGCCCGCTGAACAACCTGGGGAACCTCGCCTATCTCGCGGGCGATTTCGACGAAGCGATCGGCTGGTGGGAGAAATCGCTGGCCGCGGCGCCCGCGCAGATCGACGCGCGGATAAACCTCGCCAAGCTTCTCTGCGAGCGCGGCCGCCTGAAGGCCTGCTCGGGCCACCTCGACGAGGTATTGCGCCGGGAGCCGTCGAACGCGAAGGCCCGGGTGTTGTATAAGAAGATGCTCGAATGACGCGCTCCCTGCTCGCCGCTCTCTTTTTCATCCCGCCCGCCGCGGCCGCGCCGCCCGACCCGACCTTGACCATCGAGGCGCGCGCGTTCCGGCCGGGGGAGGTCATCCTCGTGACCGTCTCCGGCCACGACGCCAAGGCGCCTCCCGACGCGTCCATGAAGGGGCGCGCCCTGGACTTTTTTCCGGGCGCCTCGACGGGAACGTGGCTCGCCCTCATCGGCCTCGACCTTGAATTCTCGACCGGCCCCGCGACGCTCTCCGCCGTGATGCGCGCACCCGGCGGCAAGGCGGTGCGCGCGAGCGAAACCTTCGACGTCATGGACGCGGGCTTTCCCGTCGTGGAGCTCAAAGTCGACCAGAAATTCGTCACGCCCGAGAAGAACGACGCCGAGCGCGCCGAGGCCGAGTCCGCCAGGCTCCAGAAGCTGTTCTCGGTAAGCGACGAGAAGCGGCTGTTCGACGGCCGTTTCGACTCCCCGATCCCCGGGGCGGCGACCGCCCGCTTCGGCGAACGGCGCGTGTTCAACGGCCAGCCGCGCGCCCCGCACTCGGGCATGGACTTGAAAGCCCGGTCCGGACTGCCCGTGCGCGCCCCCGCCGGCGGGAAGGTCTTGCTCTCCGATCGGCTGTTCTTCGCGGGCAAAACCATCATCATCGACCACGGCCTTGGTCTGATGACGCAGTACGCCCATCTCTCCAGATCCCTGGTCAAGCCGGGCGACCTCGTGAAGAAGGGGCGGATCATCGGCGAGGTCGGCGCGACCGGGCGCGTCACGGGGCCGCACCTGCACTGGGCCCTTAAGTTCCGCGGCGCTCGCGTCGACCCGTATTCGCTGGTCTTCCTCGATCTCGACGCGAAGCTCACGGCCCGCCCAGATGATCCGCTGAGGCGTTCGGCGCTTTGCGGACGCGTCGATGGACCCGAGCCGGCCTGGAGCAAGCCTTCCCGGGGCCTGCGCGCGCGCGCGCGCGCGGCCAAGGCCGCCTATGCTCCGGGCGAGGGCATCTCTTTCCTGATTGAGATACAGAACCTCGGCTGGAAGCCGGCCTTCATCGACTTCGTGCGCGACGCCGCCATGCGTCCGCTCGTGCTGGGCATCGGCGAGGAGCCGCGGCCGTATGACGCGCTCGCCTCCTCGAGAACCGCGGCGGGCCCCCTCACCGAGCAGATCAAGATCAAGAGGGGAGGAACGCTGTGCTTCGAGCAGGGCCGGTCCTCCGCGGGGCCCCTGCTCGCCCGCGAAACCACGAGCTACGCCCTGTCGTACGGCACCGAGCGCCTGTATCTTTCGACCTCGGCGGCTCGCGCCGGCCTTTGGCGCGGACGCATCGCGATCCCTCCCGCGACCGTCATCGTTTCCACCGCCGCGCGCGCTCACTAAGCGGGGTCCCGCGAAAAGCTATAATTTTTCCCTTGAAGACCGAGCACATCGACCACGCCGGGATCGAAAAAAAATGGCAGGACAAATGGGAAGCGGCCGGCGTCTTCCGCGCTCCCCGAACGCCCCGTCCGGGCAGGAAGTTCTATTGCCTCGACATGTTCCCCTACCCTTCAGCCGCCGGCCTCCACGTCGGCCACCCCGAAGGCTACACCGCCACCGACATCCTCTGCCGCTACAAACGAATGAACGATTTCGACGTCCTGCACCCGATAGGCTGGGACGCCTTCGGCCTGCCCGCAGAAAACTTCGCCATCGCGACGGGCATGCACCCGGCGCAGGTCACCAAGGACAACATCGACAATTTCCGCCGGCAGATCAAATCCCTCGGCTTTTCCTACGACTGGAGCCGGGAGGTCGATACGACGGACCCGCGTTATTACCGCTGGACCCAATGGATATTCCTGCAGTTGTTCAAGAAGGGCCTGGCCTACGAAAGCACGGCGCCCATTAATTTCTGCCCTTCGTGCAAGACCGGCCTCGCGAACGAAGAGGTGTTCAACGGCGCATGCGAGCGCTGCGGCGCCAAAGTCGAACGGAAAAACATCCGGCAGTGGGTCCTGAAGATCACCGCGTACGCGGACAGGCTTGAGTCCGACCTCGCCGGCCTCGACTGGCCCGGGTCCACGCTCGCGATGCAGCGGCACTGGATCGGACGCTCCGAGGGCGCGGAGGTGGCGTTCCGATCCGAAGGCGGCGATGAGATCAAGGTCTTCACGACCCGGCCCGACACCTTGTTCGGGGCGACGTACATGGTGCTCGCGCCCGAGCATCCGCTTGTCGAGCGGATAACCGCGGAAGCGCGGAGACGCGCGGTGAGGTCCTATGCCGAAGCAGCTCGAAGCAAGTCCGATCTCGAAAGAACGGAGCTGCAGAAGGAGAAGACGGGGGTATTCACCGGCGGTTTCGCGGTGAACCCCGTCAACGGCGGGAGAATACCGGTCTACGTCGCCGATTACGTCCTGGGCTCCTACGGAACCGGCGCCATCATGGCCGTGCCCGGGCACGATGCGCGGGATCGCGAATTCGCCTTGAAGTATAAGCTCGACATCAAGATGGTCGTGTCTCCGCCCGAGGGAACGGCGCTCGAGGAAGGCGCGGCGTTCACCGGGGAAGGAACGGCGGTGAATTCGGACTTCCTGAACGGGCTCGCGACGCCCGCGGCCAAGAGAGCGATGATCTCTTGGCTTGAGAAAAAAGGCCTCGGGGCCGAGCGCGTCAACTACAAGCTGAGGGACTGGCTTTTTTCGCGGCAGCGCTATTGGGGGGAGCCGATACCGCTCGTGCACTGCGCCAAGTGCGGCGTCGTTCCCGTGCCCGAAGACCAGCTTCCCCTGCGCTTGCCGGATGTCGCCGATTTCAAGCCGACCGGAACCGGCGAATCGCCCCTGGCGAACGCGGACGATTGGGTCAACGCCGCGTGTCCCGCGTGCGCCGGACCGGCCAAGCGCGAAACGAACACCATGCCGCAGTGGGCCGGATCGTGCTGGTACTACCTGCGCTACGTCGATCCGAACAACGCCTCGGCGGCCTGGGGCGCCGAGCTGGAAAAGGCGTGGGGGCCCGTCGACTGCTACGTCGGCGGCGCCGAACACGCCGTCCTGCACCTGCTCTACGCCCGCTTCTGGCACAAGGTCCTCTTCGATCTCGGCCTCGTTTCCACGGAGGAGCCCTTCCGCAAGCTCAGGCATCAAGGCATGATCCTGTCCTACTCGAACCGCGACGCCCAGGGGACCTACCACTCCTACGAGGACGTCGAATACGACGAGCAGGGCCGCGCGACGCTCGCGGCCACGGGCGAGATTCTGGCCTTGCAGGTCGAGAAGATGTCCAAGTCCAAGAAGAACGTCGTCAACCCCGACGTCGTGCTCAAGCGCTACGGCGCGGACGCATTCCGGCTCTATGAAATGTTCATGGGCCCGTTCGAGCAGGCCAAACCCTGGGACATGCGCAGCATCGAGGGCGTCTACCGCTTCCTGCGCCGGGCCTACGTCCTGGTCAACGACCTGAAGGCGGCTCCCGCCTCCGGCGAGGGCCTCGCGGCCTTGCGGCACCGCACGATCAAAAAGGTCGGCGAGGACATCGAGTCGTTCGGCTTCAACACGGGCATTTCCTCGCTGATGATTTATCTCAATGCCATTCATGGCGAAAAATCGCCGGCCAAGATCGATCTGGAGACATTCTTGACGCTTCTCAATCCGTTCGCCCCCCACCTGACCGAGGAGCTGTGGGAAAAACTCGGCCACGCGGATCTGCTCTGCCGCCGGCCGTGGCCGAAATGGGACCCCGGCCACCTGGTCGACGCCGTCGTCGAATACGCGGTCCAAGTCAACGGGAAGCTGAGAGACACGTTCAAGATCGCCTCCGATGCGCCGCAAGAACTCGTCCAAGAGGCCGCGATCAAGCTCGTCAAGGTCCAAACCGCGATCGGGCAAAAAACCATCGTCAAAATGATCGTCATTCCCAAAAAGCTCGTCAACCTGGTGGTCAAATGAAAAAAATCAAACTCGTCCCCCTCGCCGCCGTCGTGCTGGCCGCCGCGTGCGGCACCGACGTCGCCTACAAGCCCACGGCCCAGATTCTCCCGGCGCACGTCAAGCGCCTCGCCCTGCGCCCGATCACCAACAAGACCCAGCAGTTCGGCCTCGAGGACAAGCTCTCCCTGCGCGTGCGGGACGAATTCCTGCGCGACGGCCGCTATCCCCCGGTCCCGGAACCCGAGGCGCAGGGCATCGTATGGATCACCATCTCGCGCTACATCCTGACCCCCGTGCAGTACGACTCGACGCAGGCCGCGACGGCCTTCAAGCTGCGCATCCTCGTCGATCTCCAGTTCATCGACAAGAGCACGAACCAGATATTGTGGGAGGAAAAGAACCTGGAGGGCGCTCTCTCCTTCCCCGCCCTGACCCTGCGCGGCGGGCTGACCGAGGAGCAGGCGCGCGAGCAGATATGGGAGGTCCTGTCGCACAGCATCGTCAAGCGCGTCGTGGACGGCTTCGGCTCGGTCACCGGCACCTCGGAGCGGCGCATCACCGGCGCGGCCCCGTCGACGGCGCCTCCCGCCAAGCCGGAAACGCCCCTCAAGCCCGTCATCGTCAATCCCTACTGAGACGATGGAGCTCAAGCCCAACGACCTCGCGGCGGAATGGGCGGCGGGCCGCTTCCGCCCGGTCTACTACCTGTTCGGAGAGGAATCCGCGGCCAAGGCCGACGCGATCCTGAAGCTCAAGGCTCTCTTCAAGCCCGACGACTTCAATCTCAGGGAATTCTCCGGCGACCCCAACTCCGAGCATCCCGCGATCGTCAGCGAGGCGCTGACCTTGCCCGTGTTCGCGGACAAGCGCCTCGTCATCGTGCGCAGCCCCAGGCTCCCCGCCGAGGCCCGCGCGGCCTTCGCCGCCTACCTGCGCTCCCCCTCGACGACGACGACGCTCGTCCTCCTGTCGGAGGACCGCCGCCCGGACAAGAAGGACGTCCTGGCCGACGCGGCGGCGCGAGCCGGCGCGATCTGCGTTTTTTCCCCGCTCACCGAAGAGGAGGCCGTCGAGCGCCTTCTGGCCGAGGCCAAGAAGGCGGGCAAGAGCCTGGACCCGGCGGCGGCCGCGGCCCTGACCGAGCAAGCCGGAACGGACTGGGGAATCTTGAGCGGCGAACTGGAGAAGGCCGTCCTGTTCGCCGGACGATCGGCGGACATCGGGATGGAGGCGGTGTCCGCGAGCATGGGCTTGCGCAAGGCAGCCGATCCCTGGGCGTTTGAGCGCCTCGTTTCAGGACGCGACCTCAAAGCCTGCCTCTTATACCTGCGCGACGCCTTCTCGGGCGCGAAGCCGGAAGAGGTGGTCTTCCGCTCGCTGGCCCAGGCCCGGACCGCCTACCTCAAGCAGCTCAAGGCCAAGCGCATGCTGAAGGCGGGCATGCCCCCGGGCGAGATCGAGAGGGCCCTGCGCATCTTCTACGACCGGGATTTTTTCGCGCGCGCCCAGCGCGTCACCGAGGGGCGCCTGCGCCGCGACCTGCGACGCCTGCTCGAGGTCGAGACCGACCTCAAGTCCAAGGCCTGGCTCGACGCCAAGATCGAACTGGAGGGCGTCGTCGTCGAGCTCTGCACGCCGACCGCGCGGCTTTAAGACGCGGCGGGGGCCAGCTTGCCGACCTGGGCGGCCAGGCGCGACTTCTTTCGCGCGGCGGCCTTCCAGTGGATGGCCCCGCTTCTCGCGGCCTTGTCAAGCGCGGAGGCGGCCTTCCCGGTCAAGTCGGACAAGTCCTTGATGTCCTTGCTCTTCGCGGCGTCCACGACGGCGCGGACGGCGAGGCGGACCGACTTCCTGAGACCCGCGTTATGGATCGCGTGCTTCAGGGACTGCCGGTGAGCCTTGAGCCCCGACTTGTGACGCATCTGCTTCTTCTTTGCCATGGGAGCGTCATTATGGCTTTTTAAGCCCCCGCCCGTCAATGCGGCCGCCGACGACGCCCCCCTTGATATACTGTCGTCATGGATTCGCCGTACCGAGGACACCTCCCCCACAAGACGGGCGTCTACATCATGCGCGACGCCGCGGGCGAAATCCTGTACATCGGCAAAGCGGTCGATCTCTTCAAACGCGTGGCCCAGTACTTCAATCCCAACAAGACCGATGTGATGGACCGCTCGCTCGTCCCGCTGATCCGCGCGATCGACTATATCCTCTGCGAATCCGAGCGCGAGTCCCTGCTTCTCGAGCGCCGCCTGATCAACGAGAATCAGCCGTTCTTCAACGTGCTTTGGAAGGACGGCAAAAGCTACCCCTACGTCAAAATCACCATGGGAGAAGACTTCCCGCGGATAGTCATGACGCGCAAAAAGAGCCGCGACGGCGGCGCCTACTTCGGCCCCTTCCCCAGAGTGGCGCCCCTGCGGGGACTCCTGCGCCACCTTTGGCGGCTGAAAATATTCCCGCTCCGCCCCTGCCGATGGGACTTTTCCGAGACGAAGCCCCTCGACCGCCGCCGGATCAACTCCTGCCTCTATTACCACACGAAGGAATGCCCGGCCCCGTGCGCGGGCAAGACGACGAAAAAAGATTACCGGGAGATCGCGGAGCGCGCCGCGCTGTTCTTCAGGGGCCGCTATGCCGCCCTCGGGAAAAAATTCGAGCGGGAAATGAAGCGCGCCTCGAAGGCCCTGGATTATGAGCGCGCGGCGCGATTGCGCGACAACATATCCGCCCTATCCCAAATGGGAGAGCGGGTGCGGGTGCGGGCGGTGGAGGCGGAGACCGTCGGCAGGCACACCGCCCCGACCCGGATGCTGACCGATCTCCAAAGGGCTCTCCGGCTGCCCGCGCCCCCGGTTCATATCGAGTGCTTCGACGTCTCGCATTTCCAGGGGCATCAGACGGTCGCCTCGATGGTCTGCTTCATCGGGGGAAAGGCGCATCGCGGCCACTATCGGAAGTTCAAGATCCGCGGCACGGCGGGCATCGACGATTTCAAGTCCATGCGCGAGGCCGTCTACCGCCGCTGCAAGCGCCTGAAGATGGAGGGCGCGGCCCTGCCCGACCTGATCCTCATCGACGGCGGCAAGGGCCAGCTGGGCGCGGCGCGGGCGGCCCTCAAGGAGCTCGGGACCGATATCCCGACGGCCTCCCTCGCCAAGCGGATCGAGGAGATATTCCTGCCCGGGCGCCCCGAATCGCTCATCCTGAGGCTCGACGACCCCGCGCTGCGCCTGCTGCAGCGGCTGCGCGACGAGGCGCACCGCTTCGGCGTGGCGTACCACCGCCTGCTTCGCGCCAAGCGCCTTTTCGGACCGCGGCCTTAGCCCTGCTTGCCGGCCAGCTCTCCCATGGCGAACATGGGCATGAACATCGCGATGACGATCGTGCCGATGATGAGGCCCATGACGACGATGACGATGGGTTCTATGAGCGAGGTCAGGCCCTTGACCGCGGTGTCGACCTCCTGGTCGTAGAAATCCGCGATCTTGCTCAGCATGATGTCGAGCGCGCCGGTCTCCTCGCCGACGGAAATCATCGAGGTGACCATGTTCGGAAAGATGCCGGATTTCTTGAGGGGATCCGACAGGTGCCCGCCTTCGCGGATGGACTCGCGCGTCTGGCTGACGGCCTCCGCGATGACGACGTTCCCGGCCGTGGACGCGACGGTCTCGAGCGCCTGCATGATCGGCACGCCCGACTTGATCAAGGTGCCGAGCGTGCGCGTGAAGCGCGCGACGGCGACCTTCTTGAGGATCGGCCCGAAAATAGGCGCCTTGAGGGACCGCGTGTCGACCCACTTGCGGCCCGCCGCCGTTGAATAGAATTTTCCGAAACCCTTCCAAGCGGCGACCGGGAACGCGACGAGCAGGTACCAGCGGGCTTTCATCGCGTCCGAAAGGTCGATGAGAATCTGCGTCGGCAGGGGAAGTTCGGCGCCGAAGCCGGCGAAGATGTTCTTGAAGGTCGGGATCACGAAGACCATCAGGAACACCGTAACGAGCGAGCAGATCGAGAGCACGATCGCGGGATACATCATCGCCGACTTCACCTTGGCCTTCAGGGCCTCCGAGCTCTCGAGATAGGCCGTCAAGCGCTCCAGGATGGTGTCCAGAATGCCGCCGAGCTCTCCGGCCTTGACCATCGAGCAGTACAGGTCCGGAAACGCATGGGGATGCTTCTTCAGGGCGTCGGAAATCGACAGGCCGGCCTCGATGTCGGACTTGACCGCGCTCAGGACCTCCTTGAAGGCGGGGTTCTCCGCCTGTCCCTCGAGAATGCCCAGGCTCTGCACGATCGGCACCCCCGCGCCGACCAAGGTCGAGAGCTGGCGGGAGAACAGAGACAGGTCCTTCGAGGGGATCTCGCCCTTGCTCTTCTTCCAGCCGATCAGGGCCCGGAACTTCTCGAGCGGGGGCACCGGCTTCTCCACGATCTCGAGAACGACCATTTTCTGGCCGCGGAGCTTCTCGACGGCCGCGCGCTGCTCGTCGGCCTCGATCAACCCCTCCATGACGAGGCCGGCGGCGGTTTTAGCTTTGTATTTGTAGGCGGGCATAAGCTCTCCCTGCTCTAAGATTGCGCGGGCGCCATGTGTCGCTGCATCAGGCGACGAAGGTCTTCCGGGTCCATGGAATGAGACATCGCCTCCTGGAACGTGATCTTCTGCTTGAGGTAGAGCTCGGCAAGGGACTGGTTCATCGTCTGCATGCCGACCTTGCCCCCTGTCTGGATCGCGACCTGGATCTGCTCCACCTTCTGCTCCCGGATCAGGTTGCGGATCGCCGAGTTGACGATGAGCGTCTCGCACGCCAGCACTCGCCCGGCCCCCGACGCATGGCCGAGCAGCTGCTGGCAGAGGACGGCCTGGAGGACGAAGGAGAGCTGGACGCGCACCTGCTCGAGCTGATGCTGCGGGAAAACGTCGATGATGCGGTTGATCGTCTGCGCGCAGTCCGTCGTATGGAGCGTCGATAAGACCATGTGGCCCGTCTCGGCGATATTAAGCGCGGCCTGGATCGTCTCGAGGTCGCGCAGCTCCCCGATGAGGATCACGTTGGGATCCTGCCGCAGGATATGCCGGAGGGCGGTGCCGAACGTCGCCGTGTCCGAGCCGACCTCGCGCTGATTGATGACGGACTTCTTGTGCGTGTGCACGAACTCGATCGGGTCCTCGATCGTCACGATATGCGCGGAGCGCGTTTCGTTGATGAAGTCGATCATGCTGCCCAAGGTCGTGGACTTCCCCGATCCCGTCGGCCCGGTGACCAGAATGAGGCCTTTGGGAAGCTTCATGATGTCGAGGATGGACTTGGGCACGCCGATCTCGTCGAAAGTTTTGAAGGAGCTCGGGATCGCGCGGATCGCTGCGCCGACCGAGCCGGTCTGGCGGTACACGTTCATGCGCACGCGGCCTATGCCGCGCAGGTTGAAGGCCAGGTCGAGCTCGTTGGACGCCTCGAAGCGCTGGCGCTGCTGATCGTTGAGCAGGGAGTAGATCAAGGTCTGGACCGTCTCGTTGCCGAGCTTCTCGAAGGGAGTCGGGAGCAGGGCGCCGTCGATGCGCAGCGTCGGGGGAGCCCCCACCGTGAGATGGAGGTCGGACGCTCCGCGCTCGTGCATCAGCAGAAACAACTCGCCCATCGAAACCATGAAGGCTCCTTGAAACCCTACGTGTCGCCGTCCGCCGCCGTCACGCGCATCATTTCCTCGGCCGTCGTGACGCCCGACAGGAGCTTGCGGACGGCGCACATGCGCAGAGTCAGCATGCCCTGCTTCATCGACTGTAGCTTGATCTGCTTGGCGGAGGCGCGGTCCAGAATAAGCTGGCGGATCGCGTCGGTGACCTCCATGACCTCGTAGAGGCCCTGCCGGCCCCTGTAGCCCGTGCCGGCGCAGTTCTCGCAGCCCTTGCCCTTGTACAGGGTGATCTTCTTGTTCGTCAAAGCCGCCGCCTGCAGCTGAACCGCGGGCACGCCGAGCTTCAGCAGCCAGTCCTTCTCGACTTCGTAGCCCTCCTTGCACTTCGGGCAAATGCCGCGGAGCAGGCGCTGGGCCTCGATCATCAGCATCGCCGAGCTGACGAGAAAAGGCTCGACGCCCATCATGCCCAGGCGCGTGATCGTCTGCGAGGTGTCGTTCGTGTGCAGAGTGGAGAAGACCAGGTGGCCGGTCAAGGCCGCGTTAATCGCGATCGTCGCCGTCTCCTGATCGCGAATCTCGCCGACCATGATCACGTCGGGGTCCTGGCGCAGGAACGAGCGCAGGGCCGCGGGAAAGGTCAGGCCGACTTGGTTGTTGACCTGGACCTGGTTGATGCCCACGAGCTGGTACTCGACCGGGTCCTCGGCCGTCATGATGTTGCAATCCGGAGTGTTGAGGTTCGACAGCGCGGAGTAAAGCGTCGTGGACTTGCCCGAACCGGTCGGGCCGGTCACGAGGTTGACCCCGTAGGGCGCCTCCATGGCCTTCTTGAAGACGGCCATCGCCTCCGGCTCGAAGCCCAGCTGGGTCATGTTGACCTTCAGGCCCGACGAATCCAATATGCGCGCGACGATCTTCTCGCCCGGCGCGCAGGGCAGGACCGACACGCGCATGTCGATCTCCTTGCCCTCCATCTTGATGCGCATGCGCCCGTCCTGGGGGATGCGCCTCTCGGCGATGTTGAGGTTCGACATGATCTTGACGCGCGCGCAAATCGCGGAGTGGAACTTCTTCGGCGGCGCGGGCTGCTCGTGCAGGACGCCGTCGATCCGATAGCGGATGCGCAGGTCCTTGGCGTACGCCTCGATATGGATGTCGGACGCCTTGGCCTTGACCGCCCCGGCGATGATCAGGTTCACCATCTTGATGACCGGAGCGTCCTCGGCCGCCTGCTCCAGCCCGGCCTCGGCGTTTTCAGCCTTCTCCTCGACTTGCTCGAGGCCGTCGGCCGCCGCCTCGTCGACCGCGGACTGCTTGACGATGCCCTCGAGCACCTCCTGCGAGGTGGCCTGCTTGTAGTACTTTTCATGGGCCGCCGAGATCTCGGCTTCGGAGGCGAGGCAGCCGACGACGTCGCAGCCGGTCTGCATCTTCAGATCATCGAGAATCATCACGTCGAGAGGATCGGCGATGGCGACGGTAAGCCGGTCCTTCGTCTTGTTGAACGGCATCAGCATCTTCTGCCGCGCGATGGACTCCGGCACCGCCGCGATCGCCTCTTCGGATATTTCTCCGATGTCGGCCAAGGACACGTAGGAAATGCCCGTCTTCTCGGCGAGGAACTGGAGGAGCTCCTCCTCCTCGATGAATCCCTTTTCGATCAGCAGGGAGCCCAGCTTCTCGCCGCCCTTCTTCTGGGCGTCCAGCGCCTCCTGCAGATTCTTGGCGCTGATGCGCTTTTCCTCGACCAGGAAGTCGGCGAGACGCCGGGACAAACCGAGCGAGATCACGTGCTGGGTGCCTGCCATTTCCCTACTAGGTTAGGGTCCACGCCGATTTTTGTCAAGGCCGGACGCGATATTCCGCTGTTAACAAACGGTGAACTCTTTCCTCTTAAATGCCCGTGTCGGCGGCGTCCGCGTCGAACGCGCCGCCGTCTTCGGCGGGGGGACGCAGCTCCCCCGAATCAGGCAGGGGCAGAAGCGGAATTTCCTTGGACGCCGCGGGCGCGGCGCGGCGCTTGGGGGCCCGTTTGGGCGCGGTCGTCTTCACCCGCCTCTTTTCGGCCCGCGGAGCCGCGAGCGGCGCCCCGCCGGCGAGCATCTGGCTCGCCTCGACGTTCTTGCCCACGACGATCCCGTTGGAGCTCACTTCGAACAGGTACAAGGCGCCCTTGCCTCCCGACGCGCCTGGAACCATGCGGTACTCCACGAGCGCGGTCCCGTCCCCCGTCGGACTCGCGCTCCATTTCTCGGAACCGGCGTTCGGATCCGCCGTGTATGAGTACTGCAGCCAGCGACCGACCGTGCCGCGTCCGCCGTCGAGCGGAAATTCCTTGACCAGTTCGATCGCGGCCGCGTGCTCGGCGGAAAGCCCGGCGGGCGCCGGCGCCTCCGCGGGCGGCTCGGGGGCCGGCGGTTGAGCGGCCGGAGACGGCGCCGCGGCGCCGTCATCGGGGGGCAAGCCGATGGGCGCCTTCCCGTCATCGAGCGTCGTCATCTGCTTCAAATCCTCTTTCGGCGTCTGACGCACGAAAATCGTTCCCAAGATCATCAGCAGGACCGCGAGCGTGCCGCCCACGATCAGGAACGCCTTATTGCTCCGTCCCGTCTGCTTGACGCCGCCCGTCGACGGCGGGGGCTCGGGCTTGACGAAGCGCGCGGCGGCGGCGTCAGCCGCCGCCGGAGGACCGGCTAGGTCCTCGGAAACCGCCTCGGGCGCGGCGCGCTTGAGCGTATTCGGCGGCGGAGAAAACGGCGCCGCGGTCGGCGGCGGCGGGTTCTCGGGCAGGGAGAACGAATACGCGACCGGAGCCGGCGCGGGCGTCGGGATCGGCGCTGCGAGGATGGCTGGGGGAGCGGCCGGCGACGCCGCGATGCTCGGCTTGAATTCCGGCACGGGATTCAGGGCGGCGCCCGGCGCGGCCTCATCGACTCCAAGGACCTTGAACGACCTGAGCGCCGGGACGATCTTGAAGGTTTTCGGCTTCCCGAGCGAGAACGGCTTCGGCTCCTCGACCGGAGGCGCCTCCGGAGGCGGCGATGGCTCGTCGATAGGAGCGAGGGGCGGAATCTCCGGCAACGACGGGGGAGCCGGAGGCGGGAACGGGGACGCCGGGGACGAAGCCTCCGCGTCGCGCGGACGAAGCTCAAGCTCCGCGATCCGGCGGCGCGCGGCCTCGAGCTTGGCCGTGAGCTCCGAAATTTGCGCGCGCGCGAGGCCGACCTCGGGCGCGTCCGACGGAGCGCGCGCGGAGAGGATGTCCTGGAAATCCTTCTTGAAGGCCGGATCCTGAAACAGCTCCTCGGCGACGGCACCGGGAAATTCATCGTCGCCGACAAGGCCGGAGGCATCGATCTGGAGTTGATCAAGGAGCGCGATGCTGGATGGAAAATCATTCAGCGGATCGCCGGCGCCGCCCGCCTCGGCGCGCGCCGTGCCGATGAGTTCCCCCGCCGGCGTCCACGCATTCCCGGCCGGATCGCCTGCGCACACGAGGGTCCCCGCGTCCAGCCCGGGGAGGCTCGACACCGCCTCCCTGTCGAAGGGACCGAGGATGCGCGTTTCCTTGTAGACCCAATACTCCACTCGGGGCCAGGGTAGCTTCCCCGTGTTACAGTTTCAAGACGGACGCGGGGCGACTGTCGGCGCCAACAGTCGCTCCGTTCGCGCCAAAATGTAGAATGGGCTCGTGCTGATCCGCCCTTTCTACCTAGCCTGCCTGGCCCACGCCTCCTACCTCCTCGGCGACGAAAAAACGGGCGTCGCGGTCGTCGTGGACCCGCAGCGCGACGTAAACGATTATGTCGCGGAGGCGGCGCGCCTGAGACTGCGCATCGAGCACGTCATGCTCACCCACTTCCACGCCGATTTCGTGGCCGGACACCTGGAACTGCGCGACCGCTGCGGCGCGACAATCCATCTCGGCGCGCGCGCCGAGGCGGACTATGCCTTCTCCCCCCTCAAGGACGGCGCGCGGCTCGAGTTCGGCTCGCTTGGAATCGGCGTTTTGGAAACACCGGGCCATACGCCCGAAGGCGTCTGTCTTCTCGTCTACGATCTCGACGGCGACCGGAACCAGCCCAAGGCCGTTCTGACCGGCGACACGTTGTTCATCGGCGACGTCGGCCGCCCCGACTTGATGGCCTCGGTCGGCTACCGGGCTGAAGACCTGGCCGGGATGCTGCACGACTCGCTTAAGACCAAACTGCTGACGCTGCCCGACGAGACCTTGGTCTACCCGGCGCACGGGGCGGGCTCGCTCTGCGGGAAAAAAATGTCGGATGAGCGCGTCTCGACGATCGGCGAGCAGAAGCTCTACAACTACGCCCTCAAGGCTCGCTCGCGGGAGGAATTCACGCGCCTCGTGGCCGCCGACCAGCCCGAAATGCCCGCCTATTTCGCGCACGACGCGGAGCTGAACCGCCGCGAGCGCGGAACGCTCGACGCGGCCCTGGACGCCCTTCGGGAGCTGTCGCCCGAGGAGGCGGAGCGTCTCCAGCGGGACGGCGCCCGGATTCTGGACACGCGCGATCCGGCCGACTTCGCGGGCGCGCATTGGCGCGGAGCGGTCAACGTGGGCCTCGACGGAAAGTTCGCGGCCTGGGCGGGCCAGGTCGTGGACCGCGAGCGTCCCCTGATCGTCGTCGCCGCCGCCGGGCGCGAGAAAGAATCGGTTCTCCGCCTGGCCCGCGTGGGCCTCGACCGGGTGGCGGGCGTTCTGCGCGGCGGGATGCTCGCCCTCGACGCTCGTCCCGATCTGGTGGTCCGCGCTCCGCGCACCACCGCGCGGGCCCTCGCCGAGCGCCTGAAGGGCCCGGACGCGCCGGTCGTCGTGGACGTGCGCACCGACGCCGAGCGCGCGGAGGGCTTCATCGCGGGCAGCCTCCACCTTCCGCTGTCAAGGTGGCCGGAGCGCGTCGCCGAGATCCCCGAAGGCCGGCCGGTGGCCGTCTACTGCGCCGGGGGCTACCGTTCCTCGATCGCGGCGAGCCTGCTGCGCGCGGCGGGCCGCAACGACGTCGCCGACCTCGTCGGCGGCTTCGCCGCCTGGCGCGACGCCGCGCTTCCGACGACGGATTAGTCGGCCCTACTCGCCGGCGCGCTCGGCTTCGCCGATGACGCTGAAGTCGAGGCCCGGCTCGGCGGCGTCCGTCACCTTCTGCTCCAGCTGGTTCTGGTAGCCGATCGAGTAGCGCGCGTAGGGAATCGCCTCGAGGCGGGCGCGGGCGATCGGCCTCTGCGTGGCCTCGCACAAGCCGTAGGTCCCGTTGTCGATCTTGCGGATCGCGGCCTCGACCATGTCGAGCGTGGTGCGCTCGTTGTCGGAGAGCTCGAACATCAACTCCTTCTCGATGGACTGGCTCGCCTGGTCGACGGAATCGCCGTTGTCCACGTCGCCGACGCTCTGCTTGCGCACCGTGCGCAGGATGCCGTCGCGCATCGCGACGAGCTCGGCCCGAATCGAGCGGAGCTTCGCCGGAGTCAGCCACGCCAAATCCTTGGCGGAAGCCGCGGCCTGGGGGGCCCGCCCGGCTTTGCCCTTCGCCCTGGGCTTCACCGCGGCCCTCGCCTTCTTCGCGGCCATCTTCACGCGCTTTTTCGCCATCGCAACCTCCGACTCAAGTGAGGGGATAGTATATGAGAATGCCCGAGCCGCGCAAGACCTAGGGCAGGCGCGCGGCGGCGTCCTTGAGGCGGGAGACGACCGTGTCCTTGCCCATGATTTCAAGCATCTGGAACAAGGTCGGACCCTCGGTCCGGCCGCTCACGGCCACGCGGATCGGATGGAAGACCTGGCCGTTCTTGAGGCCTTTTTCCGCGACGAACCGGCGGATGCGCGCCTCGAGAACCTTCTCATCGAAAGGCGCCAAGGCGCCCAGGACTCCCGCGAGGTCGAGCAATATCCCCTTGGCGCCCGGAGCCTTGAGAACCTTGTCGAACGCCTTGGGATCGAACCGGACCGGCTTGTAGAAGAACTCGATCAAGGTCGGGATTTCGGAGAGCAGCTTGAACTTCTCGTGCTCCAGGGCCACCGTGCGCTTCAGGTCCGGGCCGGGCAGGCCGATGAGTCCCGCTTTCTCGAGGAAAGGCCTCGCCAGTTCCACGAGTTGATCGACCGGCGTCTGGCGTATATACTCGCCGTTCATCCAATTCAGCTTGACCGTGTCGAACGTCGCCGGGCTCTTCTGGCATCCCTCCAGATTGAACTTGGAAATCAAATCTTCATCGGTAAACAGCTGCTGGGACTCCGGCGTGGACCAGCCGAGCAGCGCGAGGTAGTTGCGCATCGTGCGCGGCAGATAGCCCTGATCGCGGTACTCCAGCACCGAGGTCGCGCCGTGGCGCTTTGAGAGCTTCGAGCCGTCGGGGCCGAGGATCATGGATAAATGCGCGAATAGCGGCGGGGTCCAGCCGAACGCATGGTAGATCTGGATCTGCGACGGCGTGTTCGAGAGATGTTCGTCTCCGCGCACCACATGGGTCACTTCCATGAGATGGTCGTCGATGACGCAGCAGAAGTTGTACGTCGGGCCGTCCGTTGTCTTCCAGATCACGAGGTCCTGCTGGAGGCTGTTCTCGAAGGCGACCCTGCCGCGGATCTGATCGTCGACGATCGTGACGCCGCTCGTCGGCATCTTGAAGCGGATCGAGAATTTCCTGCCCGAGGCCTCGATCGCCGCGCGCTGCGCGCCGCTGAGCGCCCGGCAGCGGCCCTCGTAGCGCGGCGGGCGCTTCTCGAGCTGCGCCAGACGGCGCATCTCGTCGAGCTCCTCCTTCGTGCAGTAGCACCTGTAGGCCTTCCCCGCGTCCAGGAGCTCCTGAAGATGCTTCCGGTAGGTGTCCACCCGCTTCATCTGGTAGTACGGCGCGTGCGGCCCCCGATCCGTTTTCCCG
>JACQJQ010000101.1 GCA_016204945.1 Elusimicrobiota bacterium
GGCGCGCTCCAGCGGCAGGACCCGACGGAACATGAGCCACCACGCAAACGCGGCGGCCGCGCAGACCGCGGAAAGAACGGCGGCGACGACGGCGGCTCCGGTCATGGTCGCCTTCCACGGCGATCGACGCGACCATTGCCTCGTTCAAGCTCGGTCATTTTTCGAAATCGAGGTGCGCGTTCACGTAATGGGCCTCGAGGCGCAGCTGGGCGTGCGGAATCCAGCCGGTCGCCACCCCGCAGCTGCCCAGGATGCGGCGCACCGCATGCCCGAACTCCCCGGCGCGCGCGGCCAGCGGCGAATCGGGGCCTGGGCCGACGACGAGCGCGCGCGTCGCGCCGGCGCCATGGCACAGGTCGGCGATCTGGAACGGCACGCCGACCTGCTGCGCCGCGTCATAGGTCTCCAGGCGCGCGTAGCCGTAGGCGCGCGTGAAGCCGTGCTTGCCTCCCGTCTCGTGGAACATCTTGGCCGCGTAGGCGACAAGCCCCTCCTGCCCGCTCGGCGCGATCACCGCGAGCGGCGGCGCGCCGGCCGGCGCCGCCGGAGGAGCGAACGCCGTTCCCGCCGTCGCCGGCGGCGGCGCCTCGGAGCCCGCGACGATCGGCTCGTAGATGAGCTTGAGCAGGTCCGGCAACGGGGCGGGCCGGCCGGCGGCCGCGAGCATCGCGCGCAGGGCGGCCAGCCGCTTGATCCACAAAGCCATGTCCTGATAGCCCCACGCGGCCAGCCGGTCCGCGAGCGCGCCGATCTCGTCGCCGCTGAACTCGGCGCCGACCCGGTCGGCCACGGCCCCGACGAGGTCCCGCTGGACGCTCGGGCTCGGAATTTTAAGATCCACGGACCAGCCCTTGGAAAACGAGAGCTTCAACGCCTCCTCGAGCGCGCCGAGCGCCTTCGGAGGGTACATCGAAGTGACGACGACCTGCCGGCCGCCGTCGAAAAAGGACTTGAACAGCTTCGCGAGCGGGCCCTTGTTCGCGTCGGTGACGGCCATGAGGTGGACGTCGTCGACGAAGAGCGCCGTCGAATCGGCCGCCTTTTTCTCCACGGCCGCCATGGAGCCCCCGGCGGCGGCGGAGCCGACCGCGCGCGACAAGCGCGCGCCCGAAGTCGCCAGCAGCGAGGCGCCGCCGAGCCCTTTCGACATGGAGTTCGCGATGGCGTGCAGCAGGTGGGATTTGCCGGTGCCCGGAACGCCGTACAGGAAAAGAGGGTTGTACATCGAACCGGGCGAAGAGACCACGGACATGGCCGCGGCGTGGGCGAAGCGGTTGTACGCGCCGACGAGCAAGGTCTCGAAGGTCCAATCCGTCCTCAATTCGTCGGTCAGCGACGTCGAAGAGGAAGCCTCGACGGCGGACGCGGGAAGCTCGGCCGCCCGCGGCGCGGCGCTGGGCGCCGGCGTCGCGGGCGCGGCCTCCGGTCCGATCGAGATCAACGGTTCTTTCGCCGCGGGCGGCGTCGGAATCGGGGGCAGGACGGGCGGCGGCGGGATGGCCGGCGCGGGCGGCGGCGGCGGAGCCGCCGGCTTGGGGGACATCCGCCCGAGCCACGCGTCGAGCTTCTCGCGCGCCTCGGGCGACACCCGATGCAGCACGAAGCTGAGATTGAATTCCTCGCCGTCGAGCGGCGTGGGACGCCCGCACAAGGCTCCGAATTTCTTGAGCACGGCCGCGACGTCCGCCGCGCCCCCGCGCAGCAGGAGAAGATGCCTCCGCGGGTCCTCGGCGCTCGGCGCGGGCCGGATCTCCCAGCGATCCATCATCCCTCTCCGGGGAGAAGCATCATGTCCACGATGATGTCCACGGCCGTGGATTTTTTCTGCGCGTCCCCGGGCGCCACGGCGCGAAACAGCAGATTGGCTCGCGAGCACGCCTCGGACAATTCGTCCGTTTTCGCCGGAGGCCAGCCCTCGATGAGCGCCAAGACCGCGACCGCCTTCGCCTTCAGCGCTTTCTCCAGCACGGCGTTGGGATCGCTCGCGGCGGAGACCTCATGCGACAGCACCTCGCGCAGGAACAGCGGCTTTTTCGAGATCGTCCGCGCGGCCTGGCTCAAGAAAGCGGCGAATGCCTTCTTCTCCTCGGAGCACGCCGAGGTGCAGACATAGGCCACGCGGCGGATCTGCTCCCGGGGCGTGCCCGGCGGAAGATCCTCGGCCTTGGCGGGCGCCGCGGGCGGCGCGGGGACGGGCGCGGCCGCCGGCGCGGGCGAAGCCTTCGGAGGCTCCGGTTTTTTCTCCGGGGGCTTGGCCGCCGGCTCGCGCGGCGACAGCTCGATCGGCGCCGGATTCGCTTTCGGCGGCTCCGCGGGCGCCGCCGGCTTGGGCGGCTCTTTCGGAAGCTCCACGATCGCCGGCTTCGGCGGCTCCCTCGGCGGCTCCACGGGCGCCTCCGGCTTCGGCGGCGCCTTCGGGGCCCCCTCGGGCTTGGGAACGGCCTGCGCGCCGCCGACATCCGTGAGGATGGCGTCCAAATCCGAAAGAATGGACTCGATGTCCTCGGGATGGTCCTTCTTCGGCTCCTCCGCCATCTTTAGGCGCCGCCGGCCGAAAGGCCCTTCAAACGCAGAGCCACGTCCTCGGAATTGGTGGCCTCTTCGAGGACCACCTTGTCGTCGATCTTCCCCTCCCGGAACAGGCGCAGGAGGTCCTGGTCGAAAGTGTGCATTCCGTAGTATTCGCCGCCCTCGAGCACCTTGCGGATTTCGCCGGTCTTGCCGTCGAGCAGATGGCGGCGGACCAGGCTGTTGCCGATCATGACCTCCGTCGCCGGAAAGCGCCCCTTGCCGTCCTTGGACAGCACCAGGCGCTGGCCGATGACGCCCTTCAGGCAGTTCGCGAGCTGCTGCCGGACCTGCCCGTGCTGGTGCGCGGGATGCGCGTCCACGATCCGGTCCACGGTCTGCATCGCGTCGAGCGTGTGCACGGTCGAGAGGACGAGATGGCCGGTTTCGGCCGCGGCGATCGCGGCTTGCATGGTCTCCAGATCGCGCATCTCGCCGATGACGACGACGTCGGGATCCTGCCGCAGGATGTGCTTGAGCGCCGAGCCGAACGAGCGCGTATCGAGGCCGACCTCGCGCTGAACGATCGTGGACTTCACGTCGGTGTGGTAGAACTCGATCGGATCCTCGATCGTGATGATGCGGTACTGGTAGCTGTTGTTCAGGTAGTGCAGGAAGCTGTTGAGCGTGGTCGTTTTGCCCGCGCCGGTGATGCCCGTGAACAGGATCAGCCCGCGGCTTTCGTTGCCGAGCTTGGTCATCGCCTCGGCGGGCAGGTTCAGCTCCTCGAACGTGCGCAGCTTCATCGGCACGACGCGCAGGGTCAGCCCGAGCGTTCCCTTCTGGCGGTAAACGTTGACGCGGAAGCGCGCCAGGCCGTCGAGGCTGTAGGCGAGATCGAGCTCCATCTCCTTCTCGAACTCCGCCGCCTGCGCCTTGTTCATGAGCTGGTAGGCGACCTGCTTGATGTCGTCGGCCGACATCTTCTGCAGATTGGTGGCCAGGATCATGGCGCCGCGCACGCGCAGCGCGGGCACGGAATCGGCCTTGAAGTGGATGTCCGAGATGTCCTTCTGGACCATCAACGTCAGCAGATTCTTGATGTCGATCGCCATGTCAGGGAAGCTCCCTTATCACTTCTATTCCTTTAAGGACGAGCCAGTCCGCGGCCAACGGGCTCAGGATCGCGCTCCTCGGAATTGTAAGGCGAAGGTCGCCCGGCGTCAACCTCTTTCTTATATCGTACTCGGACAGGAACACGCGGCCCGCGGGCGCCCGGCCCGGCGCGCGCCCGGAGCGCGGAGCCCGGGCCGCGCCGGCGATGATGATGTCGATGAGATCGTCCCTGGTCAGCATGGCGCGAACGGGCCCGAGGAATTCCCCGGGCTCGTTCAGAGCTTGATGGCGATGCGGTCGATGTACTTCTCGAGGTCGTCGTGCGGGCGCGGGATCACGTGCACCGCGACAAGCTCGCCGACCTTCTGCGCGGCGGCCGCGGCCGCGTCGACGGCGGCGCGCACGGCGCCCACCTCGCCCCGGCACAAAGTCGTGACCAGGCCGCTTCCGACCTTCTCGTATCCGACGAGGCGAACCTTGGCGGCCTTCGCCATCGCGTCCGACGCCTCGATCATGCCCGTAAACCCCTTCGTCTCGACTAGCCCCAGCGCCTCGCGAATCTCAGCCATCTTCCCCCCTTACTCCGGATCGTCTCCGCCCAGGGCGTCGCGGCCCTCGGCGCCCGTCTCGAGCACGGCATTGCAGTGCGTGCAGCGGCGCGGCGTGGTGTAGGTGCGCTGGCACTCGTCGTCCTCCGGCCACCATTCCTCGAAGAACATCTCCACCTTCTTATGGCACTTGAAGCAGAACTTCTGCATGCCCGCGCCGCAGCCGGCGCAGAACTTCGGCGGCGGCTGCCCCTCGTGCGTGTGCATGATCGCGGCGCAGGCTCCGCACTGCAGATCCACCTTGATCTTGTACTTCGGCGGCTGGTCCTTGTCCTTTTCCTTGGCCATATCAGTAGCCTTTCCCCTCCGGCTTGGCGTCGGTGACGATGGCGATGCTCGCGGACGTGCCCAAGCGGGTGGCGCCCGCCGCGATCATGTCCGCCGCGATCTTCGCGTCGCGGATGCCGCCCGAGGCCTTCACGCCCATCAGCGGGCCGACGGTCTCGCGCATCAGCCTGATGTCCTCGACCGTGGCGCCGCCGCCGCCGAAGCCGGTCGACGTCTTCACGAAATCCGCGCCCGCTTTCTTCGCGGCGGCGCAGGCGCGCACCTTCTCCTCGTTCGACAGCAGGGAGGTCTCCAGGATGACCTTGAGCACCTTGGAGCGCGTCGCGTCGCGCACCGCCTTGATGTCGTCGTAGACCACGACGTCGTTGCCCGATTTCAAGGCGCCGATATTGATAACCATGTCGATCTCGTCGGCGCCGTTAGCGATCGCGTCGCGCGCCTCGATGGCCTTGACCGTGGGGGTCGTCGAGCCTAGGGGGAAGCCGACGACCGTGCAGACCTTCACGCCGGAGCCTCTCAGGAGCTGCGCCGCGAGCGCCACGTAGGACGGGTTCACGCACACCGAGGCGAAGCAGAAGCTCTTGGCCTCGTCGCACAGCCTGCCGATCTCCTCCTGTGTCGCGTTGGGCTTGAGCAAGGTGTGGTCCACGTAGCGGGCGGTGTCGGAGCCCTTCTTCGTGGGCTTGCAGACCGACACGCGGGCGGCGCCGGCCGCCTGGATGATTTTGGCGTCCACGTGGGCGTCCTCGTCTTCGTCGTCATGCGCAGCCTTCGGGGGAAGCGGCGAAAATTGCCCCTTGCCGTGGACCGCGGGCGCCGCGCCCCAGGAGGCCGCGTTGCCGAACACCTTCCCGGAGCTGCCGAAGGAGGTCTTCACCTCGCCCTTGAGCGCCTTGGGGCTGTTTTCGCACTCGCACCTCACGGTCTTGAGAAAGCCCTTGGCATCAAGAGCCTTCACGACTTCTTCCACGACGTTGCGAAGCTGGGCTTCAGTCATAGGTCTTAACCTTCCCACCGGATACGACGGAGTCGACGATCCCGACGACCGCGGTCCGGATCGGCGCCATCTCATCCTTCAAAACGCTTCGCGCCGAACCGCCCTCGTCCATCACGAGAACGATCGAGCCCGGTCCCGCTCCCGTCCCGTACTCGACGGCCATCACCGCGTCGCCGAGCGGCTTCTCGCTCAGGGGGTCGATCGCCCGCACGAGAAGCAGGCGCTTGTCGCACAGCGAGCAGTGCTTGCGCGTCCCCCAAACGTTGCCGACGACCTCGGCCACGAACATCAGCGCCTTCCTCTGAAATCTTTGACTTGATGTCCGTCCACGATCCCGACCACGGCGGCGTCCACCGGCGGCGCGTCCTTGAAGGCGACCGCCGCGTCGCGGGAGGCGACCCAGAATACCTTTTCGGAAGAGCCCGCGCCGACCGCGTCGGCGGCCACGAGCGGGTCGCCGGCGGGCGACTCGTCCTCCCAGCGCAGGGGCTGGAGCAGGAGCATCGCCTTGCCGTCGAGGCCCGGCTCCTGGCGGGAGCAGAACACGCGGCCGATGACGCGCGCGAGCCTCATTTGCCCTCCCGCCACTGCGGGACCTGATCGGCGTTGTACTCGCGCCGCGAAATCTTGGCGACCTCCGGCTTGAGGTAGTTGAAGACCGACTTGAAATCGGCGCCCTTCTCCTTGAGGCCCTTGAGCAGGAAGTAGGTGAACAGGCCGTGGCCCTTCTCCTGGTAGCTGTTGCTGATCTGGTCGCCGGCCGCGGCCGCGAGGACGGTGACGTTCGCCGGCAAGGAGGACGCGTCCGTCGCCATGACGAGCGGCCGCGCGCCCTTGGCCAGCACCGAGCGTCCGCCCGCGCCGGAGAAGCACGAGTCCATCGCCACGAGCACCGATTTGGCCGGAAGCTTGGCGAGCTGCTCGTATAGGCGCTTGAGCGGGTAGCCGGTCTGATCGATGTAGGTCGGATCGCCGTCGTAGGGCACGAGATACGCGTCGCCCTTGGCGGGGTTGGGCGTGCCGTGTCCCGAGAAATAGACGAAGACCTCGTCTCCCGCCTCGACGCGATTGGGCAGCCAGCGCTCGAAGTGTTTCTCGAAGTCGGACTTGGTCGCGCGCTCGTCGATGAGGAGCGCCGTGTTGGCCTCCGGCACGCCCAGGACGCGCCGGAAGTACTCGGACGCGCTGCGCGCGTCGCTCGCGGCGAAGTCGGCCCGCGGCAGGTTCTCCCGGTAGCGCTCCACGCCGATGACGACGGCGTGCCGGCGCTTGGACTCCGCCCGGGCGCTCGGCAGCTCGTCGACGTCGCTGCGAACGGCCTCGGGGACCGCTTCGGAAGGCCGCGTCGGCCGACGCGCCGCGCTTTCTCGGCCGCCCGAAGCCGCGAACACGCGCTCGAGCGTCCCCTCCTCATCGAACACGCGGGACATCTTGGCCATCACCGACGCGAGCGCCAAATTCATCGCCACGCTCGGGACCGTGCCCGGGATGCCCGGAGCCAGGACGTTCTTCGACCCCTGTCCGGTGATTTCGTTGGACCAGATCAAGTCGCCGCCCAAACTCCGCAGTTGGAAGGCCACGCTGAGCGCCGCGTTCATCGGAACGTTCGCGCCCTCGCGCGTCACGACGCTGAGAGCCGTCACGGCGGCCTTCAGCACGGCGTCGGCTTCGGAGCGCGTCGCCGCGAGAGGCACGCCCAACCGGCCCAGCTCGGTGCGCAGCGCGTCGCGCACGGTATCGACGATCGGCCGGGTCAGCTGCCCTTTCGTCGTCAGCCCCATCCCCGTGTAGACCAAGCCGCCCGGAGTGCGGTCGTCGACTTCGGCCAGGAGCAGGCGCGGCATGCGGGATATCGACAGCCGTTGCGGCGCGTCGGTCGGCTTATAAGCGACGTCGATGCGGGCCGTCGCGCAAGCGCTCAGCAGCGCGGCCGCCGCCAGGACCCGGATTTTCCCGTTCATCATGAGTATTTGCTCTCGATCGCGTGCACCTTCTGCAGCCGGCCCTCGTGCCGTCCGCCCTCGAAGGGCGTGCCGAAGAACACCTTCAGGATTTCCGCCAGGATCAGCTCGCCGTGCGTCTTGCCGCCGAGGCACAGCACGTTCGCGTCGTCGTGCTGGGCCGCGAAGCGCGCCGAGACGGAGTCGTAGGCCGCGACCGCGCGCGCGCCCCGGACCTTGTTGGCCGCCATGCACACCGCGCCGCCGAAGCCGTCGATGAGCACGCCCTTGTCGAACTCGCGCCGCGCGACCGCCTCGGCGACGAGCTGGGCCACGTCGGGGTAATCCACGGCCTCGGTCGAGTGGCAGCCGAAATCCACGACCTCGTGGCCGAGCTTCTGGATCGTCTTCTTGACGAAATCCTTGGCCGCGAAGCCTCCGTGATCGGAGCCGACGACGACTCTCATCGTTATTTTCCCACCGTCGCGAGCAGTTGGGGATCGGCCTGGGGGATGATCGCGTGGGTGACCAGCAGTTCCTTCTTGATCGCGCTGATTCCCGCCGCGACCGCAGTGCGCACGTCGCCGACGCTGCCGCACAGGGAGACGTAGCCCTTGCCGCCGCCGACGACGGTCTTCACCTCGATCAGGTGGACGTTGGCGGCCTTCGCCGCGGCGTCGGCCGCGAGCACGGCCGCGATCGCCTCCTTGGTCTCGATGACGCCGACCGCGCCGAGAACCTCGACGGAAACGCGCTTGTCGAGGGCGGCGACGACCTGGTTATGGACGTTGCGAATGAGCACTTCGTCGACGAGCGTCTTGCCCAAGACCTCGCGTCCCGCCCGCATCGAGCTCTCGACCTCGCCCTGCGCGCCGGAGACGAAGATGACGTACTTGCCGCGCGCGACGATCGTCGTCTTCGCCAGCTTGACCTGCGCCATCTTGACCATGGCGTCCGTCGCCTCGATGCCCCTGGCGATCGAGGATGATTCGAGAAATCCGACGGCGAGGTTGGCGAGCATGATTCTCCTTTAAGCGATCCGGAAGTATCCGACGAGCGCGCAGTGCAGCGGGCGCGCGAAATGAGAGGCCTTGGTCAGCCCGTCGCCGGTCGGCGTGCCGATCGACATCGTGGCGTAGCCTTCGCCGAGGCCGAGCCCGTACAAAGTGGGCGCGTTCTTGACGAAGATCGAGCACTGCATGCGGCGCGCCATCTTCGTCAAATGGCCCACGTGGGTCGAGTGCATCGCGGCGGTGTGGCGATGGCCTCCCTCCGCGGCGGCCGCGAGCTCGATGGCCGCGTCCACGTCGCGGGCGACGGTGACGGGTAAAAAGGGCATGAGTTGTTCGGTCCACACCAGCGCATGGTCGTTGGGCACCGCGGCCCAAAGAAGCCGCGCTTCCCGGGGAATCTCCAAACCTATTCCTTTGGCCAAGACCGATGCGTCTTTACCGACATAGTCACGATTGAGAACTGGATCCTTGCATCCACGTCCTCCCGCCTTAATAACGAGCTTGACGAGTTGTTCCGTCTGAGCCTCGTTGAGCTCGAAAGCGCGAGGATCGCCGCGCATTCCCGCGAGAAAGCGATCGCGGGCCGCGGCGGTGACGATGACCTCTTTTTCCGCCGTGCAAAGAACATTGTTGTCGAATGACGCGCCGAAGATGATGTCCTGCGCGCATTTCGGAAAATCGGCGGTCTCGTCCACGACGACGGGCGGATTGCCCGGCCCGGCGGCGATGGTCTTGCAGGTCTTGCCGACCGTCATCGCGACCTTCACGATCGCGGGGCCGCCGGTGACCATGTTCACGCGCGCATCGGGATGCCCGAGCAGGGCGCGGGTATTGTCTTGCGACGGCTTGTCGTAGGTCGCGATCAGCGCTTTCGGCGCGCCGGCGGCGACGGCGGCGGCGGACAGGAGGCGCATCGTTTCCAGGCAGACCTTGAAGGACGCGGGGTGCGGCGCGAAAACGACGGAGTTCCCGGCGGAGAGGATGGAGATGGCGTTGTTGATGATGGTCGCGGCCGGGTTGGTCGACGGCGTGATCGCGGCAACCACTCCGTAGGGGGCGTACTCCACCAAAGTGAGGCCCTTGTCGCCCGTGTAGGCGCGGGAAACCAGGTCCTCGACGCCCGGGGTGCGGGTGGCGCACACCAGGTTCTTCTGGACCTTGTCCTCCCAGCGGCCCATGCCGGTCTCCTCGACCGCCATCTTCGCTAGGCGCTCGGCGTTGGAAACGGCGGCCTTGCGCATGGCGCGGATCACTTCGCGCCGAATTTCGAGACCAAGGTCCTGAAATTCGCCTTGGGCGGCGACCGCGGCCTGAACGGCGGCGTCGACGGAAGAATACAGGACGGAATCGAACGGCAACGGATTGGGCGACCTTCCGGGCGCCGACGGCGGCGCGACGACTCCGTCCAGTTCCTTTGCGCTTAACCTCTTCAACACCTCGGACACGATGCTTGCGATTTCTTCACTTTGCATTCGCGTCCTCGGATTTCTTGAATGCCGTCTTGCCCGACTGTTCGACCGTGTCGACGATCGCGAAGATCACCGCGTCGACCGGCCGTCCTTCGGTGCGCGTTGTCTGTCTTGCACTCGACCCCTGCACCAGAAGAACGAGCTCCCCCTCGCCGGCGCCCACGGAATCGACGGCGACGAGGGGGTTGCCCTTTGAAGAGCCGGCCAGATCCACGGGCTGAACCAGCAGCAGCTTGGAGCCGACCAGCTTTTCATCTTTCAACGTGCAGACGACGGTGCCCGTGACGCGGGCGAAGATCATCTTGGTCTCCTACTTCTTGCGCGCCATGGTCTCGGGGGAGGAGATCGGCATCTTGCCCTCGAGGTCCGGGTGCGGCTGCGGGATCACGTGAACGGCGATCAGCTCGCCGACCTTCTGGGCGGCGGCGGCGCCCGAGTCGCAGGCGGCCTTGCAGGCGGCCACTTCCCCGCGGAACAGCACGGTCACCAGTCCGGTGCCGACTTTTTCGTAGCCGACGATGCGGACGTCGGCGGCTTTCACGGCGGCGTCGGCGGCCTCGACGCAGGCGATCAGGCCGCGGGTCTCGATCATTCCGAGTGCGTTCATTCGTGTTCTCCTTACGCGATGTGTACGACGTCGCCGGTCTTCAGCCCGGCGGCATTGGCCTCGTCGGTGTCCACATGAAACTCAAGGCTGTACTTGTCCGACACGCGCACGACCACGTCTTCGAAAACGGCCGATCGTCCTCCGCCGGTCCCGGCGCGGACGCGCACGACCTCTCCGGGGGCGACGGCCAGGCTCCCGGCCTCGCCGGGGCTGAAATGCAGGTGGCGCCGGGCGACGATGACGCCCTCCCGGATCTCCACCCGCCCCGCGGGACCGATGAGAACGGCGCCCGCCGATCCCTTGACGTCGCCGGATTCGCGCACCGGCGGGTTGAGGCCGATGCCGATCGCGTCGGTCGCGGCGAGTTCGATCTGGGTGTGGGCGCGGTAGGGGGCCACCAGGCGGATTTTCCGGAGAATACCCTTGGGGCCCATGACGTCGATGGTCTCCTCCGCCGCGTAGAAGCCGGGCTGCTTGATATTCTTGATTTTTCTCGGCGCGGCGCCGGGACCGAACAAAATCTTGAAGTGCTCCTCGGTCAGATGGCAATGCCGGTTGGAAACGCCCACGGGAATGGCGAGCTTCGAGCGCTTCAGGCGCTTCTCGATCTCGCCCGCCAGGCCTTCGATGAAAGCGGGACTCGTCATGCCGCGCGAAAGCCCATGATGCGCAGAAAGTCCTTCTTGAGGCTGGCGCCGCCGACGAGCGCGCCATCGACGTCGGCCTGGGCCATCAGGCTGTCCACGTTGTCGGCGGTGACGGAGCCGCCGTAGAGGATGCGGCAGCCCGCGGCGAAGCTCCCGCCGTGGACTTTCTTCAGTTGGGAACGGATGAACAGATGCGCCTCCTGCGCCTGCGCGGGTGACGCCGTCTTGCCGGTGCCGATGGCCCACACGGGCTCGTAGGCCACGACGGCCTGCGCGAGCTCGGAGGGCGCGAAGCCCTTCAGGCCGCCCGCGATCTGGGTTTCGAGCACGCGCCAAGTCTTCTGCGTCTCGCGCTCCTCCAGGGTCTCGCCCACGCACACGATCGGCGTCAGGCCGCACTTGAGCGCCGCGCCGAGCTTCTTATTGACGTGCTCGTCGGTCTCGCCGAAGAGCCTCCGGCGTTCGCTGTGGCCGATGATGACCATCTGGCAGCCGGCGTCGCGAAGCTGGCCCGCCGAAATTTCGCCGGTGAAGGCGCCGGAAGCCTCCCAATGGCAATCCTGGCCGCCCAAGCGCACGCCCGTCCCCTTGAGGATTTCACCCACGACCGTGATCGCGGTGAACGGCACGCACACGGCGACCTCCCCCGAGGCCGATCCGAACCCGCCGGAGACGAGCTTGGCCAGATCGACGGACTGGGCCAAGGTCAGGTTCATCTTCCAGTTCCCGGCGATCAGGGGACGGCGCAAGGCGGAAGCCATTTTGTCTCCAATTGTGGCCAAAATGGCCACATACGCGGCACTTCGAACGTCCCAGGGATTCTACCCCATCGCGCGCGGACTGTCAATGGGGCCGGGGGACTCAAAACTGCGACAACGGGATGACGACCTCCCCCAGCCCTCCCGGGGAGTACCGCCCGCTCCCGGCCGAGCGCTTGCCGCGCCGAACGCGCACGCCGAGGACGTTCGCCTTCCGGGCCTCGAGCATGTCCTGATCGCTGTCGCCGAAGAACGCGACGTAGTGGCCCTCCTGCATGTGCAGGTGCTTGGCCGTCGGGTCGGGCGTGAAGATGAAGGAGCGCGGCGCCAGCTTGCGCCATTCTTTCTTCAGCGCGGCGCCGTCGGCGCCCTGCCGCTCGGCCATGATCAGGACCCGGAAGCCCAGGCCACGCAGGACGCAGGCGATGGTGAACGGGACGTACTTGATCTTCTCGAGGTCATAGGCGTTGTTGAGCGCGGCCCAGTAGATCGGGCTGCCGCGCTGGATGGCGGAGCCGGAGGCCTTCTCGTAGGCCTTCGCGGGATCGACGAGGGTGTCGTCGTAGTCGAAGGCGACCGACAGATGCCCGATGGTGATCAGGCTGAAGAACAGCCCCCACACGCTCATGAGAGCGAGAAGCTTCTTCGTGGTGGTCCAGCCCTTCTCGACTTTGGCCCGCGCGTCTTTGAACACCATGTCAGTTCTCCCTCAGCTTCAGGCGCCCGGTCGCGGGCGCCGAGATCACGCCTTGCCGGCGGGCGCACTCGTCGAGCACGTCGCGCGCGAGCGCTCCCGTCGCCTCCGACGAGACGAAGCGGTCGAAGACGCCGTAGCCGTCGCCCCCGCTCGTCAGGAAATCCAGGGTCGCGATCGAGTAGATCTTCGCGTCGTCGAGCGGATCGCCGCGCACGGAAGCCGCGGCGATCCGCTCGCCCGCGGGCTTCGGCCGGTAATACTCGATGTTCGCGCCGGAAAACTGGGCGATGCGCCCGACGCCGACGCCGTGGTCGAACACGGCGCGCAGATCCGCGCCCTTCATGTTCAGCTTGACGAGGGCGTTGTCGAACGGCATCACATTGAAGATCGACCGCAGGGTCACGGGGCCGGCGGGAATGTCGGCGCGGATGCCGCCACCGTTCTGCAGGGCGGCGTCGACGCCGAGGCTTTCGCGGTAGCAGTCCGCCATCCAGTCGCCGAGGGCGCTCTCGCGGTCCGCCTCCCGGCTCAGCGGGACGGACGCGGTCGCGATCACGGTCTCGAATATTTTTCCGACGGCTTGCGCGTGTCCGGCGACGATCGCCTTGACCGCGGAGTCCTCGCCGACGCGGTCGGGCCACAAGTCGATGAGCTCGTCGGAGGACGCGATCGCCTTTTTCGTTTTCGGGTCGATCTCGAGCGTCGCGCGCCCGGCCTTCACCAGGTAGGCGCCCGCCTGCACGATCAAGGTCTCTCCGCTGCGGATCGGACGGCTGAGAAAAGTGTGCGAGTGGCCGCCCACGATGAGGTCGATGCCGGGCGCCTCGCGCGCGAGCGTCTGGTCGCCGGGAAGCCGGCTGTTTTCGCCCTCCAGGCCGATGTGCGTGACCGCGATGATCACCGTAGCGCCCGCCTTTTTGAGCGCCCTCACCGCCTCGCGCGCCGCGTCCGCCTCGGAGCGGAAGTCGAGGCCCGCGATGTTCTTCTTGAAGGCGAGCCCGCGCATGTTCGAGGTCGTCAGGCCGAAGATGCCGATCTTGACGCCCGCGACCTCCTTGACGATCCAAGGCCGGACCCACGGAACGAGCTTCCCGTCCTCGCCGAAGGTGTTGGCCGAGAGCACGGGCATCTTCATCTTCCCGATCAAGGAGCGCAGCGAGTCGGCGCCCGCGTCGTATTCGTGATTGCCGATCACGATCGCGTCGTAGCCGATCGCGTTGAACGCGTCGGCGACGGCCTCCCCCTTCGTCAGGGAGCCCTCGGGCGTGCCCTGCCACCAGTCGCCCGCGTCGAGCACGAGCTTGGGGCCGGTCTCCTTGCCGATCAAGGCGGCGAGGGCCGCCGCGCCGCCGATCGCGCGGCTCGTCTGGAATTTATCCGGTCGCGGCATGATCCAGCCGTGCACGTCGTTGGTGTGATAGACCCGGATCCTGATCGGCTCCGCGGCGAGGGCGCGCGCCGCGAACAGGACCGCCGCGATCCCGATCCAACGGGAGGTCCTCATCCGATCAACTCTCCCGTCAGGGCGTCGCAGGCCTGCTGCACGGCCTCGGCGGCGTTGGACAGCCGCTGGGACACGGTCTCGCGCTTGAGGGAACTCATCAAGGACGGGTCCTCGATGGCGTCCATACGCGTCAAGCGGCGCAGGCGCTCCGCCTCTCCCGCCCACTTCTTCGCGAGGACGAGCGCGTCGGCGCGGCTCTTGCCGCGGCCCGCCGCGGCGGCGGCGAGAGCCTTGGCCGCCTCGCGCACGGCCTCGGCCGTTTTCAGCAGGCCGGAATCCGGCTCGACCTCGTAGCGCGCGGCCTCGGACACGGCCTGCGCCGCGTGCAGGGCGGCCTCGCCCAGGGCGAAAGAGGCGTCCGCGGCGTCGGCCTTGGCGAAGCCGCGCAAGGTCCTATGGGCGAGCACGGCCGCCTCGCGCCAACCCAAGGCGCGCAGGCGCGCGGTGCGCGCGGCCGACAGGGCCGAGGGGGCGGGACGACGAAACCAAGCCGCGGCGGCGGTGGCCGCCGCCACGAGCGTGTCCGTCTGGCCCTTCAGGCTTTCCGCAGCGCTTCTCCGCATGCAGGGAGCAGTCTATTAAATTTTCTCGAGAGACGACAGCAGGCAGCGGACGCCGCCGCGGTCGGCGTCCAGCGTCGTCTCGGCGGCAAGCGCGAGACCCGCCGCCTCGAAGCGCGCCCGGAAGGAACGGCGGTGCGCCAGCTCGCCTGCGCCCGAAAAGCCGTGCGCGAGCAGCAGGCGCCCGCCGGGCTTGAGCCAGGACGCGACTCGCGGAAACAGCGCCGCGAATTCAGCCGCGACGCCGGGGCGGTCGAGGTAGTAGAGAACGTCCCCGAGGACGACCGCGTCGAAGCGTTCCGCGCCGGGCCCCCAAGCCAGCAGATCCGCCTCGATGAAGACGGCTCCGGGCGCGCGCCGCCGGGCCCGCGACAGGGCGACGGCCGAGATGTCCACGGCCACGATCCGCGATGAGCGCCGCGCCAGTTTTTCGGTGAAATGCCCTTCGGCGCAGCCCGCCTCCAGCACCGCCCCGAGAGTTCCGGCCCCGAGCGCCGCGTCCATCGCTTCCAGGCGGGCGGCCTCGTAGGGGGACGCCGCGTAGGAAAACGGGTCCTCGCGCCGGCCGAACTGCCGGTTCATCTTGCGGCGGGTCTTGAGAGCCTGCCAGGAGACCCGCAGCGTCGACCAGAAGGTCACCGCGCCCTCTTCGAACCCAGGATCTCCTTGAGCCTCTCGGAGTCGCGGAAGGACGCCCGGTGAGCCAGCGCCACGTAGGCCGGGACGCCGGCGCTCGCGGCGGCGATTGTGGCCATATTGTCCACACTCAGCCCCCCCATGCGCGCGACGGAGGGGCGCATATACAGGAACGCTCCTTTCCGGGGCGGCGGCTGGCGCAGGGGATCGAAGGCCCGAATCAAGCCGAGCTCGGCGCACACCCTGTCCGCGAGGGAGGACCACTCGCCCGCCCTCGGGTGCCAGACGAGGGAGAGCTTGCCCCGCGAGATATTCTTGAAAAACCGGTACATATCGCGCGCGCGGTCCGAGCCGGGCTGAAAGGACGGCGGGGTCTCGAATACCACGACCTGGGCTCCCAGGGCCCCTGCAGCCACCCTTGTGGCCATCCAGGCCTCATGGACCTCCAGGCTCTCTCGAAAGGCCCCGCATAGAGCCTGCCTCCTCTTCGGAAGCCTTCGCCCGGCGGCCGGGAAACCGCGTTCCTCGGGACCGTGCGTAATCGTCCGCAAGGCCTGGAGGGCGGCTTCCCCCCCGGCGGGAATATCCGCGCGCCAGGAGGCCAAGGTCTCGAGCCGGGGAAGACCCTTCCCCGTGTCGGTTTCCACGAAGGACAGCGACCGCCAGTAGCGGTCCCGTCCGATCGGGTAGCCGACGCAGCCGACCTTCATCATCAGAACAGGTCGAATTCGGGCTTCGGCTGGCGCTGGATGGTCTCCGGCAGGCGCCGGGACCAGCGCAGGCAATACCAGGACAGCGCGACGCAGGAAAGCCCATACGCGAGCTCAAAAAGCGCGAAACGAGTCCACTGGGCGCGCGTGACGAAAGCCCAAGCCTTGGGAGCGTACAGATTGGCCTCCGGCTCGCCCCCCAGGAGGTCGTAGACCCCCTTAAAAGCGGCCAGCCCGCTCCACCCGGCGAATATCGCCGCGGCGAGACGGGCTAGGCCCCGAATCTTGATCGTCTCGATCAACGCTTCGAGAACTGGAAGCGCTTGCGCGCCTTCGGCTGGCCGGGCTTCTTGCGCTCGACCATGCGGGGGTCGCGGGTCAGGAAGCCGGCGGCGCGAAGAGTCTTCTTGTGCTTCTCGTCGAGCTTGACGAGCGCGCGCGAAATCGCGTGCCGCGCGGCCCCGGCCTGGCCGGAGATGCCGCCGCCGACGACCTTGATGACGAAGTCGTGGTTCTTGGCGGCCTCGATGATCGCGATCGGCTCGGTGACGTCGCGAACC
>JACQJQ010000095.1 GCA_016204945.1 Elusimicrobiota bacterium
GCGCGCCGGGCGCTGCCGGGACCGCAGGCCCCCGCGGAGGATGAGGCGTTCGCCGCGGCCTTGTGGGATGAGGCCTTGTTCGGCGCGTCTTGGGAGACGGTCGAGTCGCGCCTTCTGGAAGCCGAGGCCGCGGCCTCGGCGCGGGGCGTCAAAATCATGCGCGGCGAGTATTCGGAACGACGCGAGACCGTCGTCGTCGCCGGCACGAGCGGGCTGTTCGCCCGCTCCCGCGGCGGCTCGGCCTGCGTCTCGATTGTCGCCGCCGCCGAGTCCGGAGCGGAGGCCCGGCTCGGGGAAGGATATCGGGCCGAGCGCCGCGCGGCGGACGTCGATTTCTCCGCGGCCGGCCGCGAGGCCGGTCTGCGCGCCTGCGCGCTCCTGGGCGCCCGGCGGATCAAGGGCGGCAAGCGCGCCGTGCTTTTCGAACCCTGGATCGCGGGAGAGTTCCTCGAGCTGCTGGCCGCGATGCTCTCGGCGGACGAGGTCCAGGGGGGGCGATCGTTATTGGCCGGAAGGCTGGGAAAGACGGTCGCCTCCCCGCTGGTCACGCTGCGAGACGATCCGCGGCGTCCCGGGGGCCTCGGCTCGGCCCTCTTCGACGCTGAGGGCCTTCCGACGCGCGACAAGGCCGTGATCGAGAGGGGCATCCTGCGCGAATTCTTCCATGACGCCTCCACGGCGGCGCGGGAGGGATCGGCTTCGAACGGCTGCGCTTACCGCGCTTCCTATGGGAGCCCTCCCGCCCCCGGTCCGTCGAATCTTTACGTGGCGCCCGGCGCGGCGAGCCGCGAGGCGCTGATCGCCGACACCCGTTCCGGCCTCCTGGTCTCCGATGTTCTCGGCATGCACATGGTCGACCCCGTTTCCGGCGCATTCTCCATCGGCGCCTCCGGCCTGTCGATCGAAAACGGCCGCCTCGCCGGCTCCGTCAAGGGCGCCATGATTTCAGGCAACCTCCTGGATTTACTGTCCCGCGTCGACGGCGTGGCCTCCGACCTGACTTTCCAAGGCCCGTTCGGCTCCCCGACCTTCCGCGTTTCTTCCCTGGATATCGCCTAGCCCCAGTAGGAGCTCATGAAGCCCGTGTCGTCGGGCTTGTTGGTGCGGCGGACGAGGTCGATGAGGCGCATGAGCGCTTTCTCCTGGTCGTAGGTTAGGTTGAAGGCGAGCCCGTATCGGCGGGCGGCGGGGTCCTTGCCGGGGCGGCCGGCGTCGCGGGCCACGCGTCCGGGCAGATCGAGCGCGCCCTCCTTCCAGGTGACCCGGATGCGGTAGGTCGCGCCGGTTTTCAGCTCGCCGCGCACGCGCAGGAGGCAGCCGCTGAGGCTGAGGTCGAGCAGCTGCCCTTCTCCGATGCGCACGCCGCCCACGGGGCCGCTGAACACCTCGACGACGAGGTCGCTCGGCCAACGGGCGTGGGCGCGCTGAGTTTTATCCATCGGAACGCAGGATAGCGTGCGGCGGTTACGGCGTTATTTCAGCTGGAGCTCGAGGTGTAGCGGGCGACGGAAGCGCGCCAAAACATCCAAGACAATGGCAATGCCGCCGCCGTCAGCGCCAAGGCGTAGACGACCCAGCCCGCGGACAGCCGGCCGAGCAAAGCTTTGGCGGGAAACGTGGTCATTACCGCGATCGGAATGCCCACGGTCAGCGCCCAGCGCACGGCGGGCGCGTAGACGTCCATGGGGAACTTGCCCATGAACATCACGTCGCGATAGATCCAAATGGCGCTCTCGAGCTCCTGCGTGCGCACGGCGAGCGCCGCCACGAGTATGTGGATCGCGTAGATGAGGCCCACGCCGTTGACCATCAGAAGGCCGTACGCGGCGTAATTTTCCCAGCCGAGCGGCGGCAGGCGCGCGAAGACCATCCCGGTCATCACGATGACCGGGATGATCGTGACGACGTCGAGAAAGTCCACGGTCGAGCACGTCATGCGGAACAACGGGGAGCAGGGCTGCACGAGGTAGAAGTCGAAGTCTCCCTCATTGACCGTGCGCCGCGCGCCGTACACGCAGCGAAAGAGGATTTGCGCGGTCATGTCGATGAGGTTGAAGGTCATGAAGAACAAGGCCGTCTCGACGAGCGAGTAGCCGGCCACGGTCTCGACGTGCTGGAACACGGCGGCCATGAAGGCGAAGAAAAAGAACAGGCGGATCATCTTCCCGAGAAGAAAGCCGAAGGAGCCCAGGCGGTAGGTGAGCTGGGCCTGCAGCGCCATCGCGGAGGTGCGTAGCCATATCCGGCCGTATTTGGCGAGCAGCGCCTTCATCCGCCCTCCGCGGCGTATGAGCGCATGCCGCGCTTCCAGACCGTCGTCGCCGCGGCGTACGCGGCCGCGAGCCACAACGCCTCCATGCTGAGCATGCGCATGCCCTCGAGCGGCGGGACCTTCTCGAGAAAGATTCTGACCGGGAAATAAACCATGTAGGGAAACGGCGTCGCCTCGAGCGCCCGGCGCAGCGCCGCCGGCAGGACGTCGAGGGGGAAAAAGGCGCCGGCCGCGAACTGCAGGAACAACTCGAAGCAGAACAGGGGGCCTCCGGACTCCGAGGTCCAAAAGGCGAGAGAGCTGATCATGAACTCGAGGAAGAAAAATAGAAGAGAGGACAGAAGCGCCGCGACGCCGAATAAAACCCAGGTCGCCGGGTCTTGGGGTAGGAACAGCTCGCCGCGGACGCAGAGGACGAGAAGGCCGACCTCGAGAGCGGCCGCCGCGACATGTATCGTTTTTTGCGCCAGGTCGAGGGCCAGGGCGTAGCCGTGATAACTGAGGGGCCTGATGAGATAAGACGAGATCCTTCCGCTTGAGATCTCGCCGACCAGCTGCCAGCCGCGGCCGGTGAACACGAACGAGCGCAGAATGTTGAGCGCCAGGACGTAGGTCAGCATCTCGGCGCGCGTGTAGCCGAGAAACGTCGCCTTGTCGCCGATCAGGGCCGTCCAGAACGAGTACAGGCTCACCACGACGGCGAAGCCGCCGAGGCGATCCATGATCAAGGTCGAGCGGCGCTGCAGGGTCTCCTGGAGCGCGATCTGATACGCGACCCAGTACGTCTTCATATATGCGAGAACAGGCGGCGCACGATGTCGTCGATGGCGACCTCCTCCACGTTGAGGTCGGCCACGGGATGGGTGCGGAGAAGGGCCGCCGCGCTGGCGGCTATTTTCACGCGCGGGACCTCGAGCGAGACGGTCATATCCTCGTATTTGACTACGACGCCCAACTCTGCCAGCTCGGCGGGATCGACGGCGGCGGTGAAGCGCGCGCGGAGGATTTTATGGTCGGCATAGCGCTCCACGAGCCGGTCGAGCGCGCCGTCGTAGAGCAGGCGGCCTTTTTCGATCACGATGACGCGCCGGCACAGTTCGACGACGTCGGTCATGTTGTGGCTCGTGAGCATGATCGTCGCGCCCGAGCGCTTGTTGTACGCCTTGATGAACTCCCGCACGTTTTTCTGCATCACGACGTCGAGACCGATCGTGGGCTCATCGAGCAGCAGCAGGCGCGGACGGTGCAGGAGCGCGGCCGCCAGTTCCGCGCGCATGCGCTGGCCGAGCGAGAGCTTCTTGACCGGAACGGACAAGTGCTCGCCCAAGCCGAGCAGGTCGACAAGCTCGTCGAGGTGTTCCCGGAAGTCCTTGTCGGACAGGCCGTAGATCGCCTGGTTGAGCTTGAACGTTTCGTAGGCGGGGATCTCCCACCATAACTGGGAGCGCTGGCCCATGACGAGCGAGATCGAGCGCTGGAAGTCGGCCTCCCGTTTCCAGGGCACGCGACCCAGGGCCGTCGCGGAGCCCGCGGTCGGCGTCAGCAGGCCGGAGAGCATCTTGAGCGTGGTCGTCTTGCCGGCGCCGTTGGCGCCCAGGAAACCGACGAGCTCGCCTTCCTCGATGCGGAAGGACACCGCGTCGACGGCGCGCGTGTCCTTGTACTTGCGGTCGAAGAGGGACTTGACGCCGCCCCACAGGCCCGGCTCCTTGAGAGGGGAACGGTAGTCCTTGGTGAGGCCTCTCGTCTCGATCGCGACGGCCATGGGGGCTCAGCCGCCTTTGGCGCCGGCGCGGCCCAGCTCGCTCATGTAAGAGAGGGTTTTGAGGCCGTCCATGCGGTCGAGGTAAACGAGCCCGTTGAGGTGGTCGGTCTCATGCTGGAC